>DASXIA010000055.1:0-2013 GCA_036488155.1 Streptosporangiaceae bacterium | reverse complement strand
CGCGGTGCCCGCGAATACGACACCAGCCGACACCGGGACTGGCGGGCAGGTAAGCATCGCCGACTCCGGTCCGATGATCGTGGCAACGGTCGCACTGCCCGGCTGCGAGCCCGTGCAGGCGCTGGCCGCGTTCACCGACCCCGCCGTGCTGGCACGCTGGTGGCGCGGCGAGCTGACTGCGGATCTTGTCCCGGGCGGCCAGTACAGCGTCAACTTCCCTAAGATCCCGGCGCGGCTGGTCGGCCGGGTAATAACGTACGCGCCCGGCCGCTCGCTCGAGTTCTCCTGGGCGTGGGACGGCGAGGATGAGCCGCCCAGCGCCGTCACCGTGCGCGTTGAGCCAGCAGATGACGGGTGCTCGACGGTACTCACGGTTGAGCATGGTCCACATGCCCCAGACCAAGCCGGGCAGAAGGCGCATGCCTTGCACTGGGAGGGCTGGGAGTACTTTCTGCCGAGGCTGCCGGCCGCCGTCTCCGCCGTCTCCGGCTAGCCGGACGGCCCGCGCCGGGACTTTTCACCCAGTTCGTCACTCTTTGTCCTTCGAGCTTGGGGCGGCGATTGCGCGTGCGTGCGCCCGGCGCGCGGTTATGGGCCGTAGTTGGCCGGCGGCTTCAGCATCAGCCAGTAGAAGCCGTATCCAGGCAGCGTCAGCAGGTAGCTCAGCTCGCCGATGGGCGGGAACGCCACGCCGCCCATGGTCTCGACCGGGACGGATCCGGCAAACCTGCTCAGGTCAAGCTCGACCGGCTGCGGATAGCGCGACAAGTTGTTCACGCACAGCATCCGGTCTGTCTTACTGTCGTCCTCAGCCCCGGCATCGGAGTTGCGGTACTCCCGCACGAAGGCCAGCACGCTGGGGTTAGACGAGTTCAGCTCGTGGTACTCACCGAGCGCGAACACCGGGTGCCGCTTGCGGATGTCGATCATCCGGCGGGTCCAGTTCAGCAGCGAGCCATTCATGCGCTCCTGGGCCTCAACATTGAGGCCCTGGTAGCCGTAGATCGGGTCCATGATCAGCGGCAGGTACAGCCGGGCCGGGTCGCACCGGGAGAAACCAGCGTTACGGTCCGGGGTCCATTGCATCGGCGTGCGCACGCCGTCGCGGTCGCCGAGCCAGATGTTGTCGCCCATGCCGATCTCGTCGCCGTAGTAGATCACCGGCGAGCCGGGCAGCGACAGCAGCAGGGCAGTGAAGAGCTCCAGCTGATCCCGGTCGTTGTCCAGCAGCGGTGCCAGCCGGCGCCGGATGCCTATGTTCGCCTTCATCCGCGGGTCCCGCGCGTACTCGGCGTACATGTAGTCACGCTCGTCGTCGGTGACCATCTCCAGCGTCAGCTCGTCGTGATTACGCAGGAAGATGCCCCACTGGCAGCCCGAAGGTATCTGCGGCGTCTGGGCCAGGATTTCTGAGATCGGGTAACGCTGCTCCCGCCGCACGGCCATGAAGATGCGCGGCATCAGCGGGAAATGGAAGGCCATGTGGCACTCGTCGCCGCCGACGCTCGCGTCGCCGAAGTACTCGACCACGTCAGCGGGCCACTGGTTCGCCTCGGCCAGCAGCACCCGGTCGGGATAGAGGCGGTCGATCTCGGCCCGCACCCGCTTCAGGTACTCGTGGGTTTCTTTCAGGTTCTCGCAGTTCGTGCCCTCGCGCTCGTACAGGTAGGGCACGGCGTCGAGGCGGAAGCCGTCGATGCCGAGGTCGAGCCAGAACCGCAGCACCTCGAGCATGGAGTCCTGCACCAGCGGGTTCTCGTAGTTCAGGTCGGGCTGGTGCGAGAAGAACCGGTGCCAGTAGTACTGCCCGCGCACCTCGTCATAGGTCCAGTTCGAGCGCTCGGTGTCGACGAAGATCACTCGAGCGTCCGGGTACCCGTCGTCGGCGTCGGACCACACGTAGAAGTCGCCGTAGGGGCCGTCCGGGTCGCTGCGGGAGGCCTGGAACCACGGGTGGTCCTCACTGGTGTGGTTCATGACCAGGTCAGCGATCACCCGGATGCCCCGCTTGTG
>DASXIA010000076.1:0-2207 GCA_036488155.1 Streptosporangiaceae bacterium | reverse complement strand
CATAGCTGTGTAGGTGTTCGCGCTGGAAGGCGGGCTGCATGATCAGGCGCTGGCGGCGATGATCCTGGTACCCGGCGCTGGCCAGGCCGTTGCCCATGGCCGATCGGATCCGCTCGTAGACCAGGCCCGTTCGGTCGAATGTGCGGAAGTCGGTCAGCACCTGGCGGACCAGGCCCGGGTGGCACACCACGTAGGCCGGCCTGGGACCGGCCCTGACCTCGACCAGGTCGCCATGAGCCGGGAGCGAGTCGAGCAGCGCCAGCGGGCGGCGCTGCAGCGCCACGATGTGACCGAGCAGCGGCCATGCTCCTGGCGCGCGCCCGAACCGCAGCTCGGTCGCGGGCATGATCACGATCTTACGGGTCTGGTGCTGCCGGGTCAGGCGTGGCGTTCCAGGACCCGGGTGAGCAGGTGGATCAGCTGCTGGCGTTCGGCTGGTGAGAGCGGAGCGAGCAACTCGTTCTGGACGTCGTCCAGGAGCTCCTCCAGCTGCCGGAGATGGGCCGCGCCAGCCGGGCAGCGGCAGCCGCGCAGTGGGTCCGGCTCGTCTCCTCGGTCAGTCAACTTAGAGCCGGTCGTCGTGAACCCGCGTCAGGCGGCGCAAGCATCTCCTGGTCTGCGATGTATCGACGGGCGGACACCCTGGCCGCTGGCGACTATCCGTCAATGTCGGTGACCAGCTTGACCGGCTGACCAGTGACCGAGGCCACGACCTCGAAGTCATGATCATCGCACAGCACGATGAGGCGCTCGCTTTCCGCGGTCGCGGCGATGAGCAAGTCGACGGGCCCCGCGGAGCGGTGCCTGCCGGTCTCGGTCAGGCGTTGCTGGATCTCGCCCGCCCTGTCATAAGCCCGCTCGGGCATCGGCACCCAGCCGAACAACTCTCGCAGCAAACGCCGTTTTTCCAGCCGGTCAGCCAGAGATCGCGCGGAGTACAAGAACTCCAGCTCTACGATCGGGCATACGGCGATGACACCGGCGGTCAGCTGATCGGACCACGCCTGCCGCAGCTTGTCCTGCAGGATCCGGAACAGGCCCGACGTGTCGATCAGGTACAGGGCAGGACTCACCTGCGGTACGCGGCCTTATTGCCGAGGAACTCATCGAAATCGCCGCTGTCGGCCATCTCGCCGAGCCTGGCCAGGGCCCGCAGCCGCACCATGCGCTGCCCGACTTCGCGAAGGGCGGCGTTCACCGTGTCCTTCTTCGTCTTGGTGCCCAGCACTTCGGCCGCCGTGGCCAGCGCTTCCTCATCAATCTCGACCGGCGTTTTCACCATGCTCATAAAGACGCCCTCCGCCTAGATATCTTAGATATCCACTTAGGATATCTAAGGAGATCGACTTAGCCAAGGTGGCGCGGGTTGCCGGTCGGAGCGCTGCGGGCGCTGATCGCGGGCCTGGCCGCGTTCTTCAGCGTCGCGCTTGAGGTATGAGGTTGCAGGCGGCTTACCTGCCTTGTCCGCCTGGCAGCTCTTCGGGTCGCTACTGTCGTCGCATGTCCGAGAGTACGAGCATCACAGGCCGGTGGCGTATCACCGAGATGGACAACTGGGATCAGGAGGCCGTCGATCTCGTCCAGCCCGGCTTCATCGAGTTCGATGATGACGGCCTCGGCAGTCTGGGCTTCATCGTGGTGACGGGAGAACTCGACTGCCGCGACGCTGAACGTGATGGGGAGCCGGGCATTGAGTTCTCGTGGCAAGGCTCCGACGAGGGCGACGATGTGAGCGGCCGCGGCTGGGCCGCACTCAACCCCGATGGCACGCTCAAGGGTCACATCTATTTCCACCTTGGTGATGATTCCGCGTTCCGAGCCGAGCGATTCAGCGGAGTCGTCCAGTGAGCAATGCCATCGAAGCCGTGATGGCCGGCCCTGATCCGCGCCTGGCGGTATGCTCCTGCGATGACCGCGGGAGAGATGCTGCCGGACATTGCGCTCTGTCGTGAGCTGGCCTCGGCGCTGCGCGCTGGTGACGACTCGGCGGCGGCCGGGCTCGCCGCGCGGGCAGGCATCCCCCGGTGGCTGCTGACCCACCTCGAACTCGGCCCGCGCGGGCGGCTGGATGTGGGCGATGCCGGGGAGGCGCTCGCGTGCATCTCCGGGCTGGCGGCCGGGCGCGCCGTCACCCTGGTGCCCTGGCTGGCCAAGCCGACGGTGATAGACCTGGTGGCGGAGGCGGTAGAGACCGCCGTGGTACCGGG
>DASXIA010000040.1:0-1656 GCA_036488155.1 Streptosporangiaceae bacterium | reverse complement strand
TCGCCACCAGCACGCCGAGGACACCGAAGGCCACGACGGCGAACATGACGCCGCTCAGGCTGGTCGTGATGGGGTTGAAGCTGGCCCGCGTGGCCGCGTCGAACGTGTGGTACTGGCTGGCGGTCACCGCCGAGAACACCGCGCCGAGGCCGACCATCAGCACGACGGCGGTCAGCAGCGTGTAGGCAGTGGACCGCAGGGAGCGGAACTTGGTGAACTCCGAGCGCAGCACCCGGCCCTGGGTGACCTTCAGCGCTGGGCCGGCCGCGGCGTGGGTAGTGGTGAGCGCGCTCATCGGGCTGCCACCGCCTCGCGGGCCCCGTGCGAGCGGAAGTCAACGGAGTCGTCGGTGAGCTGCATGAATGCCTCCTCCAGTGAAGCCTGCTTAGTGGTCAGTTCGAAGATGGGCAGGTGGGCCTGCCAGGCGGTGGTGCCGATCTCTTCGGCGGTCAGTCCCCGTACCTGCAGGACGCCGCCCTGCTCGCTGGTCACAGTGATGTCCGGCCCGAGCAGCAGGTCGCGCAGTTGGGCAGCCTGCGGCGTGCGCACCGTGACGGCTCCGCTTCCGGCGCGGGCCACGAACTCCTCGACCGTGGTGTCGGCGATCAGCCGCCCCCGGCCGACGACAACGAGCCGGGTCGCGGTCAGCGCCATCTCACTCATCAGGTGCGAGGACACGAACACGGTGCGGCCCTCGGCGGCCAGGCCCTTGAGCAGGTTCCGGATCCACAGCACCCCCTCGGGGTCCAGCCCGTTGACCGGCTCGTCCAGGACTAGGACGCCGGGATCGCCCAGCAGCGCCGAGGCGATACCCAGCCGCTGGCCCATCCCGAGGGAGAACCCGCCAACCCGTTTGCCCGCCACATCATCCAGGCCGGCCATGCCGATTACCTCATCGACCCGCCGCCGGCTGACGCCGTTGGTCTGCGCCAGCGCCAGCAGGTGATTGCGGGCCGACCGGCCGGTGTGCACCGCCCTGGCCTCCAGCAAGATGCCCAGCTCCGCCATCGGGGCAGACGCAGCACGGTAATCCTTGCCACTGACCCTGACCCGGCCGGCGGTGGGCTCGTCCAGGCCGGCGATCATCCGCATCGTGGTCGATTTGCCGGCCCCGTTCGGGCCGAGAAAGCCAGTCACGATACCGGGCTGGACAACAAAGTCCAGGCTGTCGACCGCCAGCTTCTCCCCGTATCGCTTGCTGATGTTCTCTACCTCGATCATCGAATGTTCCTCTCATCGGTGGTGTCCTGGCACCATCAACGCTAGGAACCGGCCGCCCCGCAGCGGATCGGCCGAGTGGCCACAACTTCGAGCGTCCATATATGCCGCAAGGCATATCCGCCACCACCCCGAAGGCTGACGAATGTACGCCTGAGCGAGTACTTCAAGCGCAACATCTCCATCACCGCAAGCGGGCACTTCTGCACGTCGAGCCTCCTGGCCGCGATCGCCGTCCACGGCGAAGACCGGGTCATGCTGCCAGCCTGACCGCTGGCGGAGGCGCCGGGTCCTGCTGCAAGGTCAGCGCGCCTGCCGGTTGCCGAGGGAGTCGATGGCGGCGGCGACCTGGCCCGGCGAGGCGATCATCGTCAGGTGGCGGCCGGGTACGTAGACCGGCGGCGGGGCGCCGATCCTGCGTGCCGTCAGCGCCGCGTC
>DASXIA010000066.1:0-1808 GCA_036488155.1 Streptosporangiaceae bacterium | reverse complement strand
ACCGGTACCCGGACCGGGATGCCGTCGCGCTACGTGAGGCCCTGGCCGCCTACCTGGGGCACGGGCTCACCGCCGACCGCACGTGGGCAGCCAACGGGTCCAACGAGATTATCCAGCAGCTCCTGCAGGCATTCGGCGGACCAGGCCGCAGCGCGCTGGGCTTCGAGCCGTCGTACTCAGTGCACCCCTTGATCAGCCAGACGACCGCGACCCGGTGGATCGCGGCAGAGCGGAGCAGCGATTTCGGCCTGGAGCCGGGGGAGGCTGCCGAGGCAGTGCGCCGCCACCAGCCGGACCTGGTCTTCCTGACCTCGCCGAACAACCCGACCGGATCGGCAACCCCGCTGGCGGTGATCGAGTCGGTCTGCGCGGCTGCGCCTGGCATGGTGATCGTCGACGAGGCGTACGCCGAGTTTTCGAGGGACCGGTCGGGGACAGCGCTAGCGCTACTGTCCCGCTATCCGCGCCTAGTCGTGGTGCGGACCATGTCGAAGGCATTCGCGCTGGCCGGCGCACGGGTCGGCTACCTTGCCGCCGACCCCGACGTTGTCAACGCGCTGCTGCTGGTCCGGCTGCCTTACCACCTGTCCGCGGTCACCCAGGCGGTGGCGCTTGCCGCCCTCCGGCATTCCGCTGAGCTCCTGTCTTCGGTTGCCGCGATCCGTGCCGAGCGTGACGCTCTGGTGCAGAAACTGCGTGGATTGGGGCTCACCGCCGGGGACTCTGATGCCAACTTCGTGCTATTCGGCAGGTTTGCCGATAGTCATGCGGTCTGGTCAGCCCTCCTCGACCGCGGCGTGCTGGTCAGGGAAACTGGCCCGCCGGAGTGGCTGCGAGTGAGCATCGGGACCGCTGCCGAGAATGCCACGTTCCTGGCTGAACTAGCGAGCGTCCTGGCCGGCCGCGCGGTGGCGGTGCTGTCGTGACCAGGTCGGCGCGTATCGGCCGGGTCACCGGTGAGACCCAGGTCCTGGTCGAGCTCGCGCTCGACGGAGCCGGAGTCGGCCGGGCCGAGACTGGTGTGCCGTTCTTCGACCACATGCTGGCGCAACTGGGCCGGCACGGGCTGCTCGACCTGACCGTGCAGGCGCGCGGCGACCTTGAGGTGGACGCGCACCACACCGTGGAAGACACGGCGATCGCCCTCGGCCAGGCGCTGCGCGAGGCGCTCGGCGAGAAACTCGGCATCTGCCGGTTCGGAGACGCGCTGGTGCCGCTCGACGAGACGCTGGTGCGGGCGGCCGTCGATCTGTCTGGCCGGCCTTACGTCGTGCACACCGAGCCGGACGGCATGTCGCCGCTGATCGGTACCTACGACACCACGCTGACGCGGCATTTCTTCGAGTCGCTCGCGCACTCGGCCGGCATCTGCATCCACCTGGACGTGCTGCGCGGGCGCAACCCGCATCACATCGTGGAGGCCCAGTTCAAGGCGTTCGCCCGGGCGCTGCGGGCGGCGGCGGCGCCGGATCCCCGTTCGGGCGGCTCGGTCCCGAGCACCAAGGGGGTCCTGTAGACACCCGACTTCATGATCGCAAAGGATCTGCGGCGCCGGCGACGCAGATCCTTCGCGATCATCGTTCAAGCGCGTCCTCTAGCCGTTCCGGTCGGCGTTGGCCGTGATCGCATCGTGCACGTACTGGGAGAAGCCCGGCTCGATCTCGTCATAGCTGGCCATGTAACGCGGGTCCGAAATGTAAAGCTCGGCCAGCCCGCGGTGCATGTCGTAGCCGCAGTCGTAGAACCAGCGGCGGAGATGCTGCCGGTGCTCTTCGGCGAGGTCCATCGCGACCGTCCCGCTGGCCGGG
>DASXIA010000064.1:0-51348 GCA_036488155.1 Streptosporangiaceae bacterium | reverse complement strand
TCACCTATGACAAGCGGCTGGCGGACGCGGCTGAGGGTGCCGGGCTCAGGGCCGACATGCCTGTCCAGTAACGCGGAGTGCCACCGGATTCGCTCGCACGACGGCGCTGGAGACTGGAGAACTGTCAGGACGCTCGCTGATGCGATGCCAGCAAGGCGTGGAAGTCCTCACCTGGCGCTCCGGGGTCCGGGTCGGCATGCACTAGGGCGGCATTGAGCCGGGGCAATGCGTGGAGTAGCTCGTGCTCAGCCAGGACTGCAACGGCATGGCCCTGGACGGCGGAGCAATCCGACGAGATCACGATCTGGCACTCGGCGCGGAGTTGGTGGCCGATCCACCGCAACCGGACATCCCCGACGTCGAGGACGCCCGGCACGCCGCGAAGGGTGGTCTCAGCATGATCAACGAGGGCGGGATCGACGGCATCCATGAGCCGCCGGAAGACCTCACGGGCAGCCTGGCGCAACACGGACAGGATGGCGACCGTAATGATCAGGCCGACTACCGGATCCGCCCACTGCCATCCGAGGGCTATTCCGCCTACTCCCAGCAGCACGGCCAGCGACGTGAGACCGTCGGTGCGAGCGTGCAGTCCGTCCGCGACAAGAGCGGCCGAGCCGATGCTCCGGCCAACGCGGATGCGATAACCGGCAACCAGCTCGTTTCCGGCGAACCCGACGACGGCCGCGATCGCGACAGCGACCAGGTTCGTGACTCGGTGAGGGCTAGCCAGCCGTGATGCTGCCTCCCACGCCGCTGCCGCCGAAGAAAGCGCCATCAGCAAGACAATGATCACGCCGGCCATGTCCTCGGCGCGTCCGTAGCCGTAGGTGTACTGGCGAGTCGGGGGCCGTCGGCCGAGCACGAAGGCGACGGCAAGCGGAACGGCGGTCAGCGCGTCGGCTGTGTTGTGAAGTGCGTCGCCGAGTAGCGCTACCGAGCCCGAGAAACCGACCACGACGGCCTGGATGGCCGCAGTGCACATCAGGACAGCCAGGGAGATCCACAGTGCCCGCATGCCCGCTGCGCTAGCTTCCATGGCCGCATCGACCTTGCCGGCGGCTTCATGTGAGTGTGGCCGCAGCACGTGCGGGATGCGAGCAGCTAGCCCGTCATGATGCTCATGACCGTGACCACGCTGGTGCCGGACGCCGTCGTGGCTATGGCCGAGGTGTGAATGGTCAGCCTCACGTTCGCCCCGACGCCAGCGCGCTTCGCTCATGCCACCCAGGATGCCCCGATGGTCGCATTGCAGCACATCGACAACGACTAACCGAGTGCAGATGCGAGAGCAGTGCAACAACGTGCAGGGTGGTCGCCGCCGTCACAGCCTTATTGCGCCGGGCCGAAGCGCCGGCGCAAGCAGGCTCAGGTGACGGGCGCCGTCCACGACGCCTCCCAGGTGCGCGGGCCGACCATGCCGTCCGCTGTCAGCTTCTTCTCGGCCTGGAACTGCAGGCACACTTTCCGGGACTGCTGCCCGTACTTGCCGTCACGCGCGATCTGCCAGCCCCGATGCGACATCTGGTGCTGCCAGGTCAGTACGACACTCGCGTCCTTGCCGCCGTAGTACCCCGAGTGGCAATGCGGATCAGCTGAGGGCATCCCGAGGTAGTCGTGCGGGCCGTAGGGCCACGGCTGCTTCGGCGCCTTCGGCTTGGGCTTGGGGGCGCCGGCGGTGAAGCCGAACATCCGCTCCAGGTCGGCGACGTTCATCCCGTCGGCAGAGTTGATGTCACAGGCGCCGAATGGCGGGGTCACGTAAGTGTCGGAGTACTGGTGGGCGAACTTGCCAGGGTAGGCCGGGTTGGATCCGTAGGCGGCGATCACCAGCCTGATGCCATGCGGCTTGGAAGGCCAGAGGGAGTCGAGATCGCCGGTGTTGCCGTACCCGATAACCCGCTGAGGACTGCCAAGCCAGCGGGCTAGGTCGTCGAACTGCCTGTTGATCGAAGCTGACTGGTTGCCGGTGATCTTCCCGCCGTCGGACTCGACATCGATCATCACGGCCATACGCCGGTTCGGACTGCCAACCATCGACTTCAGGACCTCGGCGCCGTTCACGCCCGGCCGGTAGAAGTAGTACACCAGGTAGCCGAAGATCCGCCCGTCGGCGACCGCCTCATCGGCCCACTTCCGGTTGTCGGCAAAGTTCGCGTCGCGGTGCTCGCCGTCATTGGACCGGAAGCTGAAGAACTGCCACGGGTAGGCATCGTCGACGGGGCGCTGAAACTCAGAAACATCAGCCCACTGGGTATCGGTCACGGCAGCTCCTCCTGGCCTGGTGTGTGTGGGAGTGACGGGCGACGAGTCGCGTGGTATGCCTGAATCGCTAGATGTCAACGTCAGAAGGTGCGGGCCACGTCTCCGGCGTCAGGGGGCGGCCCTTGAGGTCCATGAGCGTTGCGCCGCTTCCCGCCAGCGCCTGCCTTGACTGCCGGTAATGATGACCGCACAACAGCAATTCCGCCGGCGCGTGGCGACCGTTATCCGGAATGACCGCGATCACGCTCGGTGGGGCAGGGCAACAGCATGCTCGCTGCGAATACCGGGGTGGCAGCTGGTACGCGGCATCAGACTCCGGTGTCGCGGAGCGCTCATCCACGGCGTTTGCCGCTCGGCTGAGACGGCCAAAGTAGCTAGGGTGCTGGAACCTCATCGACATACTTGGACTATCGCTCCGGCACGCGGGATCGTTGCAGCGCCGGTCTCCCGGGATCGGCGAGACTAACGGCCCCACACGCGGCAACGTTCCCCTGGCGGCTACGCCGCTGTTTCGATGCCGAACAACCGCAGGCCGTTAGACCAGAGCACCTTCCTGAGCCAGTCATCGCCGAAGCCCAGCGCCGCCAGGCCGCTGACCTGAGCGGCGAACTGGTGCGGGATGGTAGGGAAGTCCGAGCCGAACACGATCCGGTCGCCGAGTGCCCTCAGGCGGTGAACCAGATGCAGTGGCGAAGGGCCGAGGTAAGGCGGGTCAGTGAACACCATGGCGGTGTCGAGCCACACGCCGTCATAGCGCTCGGCAAGCCCGACGAACTCGTCATGGTCCGGCGCGCCAAGATGGGCGATCACCAGCCGCAAGCCAGGGAACCGGTCAAGCAGCCGCCGGACTGGAGCCGGGCCGCACCATTCCTCGTTTCCGGAGCCATCAGCAACTGCGCCTGCGTGCAGGATGATCGGGGTTCCCGCGTCCTGGAGCAGTGCCCAGGCCCCGGACAGCAGCGGATCTGTAGCATCGAATCCGCCGACCTGCAGGTGCACCTTGACGGCGCGGCCGCCTGCGTCCAGGCAGCGCTTGGTCTCCTCCGCCACGCCCGGCTCAGGGTAGATCGTGAACGTCGGGATGACCGCCGGAACCGCGGTGGCCAGGCCGAGCGTGTGGTCATTGAGGAACGACAGCATGCCCGGACGGTGAGCATACGCCAGCGCAGTGTGATGTCGGACACAAAGCCCGGCCAGGACAGCTAGCCGATCTTCGGCTGGCACCCGGTAGGTCACTGGCCACGGCGGCGTCAGCCCGTCAAACCAGCGCCACACCGCAGCCTGGAGGCCGTCAGGCAGGAAATGGACATGCGCGTCAACGATCCCGGGGACGCCAAGCGCCGCCAGGAAGCCCGGAATCTCGTCGTCGGTCATCGCGAGCAGGTTAGCGCGCGGCAGCGCAGCTGCCAGCCACGCAAGCAGGCGAGGAGCTATCCAAGCAGGGCTCGCGCACTGAGCCAGGCATCAGCAATGCCAGAGGCATCATCCAGGGAACCTGGAGGCCGACCGAATACTCTTCGTAGTACCCACCTTAGGTTGGGCTGAGCAGGAAGGATCAAGGCCGTGCCAGACAACGTCAGCATCGCCTACCGCGGGGCGAATTACGCCATCGGACAGGGGCCGCAGTTCTACGGGATCTGGCATGCCGCGGCGCCACAGAATCCGCCGCTCGAGTGGTGGCCGCTCACCCCGGAGGGGTGGACGGGCGCGTGGTCGCGGTTCGCGTCAGTCGAGGTGCCGGGCACCATCACGCCGGCTGGCGCGACATCGGCGCCTGCTGCGGTAGCCCCGGCATCGGCTGGCGCGACCCCGGCAGCCGCTGAGACCTCACCGGCGACGGGAACGCCCCCACCCTCCGACGCCGCCGAGTCGCCGGCCGCGGTAGCGAGCGGCCCGTCCGGCCCGCAAGCGGCCGAAGACGCTATTGACCCGCAGTATGGCCAGGTCGTCGAGCGTCCGGCCAGCCCAGCCCGGGTGCTGCGTAACCCTCGCATCGCTGCAGCACTGCTAGCGGTGGGCGTCCTTCTCGGGGTCATCGGTTTGTTCCCCACCTATTCCGCCGGTGTCAGCCTGGCGGCGCAGTCGGTCGAGCTGGTGCCGCACCTTATCTATCTCGCCGCGTGGGCCGGAAGTGCCGTGCTCATCCTGCTCGGCGGCGTCCGCCGCCAGGCCGGAGCGCTGCTCGGCGCTGGCGTCAGCGCGGTCACGCTGGGCTTGTTCTTCGCTGACCTCGGCATTCCCATCGCGGACGGCGCGAACCTCCTGGGCGCCGGCCTGGTTCTGTCGATCATCGGCTGGTTCGCCTGCGCTGCCGGGGCTGTGCTGGCGTTCGCAGCCTCGGGGCTAACCTTCCGAGGCCGGCCAGCTGGCAGCCGGCGCCCGAGGCTGGCCAGTCACGAGATCGTTCCCACTGTGGTGATCATTCTCGCGGCCATCGGCGCTGCGGTCGCGTTCGCACCCGCGTGGGACCGCTACCTTCTGCAGACCGGTTTCGGCACCTCGCAGACGGAGACCGCCGGGAACGCGTTCGTGAACCCGGCGCCGGTGATCGTCGGCGACGTTGCCGTGATGGTGCTGCTGGTCGCCGCTGTTGTGGCCGCCGCGCTGTGGCGGCCCATCCGGCTAGGGGCCGCGCTAGCCGTCGGCGCCATCATCCCGATGGTTGCCCAGGCCATCTCCGCCATCATTCAGGTGTCTCAGCCGACTCCGCCGGCGCAGTTCGGGATTTCTCAGGCACAGGCCAGCCAGCTCGGACTCAAGATCACCAATGGGCTGACTCCGATGTTCTGGGTGTTCTGCGCGTTCCTCGGCACGCTCATCCTGTTGTGCATCTGGATGCTGCTCACCGTCGATTCGCCGCCTGACCGCGGGCCGTTCTACCCCGGCCTGCCATACCACGGTCAGCCGTACCCAGGTCAGCCGTACCAAGCTCAGCTGTACCCGGGTCAGCCGTACCAAGCTCAGCCGTACCCAGGTCAGCCCTACTGGAGCGGCACGGTCGTCCCGTCCGACGCCACCCAGCCGTCCCCAGGCGGACCCGGAGTGCCGTCGCATCCTGCGCCACAGTAGTAACAGCGCCACGGGTTCCATCATGA
Source organism: Streptosporangiaceae bacterium (assembly GCA_036488155.1). GTDB lineage: Bacteria > Actinomycetota > Actinomycetes > Streptosporangiales > Streptosporangiaceae > JAJYUU01. Next base: position 45,988 of record DASXIA010000064.1, on the reverse strand, counting down.
AAAACATCTGCCGTCGGCCTGCGAACGAGCAGGATGTGGTTTGACTCCGTACCTGGGTACGGCCGGTACGGTGCAGCCATGAGCGGGATGACGATCGGGAAACTGGCCGCAGCCGAGGGCGTCGGTGTGGAGACCGTACGGTTCTATCAGCGCCGTGGCCTGTTGCCGCAGCCTGAGCGGCGTGGCTCCGGCTACCGCGAGTACTCCGATGCCGACCGGTCGCGGCTGGTGTTCATCCGGCGGGCCCGGCACCTCGGATTCACTCTCGGTGAGATAGCCGAGTTGCTCGGTCCGGCCGAGGCCCAGTCGACTACGGAGATCCAGACGGCAGCGCAGGCAAAGCTCGCCGCGATCGATGCCCAGGTCAGGGAGCTCATGCAGCAGCGCTGCAGGCTCCGCCAGCTCATCCGCGTCTGCGAGCACGGAGACGGCAAGCAGTGCGCGGCGCTCCAGCTACCCGACCCGGTGGCGACCTAGAGTCACGGTCCCGCAGGCGTCCGACTAAGGAGGAAGTAAATGAGCAGCGCACGAGTCGTGACCGATGACAGCTTCGAGGCCGAAGTGCTGGCTAGCGCGACACCCGTCATCGTGGAATTCTGGGCCGAGTGGTGCGGGCCGTGCCGGATGGTCGCGCCAGTGCTGGAATCGATTGCGGAGGACTACGCGGGCCGGGTCAGCCTGGTAAAGATCAACTCGGACGAGAACCCGCTGACCGTCCACCGCTACGGAGTACTGCACGTGCCGACGATCTGCGTCTTCTCGGGCGGAGAGGTTGTCAGGCAGGTGATCGGAGCCAAATCCAAGGCTGCCCTGCTGCTCGACTTCGCCGACGTTCTGACGCCATCGGTCGTCTGAAGTTGCGCGCGTCAGTTGCAGCGGATTCGGGCGCGTGCTGGCGGCTCGCGGTGCAGTACCCCTGAGGTTCGGAGCAGGAACTCGGCGTAGGTCTCCGGAGGCGTGTCCGGGTCGGACCGGAGCCGGTCGGGAGCGGTGAGGATTTCGGCCAACCTGTGCTGGGCGTAAGCCCAGTCAGACAGGAAACCGGAAACCGCGCTGGCGAGATGCCGGATGGCAGATGAGTGGCAGGCTGCGGTGTCCATGACTACTAGCATGGCCGGCTGCCGCGACGCCCAACAGTGGCAGTAAAGACAGTGAACCGTTATATCCTGCCAGTTCCCTAGGGCATGATGAACTCATGCTGAAGAACGTGGCCGCCGTGGTGCTCGACGGCTTCGAGCCGTTCGAGCTCGGCGTGCTGTGCGAGGTATTCGGGACTGACCGGACCGACGAGGGATTGCCTGGTTACGACTTCGCGGTCGTCGCCGGCGAGGACGGTCCGCTCCGGTCCGCTGCCGGATTCGCCCTGCAGACTGAGTTCGGCCTGGACCGGCTTGAGACGGCCGACCTGATCGCGGTGCCGGCCACTAGCGATGCGCGCTGCATGCGCGGCGACTGGCCCGAGCCGCTGATCGCCGCACTGCGCCGCGCTGTCGACCGGAACGCCTGCGTGCTCAGCGTCTGCACCGGCGCGTTCGTGCTGGGCGCGGCGGGACTACTCGATGGCCGCGGCTGCACAACGCACTGGCGCCATGCCGCAAGGCTGGCCCGGATGTACCCGGCGGCCAAGGTGGACCCGTCGGTGCTGTACGTAGCCGACGATACGGTCGTCACCAGCGCCGGGACTGCGGCCGGCATCGACGCGTGCCTGTATCTGGTCCGCAGGGAACAAGGCAGCCGGGTCGCCAATGCCATTGCCCGGCGGATGGTCGTGCCGCCGCACCGGGACGGCGGCCAGGCCCAGTATGTGGAGCGTCCGGTTGCCGAACCAGACTGCGACACCGTCGGCGAGGTCATCGAATGGATGCAGCATAACCTGAGCCGCGCCGTCACCATAGATGAGCTAGCCAGCCTGGCAGCGATGTCGCCACGTACGTTCGCGCGGCGGTTCGTCCAGGAAACCGGAACGACGCCGCAACGCTGGCTGACCGGCCAGCGGATCCTGCTGGCCCAGCAACTGCTTGAGGAGACCGACGAGATCGTGGACGTGATAGCGGAACGAGCCGGGTTCGGGAACGCGGCCACGCTTCGCCATCACTTCCGCACCTGGCGTGCCACCACGCCGAACGCATACCGGCATACGTTTCGTGAGTCGGTGCCCAGGCGGCATGCGGTGTCCGCGCCGCCAGCTGGCCCGTCTCAGGACAACGACAGTCCCGGCTAGCGGGCCGGCCAGCGGCGCAGGCACAAACCCGCTAGCGGGCCGCCGCGGATCCCGCGGTCGCCGCCATGCGCGCCCTGACCTTGCCAGGAAGCAGTTCGCCGGCGGCGCGAGCGTTCCGCAGGGCGGCCGCCCACCAGGCTAGGTCCTCGAGCAGGATCTGCATGCTGATCTCTGTTGCAGCGTCCGCTGGCTCGCCGTCCTCGGTGAACGCCTTGTCGACGAACGGCAGGACCACGGTGCTGCGCAGTGGCGCGGCCTCCACTTCGACGGCGATCTGAGTGAGGTGCTCGATCGCACGGATGCCTCCGCCGATGCCGCCGCTATAGCCCACCATCGCCATCGGCTTGTTGCGGAAGGCGAACGAGAAGAACACGCTGTCGATCGCGTTCTTCAGTTCGCCGGGCACGCTGTGGTTGTACTCGGGCGTGATCACAAGATAAGCGTCCGCCTCGGCGATCTTGCGGTTCCACTGGCGCACGGCCGGGTCGGAGTACGACGGGTCATTCGGGTCGCCGATGCTGCCCGCGTGTTCGCCGAACATCGGAAGCGGCCAGTCGCGGAGGTCGATCACCTCCGTGTCGAACGCCTCATGCAGCGCCTGGCCGGTCACCCAGCGCACCACCTTGTCCGCCGCCCTGGCGGGCCGGGTGCTGCCGACGATCACCTGAAGCTTCATCTGGTTGATCCTTACTTGACTTGCTCGAATCGGGCCGGAGCTACCGGGTGGCGGCGGCCTTGACGAACCGGGCAACGACGCTGACGTGCGCCTTTCCCTTGATCATGCCGAGCTGATTCCAGCTCATGCCGAAGTCGGCCCGGTCGATATCAGCGTCGGCTGTGAGGGTGATCGCGTTGCCGGCTGCCTCGGTGATCCGGGCGGTCAGCGTCAGCGGCCGCTTCTGGCCGGCTACGGTCAGCGTCCCGGTGGTCGTCACGGCATCCGCGCCTTGCCTGGCGGCCTGCGGCAGTTCCACCACGATCTGCGGGTGGTCGCTAGCGTTGAAGAAGTCCTTGGACCGCAGGTGCTCGTCGCGCTTGGCATTCTTAGTGTCGATCGATGCCGCGTCTATCTCGAGGCGGCCGCGCCCGGATCCGTCCGTCAGGATCTCCGCCGATCCGCTGAGCCTGGTGAAGGAACCGCGTACCGTGCCCATCCCCCAGAAGGTCTTGTGCGCGATCGAAACGGCCGATGCGGCCGGATCTAGCTGGAAGCTTGCCGGGCCTGCGTATGCTGTCGCGGCTTCGCTGGCCTGATTACTGTTGGGAGTCGTCATTGCTGTTGGCCCTCTGCTCGCTTGGGTAAAATAATTCAACTTTGAACGATCACCTCGGTAATAGTACCTGCGTCCATAATCGTGTCAACCTAAGTACCCGAGTACGCTTGCAGCATGAGCACGGTCGGACCCGAGGTGGAGGCGGCGCAATTTCCGCAGGAAGCCGCCGACTACTGCGACGGCGAGTGCTCCGGAGCAGTGGACCTGGCCGGCCAGACCGACGCGGACAGCGCCGCACTGGTCGCGCAGACAGCGCGGTTCACCGCGAGTTTCCTGCGCTGGATGGAAACGCGCTCCTGCGGCGGGCTGAATTACGCACGGCTCCGGCTGCTTCAGGCCCTGCACTGCGGCGGGCCCGCCATCATGCGGGATCTCGGTACGCAGCTCGGCACGTCGCCGCGCAACATGACCGCGATCGTAGATGCGCTTGAGGATGCGCACCTCGTCGTGCGCCGCCGGCATCCCACGGACCGGCGTGCAACGCTCATCGAACTGTCGCCCGAAGGCGCTCGCGAGGCGGAGCAGGAGCTGGGCCCGCGGATCGGCGCGATGTCGGAGATCTTCGCGGACCTTTCGCCCGCTGAACGGGAGCAGCTCTCTTCTGTCCTCAGCAAGCTCACCCGCGCGATCAACGACCGCCAGGGCCGCTGCTAGCCGGCCGGTGCCGGTAGACAAAGAAGACCCGGTCTGACGCATCGCTGACCGGGCTTCCGTCCAGGCTGGCTTCCTCAAGTGGCTCAAATCGGGCCGCGAGCGCCGCGCGGATATGCATCAGCGGTACGCCAAGCTCGTAAATGCGCTCGTCATGCAGCCGGTAGACGTCGCCATGCCGGCGCTCGAAGATCCTGGTTTGCCAGAGCGACAGCGCCTGCGCGGCGGACCGCACTGTCATGACCACCACGTTCCCGTCGAACTCGTCCAGGTACGGCGGCGCGCCGTCGAGGCGGTGCAGCCGGCCCGCGGTGTTCACGTCGAAGATGAACAGGCCGCCGTCCGCCAGGTGCTCGTGCACGCAACTAAACAGCGTCAGCCAGCCGGCGAACGACGGCACGTGATTGAGCGTGTCGAACATGCAGATGATCACGTCGAAGCGCTCCGGGAGGCTGAATGCCGTCATGTCCCCGACCACCAGCCGCGCCGCGGGCACAGTCTTCGCGGCGACCGCCAGCATGTCCGGCGACCGGTCGATGCCGGTGACCGACAGCCCGGGCGAGAGGCCTGCGAGCAGCGCTCCGGTGCCGCAGCCAAGCTCGAGCAGCGATCGCGCGCCGGGCAAGTGCCTGCCGATATAGGCCTGCAACCGGCCGATCTCCTCAGTCCGGTCGCCCATGATGCGGTCGTAGAACCGGGCGAAACCTGTGTAGTCGGTCACATCGCCATCGTGCCCGATCCACCTGGTAACGCGGTGGGTCAGGGCTGGCCCAGGGCCGAGACAAGGTTGCGAACTGATCCGGCCATTCTCGCAAAAATAGGCTCTGACCAGGTAAAAGTCCGCACGCTAAACTCTGTAGCATGGCTGCCCTGGCGGGGCCAACCCAAGATGACCAGATCACCGGGGAGCAGGCAGCACTGCGGCGGGTGGCGACGCTTGTCGCCCGCGGGACGCCACCTTCGGAGGTGTTCGCCGCTGTTGCTGCCGAGGTCGGCCGGCTGCTGTGCGCTGACTTCACTTACCTCAGCCGGTATGGCCCGGACGACTCGGCCACCGTTGTCGGCGCCTGGACCAGGAGCGGCGACCCAGGGGCTCTTTCCGCCGGCAGCCGGTGGGGCATCAAGGGCTGGAACCTGCACGCGATCGTGTTCCAGACCCGCCGGCCAGCCCGGATCGACGACTACACCCGGACCTCTGGCGCGGTCGCGGAGGCCGCCCGCGAGGCCGGTCTCCGCTCGGCTGTAGGTGTGCCGATCAATGCCGAAGGCCGGCTGTGGGGCACCATAGTCGTCGGGTGTGAGGGGGGTGAGCCGCTGCCCGCGGGAACTGAGGCGCAGCTGGCCGGGTTCATCGAGCTCGCCGCCACCGCGATTGGAAATACTCAGGCGCGCGTGGAGCTGCGCGGTTTCGCTGACGAGCAGGCGGCGCTGCGGCGGGTGGCAATGCTGGTGGCCCGGCTGGCACCGCCGGAGGACGTCTTCACCGCGATCACTGAGGAAGCCGGGCAGTTGCTGGGTGCCCGCCGCGCCGTCATGAGCCGGTACGACCCCGGCGGCGCGTTCGTCGTCGCGGCCTGGAGTAGCGCCAGCCCGGCCTTCCCAATCGGCACCGAGTGGGCCATCGGCGGGCGCAACCTGCACACGATGGTGTTCGAGGATCATCGACCGGCGCGGATGGACGACTTCACAAGTGCCACGGGCCCGGCCGCCGAGGCCCGCCAGATAGGTGCGCGATCGGGAGTCGGCGTACCGATCAGCGCCGGAGGGCGGCTGTGGGGCGTCATGATCGTGTCTTCCACTCAGGAGCTGCCTGCGGACACGGAGGCCAGGCTGGCCGGGTTCACTGAGCTGGCCGCTACCGCGATCGCCAACGCCGAGAGCCAGGCGGCGCTGGCGGCTTCGCGGGCGCGGATCGTGGTCACCGCCGACCAGACCAGGCGCCGGATCGAACGTGACCTGCACGATGGCGCCCAGCAGCGCCTGGTATCGCTTGCGCTGCGGCTGCGCGACGCGCGGGCGGCGGTGCCTGTCGGGGCCGGGGAACTGGCGCAGCAGCTGGACCGCGCGGTCACCGATGTGATCGATGTGCTGAACGAACTGCGCGAGACCGCCCGCGGCCTGCACCCGGCCATCCTCGCCCAGGGCGGTCTGCGTCCGACGCTCGCCGCGCTGGCCCGCCGCTCCGCCGTCCCGGTCCGCCTGGACGTTCAGGTGGCGGGGCGGCTACCCGAACAGGCTGAGATTGCCGCCTACTACGTAGTAGCGGAGGCACTGACCAACGCTGCCAAGCACGCGCACGCCACAGTCGTCGAGGTCCAGGTGAATGCCGACGACGACATGCTGCGGGTGCGCGTCCGCGACGACGGGCTCGGCGGCGCCGGCTTCGGACGCGGCTCGGGCCTGATCGGCCTTAGGGACCGAGCCGAAGCGCTCGGCGGTCAGATGCGGCTGGACAGCCCCCCGGGGGCAGGCACCACCCTGGCGGTCACCCTGCCTCTCGGCGGCCCCGGCGAGTCAGGCCTGCAAGCCTGACCAGCGCTGTCGTCAGCGGGCACAGTCGTCAGCTGGCACGGCCCTCAGGTAACACAGCCCTAGCCAGCGCAGCTGTCACCCGGTCCAGTCTTCGGCGAGCACTGCCCACCGCTCGTGGTCGCGCCACTCGCCGTCGACCATGAGGTACCTGGGCGAGAAGCCTTCACGCTGGAAACCAAGCCGTTGTACTAGCCGCAGCGAGGGGAGGTTATCCGGCTGGATATTCGCCTCGAGCCGGTGCAAGCCCAGGCTGGTGAACGCGTCGTTGATGACCGCACGCAGACCCGCCGTCATGAGGCCGCGGCCCGCGTGCGAAGCGAACGCCGCGTAGCCAAGGTGACCGGACCGGAACGCGCCTCGGACGATGTTGTTGATGTTGACATATCCGACCAGCGCGCCGCACTCCGCGTGCCTGATCAGGTAACTGCCCTGTTCTTCGCGGGCGGCACGGCTAAGGAATGCCAGGTAACGCTCAGTGCTGTCCGGCGCGGATACCCAGGGGTGCTGCAACGACAAGCTGGCTTGCGCCGCCGCTATGAACTCCTCGGCATCTGCGGCGGACGGGGCAGACAAGCTGACGGCTGGGCTCATCCCGCAAGTCTGACGCTGCCCGGTCACCGGGTGAGCCTGGCCGGGTCGAAGCCGACGGCGAGAGCCCGCAATGCCTCGTCCAGATAGACCGTGAGGTCGGCGTCGGCGCGTTCTGCCCAGCGTTCATATGCCGACCGGCAGACCGCCAGCGTGGCACGCCCGATCGCGAGCGGATAGAGCGAGTCCGCCGGGAGGCCAATCCGCCCGGCGGCGAACTCGCTGACTGTCCGCTCCCACGCGTCATAATGCTGGGCGGCGCTGGCCTGCAGGGCGGGCACGGTACCGATCAGGGTCATCCGGGTCCGAAGTTCGGGTACGTCCTCGGCCCGGTACCGGTTCACTCCGACCACCGCTTGCCGGATCGCCACCATCATCGGTGTATCGGCCGGGATGGCACTGAATGCCGCGCGCAGCGACAGAACTTCGCCGTCAAAGGCATGCCATAGGACGTCGGCCTTGGAGTCGAAATACCTGAAGAACGTCCTCTTGCTGACTCCGGCGGCGGCGGCGATCCGCTCGACCGTGGTGTCGTCAAACCCATCCTCGGTAAACATGCGCAGTGAGATGAGCTCGAGCTCGCGTGCGCTGGTACCGGGCGGACGTCCTCGGCGCCCGGCTGGCGGGTGGTCGGCAATTCGCATCTGCCTTGCTGCTCCCGTCATTTGCACCACCGTTAGCGGGCTGCCCTGTAGTTTGCTGCCCTCGTAGCGTGCTGCCGGCATGGGTTGATGCGCGTGTAGTTTGCTGCTCTCGTAGTTTGCTGGGCCACCGGTCTTGATTTCGTCATCCGATGACGATTAACGTTACCCCTATTCGTCACGCGGTGCCGAAACTATCCATACCAGGTAACCGGAGAGAACGACATGCCAGACAGCGCTACCGAACTGCTCGAGCCGCCGGCCGCGGAGATCACCGACGACGAGATCACTGCAACCGAAGCGAACGAGGTCATCGCGGCCGACCTGCTGGTCGAGGAGATCTCCATCGACGGCATGTGCGGTGTCTACTAACCGCCAAACTGCCGTCAGTACGCCAGCACGGGCCGCAACAGCGCCGGCCGCCGCAGGCCAGGCCGCCGCGGAAATCGGAGCCTTCGATCTGGATGCGGCATGGCGGCTGCATCCCCAGGTCTCGGTCCGGCCGGAACGCTTCGGTGCGCTGCTCTATCACTTCGGCACCAGGCGGCTGTCGTTCCTGAAGAGTCCAGCGCTGCTGACCGTCGTGACATCGCTGGACACGCAGCCGACCGCCCGGGCCGCCTGCGCCGGCGCTGGTATCGGACCTGCTGAGCTGCCGGCCTACGCCAGGGCCCTGGCCACCCTCGCTGCAAGCCAGATGATCTGCGGGAGGACCGCTGAATGACTGTGACCGCCGCGCCTCTCATCGAGCAGTTCAGGTCCGGCCTGGACGCGCCGATCTGCCTAACCTGGGAGCTCACCTACGCCTGCAACCTCTCCTGCGTGCACTGCCTGTCCAGCTCAGGCCGACGGGACCCGGGCGAGCTGAGCACCGCCGAGTGCAAGCGCGTTATCGACGAGCTTGAGCGGATGCAGGTCTTCTACGTCAACATCGGCGGCGGCGAGCCGACCGTCCGGCCCGACTTCTGGGAACTGGTGGACTACGCGACCGCGCACTACGTCGGGGTGAAGTTCTCCACTAACGGACTGCGGATCACCCCGGAGGTGGCCAGGAAGCTGGCGGGCAGTGACTACATCGACGTGCAGATCTCCCTGGACGGTGCGACTGCCGAGGTCAACGACGCGGTGCGCGGGCAGGGCTCGTTCGACATGGCGATCCGGGCCATGCAGAATCTTGCCGCTGCCGGGTTCGCTGGCTTCAAGATTTCCGTGGTCATGACCCGGCATAACGTTGCCCAGCTTGACGCGTTCAAGGCTCTCGCGGACGAGTTCGGCGCGCAGTTGCGGATCACCAGGCTGCGGCCGTCTGGCCGCGGTGCCGATGTCTGGGACGAACTGCACCCGACCGCCGGCCAGCAGCGTGAGCTGTATGACTGGCTGATCGCGCACGGCGAGAACGTGCTGACCGGGGACTCGTTCTTCCACCTGGCCGGATATGGCCAGGAGCTGCCCGGTCTCAACATGTGCGGTGCAGGGCGGGTGGTCTGTCTCATCGACCCTGTCGGCGGCGTGTACGCCTGCCCGTTCGCCATCCACGACGCTTTCCTGGCCGGGAACGTCCGCGAGGCCGGCGGGTTCGCGGAGGTATGGCGGAACTCAGCGCTTTTCACGGACCTGCGTCGCCCGCAATCCGGCGGCGCCTGCACCTCCTGCTCGGCCTTCGATGCCTGCCAGGGCGGGTGCATGGCCGCCAAATTCTTCACTGGCCTGCCGCTAGACGGGCCGGACCCAGAATGCGTGCGCGGCTTCGGTGAAGCGGCTCTCGCAGCAGCCGACGCCGGGGCGGCGCCGCGCCCGGCCGGCGACCACTCGCACCGGGTCGGGCCACGGCAAGGACAGCCATCACCGGCCCGGCAGCCCGTACCAGTCTCGATCGGGCCGCGTCCGGCACAGCAGGCACCCGCCGCGCAGTCGGTCGCGGACCGGCGCAGCGTGCCCGACCGCGCGTGCGACCAGAGCCCGCTGGCCGGATTTACCGGATTCACGCTGACAGCTGAGCGTTAACGACATGGCCCCAGCTCACCAGGCAGGGCCGGCCGTTTTCACCGAGCCAGCGGCCAGGACGAAATGAGCAGCGCTATGGCGGGGCGAGTAGTGCTCGTCACCGGAGCGGCTCGCGGCATCGGTGCGGCGACGGTGCGGGCGCTGGCTGCCGACGGCTGGTCGGTCCTTGCCGTGGACCGCGCCGAGGATGATGCGGCCATTCCGTACCGGCTCGCCACTAAGTCGGAGCTAGACACGGTCGTCGCCGAGGCGGCCGGCCTAGCCGGCGGGGCCGACCGGATCGCTTCCTTCGTTGCCGACGTCCGCGATGCTGACGCGCTGGCCGCCGCGGTCGCGGTCGCCGAGTCTCGCTGGGGCGGGCTCGACGCGGCCATCGGCTGCGCCGGCGTCATCGCCGGGGGTCTGCAGCAGTGGGAGGTCCCGCTCGAACAAGAGCGGGCTGTACTCGACGTCGACCTCGGCGGCGTGCTGAATCTCGCAAGGGCAGCAGTACCTGCGCTGCTGCGCCGACCCGAGCCGCGCAGTGGCAGGTTCCTCGCGGTGGCATCAGCCGCCGCAACCCGCGGGCTGCCGATGCTGGCGGCCTACTGCGCTGCTAAGGCTGGCGTGGCTGGCCTGATCCGTTCCCTGGCTGTCGAACTTGGCAGCACCGGCGTGACAGCGAACGCCGTCAGTCCTGGCTCTACCGACACGCCGATCCTGGCGGCCAGCGCTCAGCTCTACGATCTGGCCGGCCCGCAGGACTTCGCCGCCAATCAGCCGGCCGCCCGGCTGCTTGCGCCGGAGGAGATCGCCGCGGTGCTGGCGTTCCTGGCCGGACCCGGCAGCAGTGGCATGACCGGAGCCGTCGTGCCGGTGGATGGCGGCTTGGCGCTGTGAGCCCCGCGACAGTCGCCCGCGCTGGCGGTGAACCCGCCGCAGGACCTTCCGCGGCCGTGGGAGGCGGCCCGGCGGGTTCCGTCGCTGCGCTGCCGGCGGGCCTGAGAGTCGAGCTTGACCAGGACACGAAGCGGCTCAGCGACGGCTCGCTGTTCGGCGGCTCACCTGCCAGGGTGATGCGCCTGACCCCGGCAGGAACGGCCGCGCTCGCCGAACTGCAGGCGGGACCGGTCCGGTCAGCGGCAGCCGGCCAGCTCGCTCGGCGGCTCACCGACGCTGGACTGGCGCACCCAGTGCTTGCCGATACAGGGCTTGCCGACACAGGGCCGGCAAACCCTGCCGCCGCCACCGGCTCAGGACACCACGGCGACGACCCGCACGGCACGGCAACCGTGACGGTCATCATCCCGGTCCGGGACCGGCCCGCCATGCTGGAGCGCTGTCTGGCCGCAACCGGTACCCGGTACCCGGTGGTCGTGATCGATGACGGCTCGGCTGACCCGGACGCCATCGCGGCGATCGCGGCCCATCACGGCGCGGCCGTCCGGCGGCGGTCAGCTAACGGCGGCCCCGCTGCAGCGCGCAACACCGGGTTGGCCGGGGTGGGCACGGACTTCATCGCATTCCTGGACAGCGACTGCGAGCCGCCGGCTGGCTGGGTGGACAGGCTGGCCCGGCACTTCGCCGATCCGCTAGTAGGCGCCGTCGCGCCGCGAATCGTCCCGCTCAGCAGTCCCGCCTCGCGCGAGGCAGACGGCCCGCCGTCTGCCGCGAGGTACGCAGCAGCCTGCGGAAGCCTGGACCTCGGCCCGCGCCCGGCCAGGGTGCTGCCGAACAGCCGCGTCTCATATGTCCCGACCGCGGCGCTGGTAGTGCGCCGCACCGCGCTGGACAGCCTCGCTGCCGGACGGGCCGCCTTCGACTCTGAACTGCGCTACGGCGAGGACGTCGACCTGATCTGGCGGTTGCACGAAGCAGGCTGGCGGATCAGGTATGAGCCGTCCGTGCAGGTGGCGCACGACGAGCCGGTGAGCTGGGCGGGCCTGCTAGCGCGCCGCTTCAGGTATGGCACCTCGGCGGCTCCGCTGGCCCGCCGGCACCCAGCCAACATGGCTCCGCTAGTCCTGCACCCGTGGCCTGCCGTTACCGCCGCCGCGCTGCTGGCGCGCCGTCCTGTTGCCGCGGCGGCGGGGCTAGCCGGGGCCTGGTTCGACATGACAACGGCGCTCCGCCGGGCCGGGGTTCCAGCCGACGGAACGCCCGCGGCAACGGTCACCTCGGTGAGACAGACGTGGCTAGGCATCGGCCGGTACGCCACCCAGTTCGGTGTACCCGCGGCCGCGCTCGCGCTGGCAAGCCCTGGCGGGAAGTCCGCTGGTCGCCGCTGGAGCCGCCGGGCCGCCGCTGCAAGCTTGCTGCTCGGCCCGGCACTTAATGCGTATGCCGAGTGCCAGCCCGAACTGGATCCGGTCCGGTTCACGCTTGCGCGAATCGCGGACGACATGTGTTACGGGGCCGGTGTGTGGGCCGGCTGCGTGCGGGAGCGAACCCTGGTGCCGGTCAGACCAGTCGTTTCCTGGCGGCCGCTACGGCTCAGCGGGTATCGCGGCAACGGAAAGGACTGAAGCCACATGGGAAACGCCTGGTTTGAGTCGGTCGCCGAGGCACAGCGGCGTGCCCGCAAGCGACTGCCCGCCTCGGTCTATGCTGCGCTGCTGGCCGGGGCGGAACGCGGCCAGACCCTGGAAGACAACGTCCGTGCCTTCTCGGAACTGGGCTTCGCGCCGCACGTGGCCGGGAATCCAGCCCAGCGCGACTTGTCGACTACGGTGATGGGCCAGCCCGTCTCGCTGCCGGTGATCATCTCGCCGACCGGGGTCCAGGCGGTGCACCCCGACGGCGAAGTGGCTGTGGCGCGCGCGGCGGCGGCACGCGGCACCGCGATGGGACTGAGTTCGTTTGCCAGCAAGCCCGTCGAGGACGTGGTCGGAGCGAACCCGCAGACCTTCTTCCAGATCTACTGGTGCGGTAGCCGGGAGGCGATCCTGGCCCGGTTGGAGCGAGCCAGGCAGGCCGGCGCGGTTGGCCTGATCCTGACCGCAGACTGGTCCTTCTCGCACTCTCGTGACTGGGGCAGCCCGAAGATCCCGGACCGGACTGACCTGCCCACGATCCTCCGGCACGCCCCCGAGGCGGTGATCAGGCCGCGCTGGCTGGCCATGTACGCGAGGACCGGGCGGCCACCGCAGCTGACCGTGCCCAACATGGCGCCGCCGGGCGTGCAGCCGCCCACCTTCTTCGGCGCCTACGGGGAGTGGCTTCAGACGCCACCGCCGACCTGGGACGACGTGGCCTGGCTGCGCGAGCAATGGGGCGGTGCGTTCATGCTCAAGGGTGTGTCCAGGATCGATGACGCCAAGCGCGCGGTGGACGCCGGAGTCAGCGCGATCTCGGTCTCCAACCACGGCGGCAACAACCTCGACGGCACCCCGGCCACCATTCGGGTGCTGGCCGCCGTGGCCGACGCCGTCGGCGGCCAGGTCGAAGTCCTGCTGGACGGTGGTGTCCGGCGGGGCAGCGACGTGGTCAAGGCGCTTGCTCTCGGAGCCCGCGCAGTCATGATCGGCCGAGCGTACTTGTGGGGGCTGGCAGCGAACGGGCAGGCCGGTGTGGAGAACGTGCTGGATATTCTGAGGAACGGCGTGGATTCGGCGTTGCTCGCACTTGGCAAGTCCTCGGTGCACGACCTCACCAGGGAAGACGTGATCATCCCGCCGGGATTCGCCCGGAGCCTCGGGGGATAGCCGAGGTTTCCGCCAACCCGTCATGACAGCTGTCACGGCAAGATCGTGACGGTCAGTTCATTATTGTGTTGCACGCGCCCGGGATCATGGTCCCCATGACGGTAACCAACACCGATCCACGCGCATCGTCGGCTAACGGCTCGCCGCTAGCCGTTCAGCTGACAGGGGTCAGCAAAAACTTCGGGCACGTACGGGCAGTCACTAACGTCAGCTTGCAGATCGCATCTGGGGAGATCGTCGCGATCCTGGGCCCTAACGGGGCGGGCAAGACCTCCACGATTGACATCATCCTGGGCCTGTCGGAGCCGAGCTCCGGGCAGGTGTCTGTGCTGGGACTACAGCCGCGTCAGGCCATTTCGCGTGGCCTTATTTCCGCGGTTATGCAGACCGGCGGCCTGCTCAAGGACCTGACCGTCCGCGAGACCGTCGAGTACATGGGCAGCCTGTACGCCCGCAGCCAGCCAGTCAGCGAGGTGCTCAGCGGAGCAGGGATCACCGAGATAGCCGACCGGCGCGTCGGCAAGTGCTCAGGTGGCGAGCAGCAGCGACTGCGCTTCGCGCTGGCTCTGCTGTCCGATCCCGAGCTGCTGATCCTGGATGAGCCGACCACCGGCATGGACGTCGAAGGCCGGCGGAACTTCTGGGCCGCCATCCGCAAGGACGCCGAGCAGGGCAGGACCGTGCTGTTCGCCACGCACTATCTCGAAGAAGCCGACGCTTACGCCGACCGGATCGTGCTGCTACGGCACGGGAGCGTGGTAGCGGACGGCACGGCAGCCGAGATCAAGGCGATGGCAGCCGGCCGGACGGTCCGTGCGACGCTCGCCGAGGCAAGCGAGGCAGTGCTGAGGACTATCCCCGGCGCCGAGAGCGTCGAGGTTCGTGGCGAGACGGTGCTAGTGCACTCGAACGACAGCGATGCAGTCGCGCGGTACCTGCTGACGCAGACGGCCGCGAAGGATCTGGAGATTACCGCCCGTGGCATCGAGGATGCGTTCCTCGCGCTCACCGGCGACGACACCGTTGCAAGCACAGGAGCAATCTGATGAGCACCGTGCCATCGACTATGGCGGCCGACATTAGCGCGCGTCGCGTGCCAGGGCTGGGCGGATTTAACTTCACCGCGCTGAAACTAGAGATCCGGCGCCTGACCCGCAACCGGCGTACCGTCATCATCTCGATCGTCGTGCCGGTTGTGTTCTTTCTGCTGTTCGGGCTCAACAAGGCATACGCCGGCCAGTCGGCCGGGCCCGGCGCGCACGGCAACGTCTCGGCTTTCGTGATGATCAGCCTGGCGCTCTACGGTGCCGTGCTCTCCACTACGTTCTGCGGCGCGATGGTATCCATCGAGCGCGCCCAGGGCTGGAGCCGGCAGCTGCGGCTGACGCCGTTGTCGCCGGTCGCGTACATCATCATCAAGATCATGACCGCGCTCGTACTCGGTTTCTGCTCGGTTTGCGCGGTGTACATCGCCGGTATCGTCACACACAAGCCGTCCATGTCTGTCGGCCTGTGGATCGGCACTGGCTTCTCGGTGTGGATCGGCTCGCTGCTATTCGCCGCGTTCGGGCTGTTCCTTGGCTACCTGCTGCCGGCCGAGAACGTCATGCAGCTCCTCGGGCTGATACTCGCGCTGCTGTCCTTCGCAGGCGGGCTGTTCATCCCGGTCAGTCAGTACGCGCACGTCGTTCAGGAGATCGCCAAGTGGACGCCGCTGTACGGGCTCAACCAGCTCGTGCACACCCCGCTGCTCGGCACCGGGGTCGACTGGACCTGGGTAGTCAACGTCGCCGCCTGGCTGATCCTCTTTGCTGGCGGAGCCGTCTGGCGGATGCGCAAGGACACCGCCCGGGTCTGAGCCGCTCGCATAACCCGGCAGCCTCGACAACGCATTCCGGATCTAGCAGTATCGTCTGGTCTCCCGGGTGGACCGGGCCACTGTGACGACTGGACGGTCATGAAGCTGGACAACGAGTTCACTGTCGGCGTGCCGATCGAGCAGGCCTGGGCGGTGCTGACGGACCTCGAGCTGATCGCGCCGTGCATGCCTGGCGCTCAGCTGACGGGTGTGACAGGCGACGTCTACACCGGCAAGGTCAAGATCAAGGTCGGCCCGGTCACCGCGGAGTACGCGGGCACAGCGCAGTTCTCGGTGAAAGACGAGACGGTCTACCGCGCGGTGATCGACGCGCGTGGCCGGGACTCGCGGGGTAACGGCAACGCCACGGCGGTGATCTCGGCACAACTTGAGCCGGCCGACGGGAGCACCAGGGTCAGTGTCAGCACCGACCTGACCATCGCGGGCCGGATCGCCCAGTTCGGCAGCGGCATGATCAAGGAAGTGTCAGCGAAGCTGCTCGGCCAGTTTGTCACGTGCCTGGAAGGCAAGCTGAGTGCCGGAGCTGTTAGCCAGGCAGTTGCCAATGGGACCGTAGGCAGCGGTGCGGCCGGCAGTGCGGCAACGACCAGCGAGCCCGCGAGCACAGCCAGCGCTTCGAACACTGGAAGCGCGGCGGGTACGGCGAGCGACGGCGTCCAGGCTGCGGCCACTGTGACCGCTTCAGCCACTGGCGTTGCTAGCCAGGCCGCTGCTACCGAGCCGAGTGCCGCCGCCACGGGCCCTGGCCCCGCTGCGACCGCGGTTCCCGCGCCAAGTGCTGAGGCGGGTGCCGCCCCCCTGGCCGCTTCGGGTCCGGAACCCGCGGCGCTTAACCTGATGAGCGTCGCCGGCCGGGCCATTTTCAAGCGGCTGGCGCCGTTGGCCATCGGACTCATCGTGCTCGCGGTCATTATCTACCTGATTGTCCGTTAAATTCTCAGCCGTTCGAGCTCAGCAGGCACTTAGCATCCGAATCGGCCCCTTACTTCAATCCTTATCAGCCATTATGTCCGCTTCCTAAGGGCCGGATCGGGTGCTAAGTGGCGCGCGGGCCGGAGGGGGCTCGATGAGTCAGGCACTCGGCGCGAGTTACGTGAACATACCGCGACTTTCCGTGACAGCTTGGGTCGGCGCGGGTAATGTTTCGCCCTGCCCAGACCCGAGCTTTCTGTTTTGCGCGGGTTTCTAACTGAGTGCCCGCTGGCCGCGTCTTAGTGATGACCGTGCCGGGCGGCACCGGCCGTTAGCCGGCCGAGGGGAGCCATGCCACAGCCTGTCGATCGAAGCCAGCGGTATGTGGCTGGCCTGGACGGGCTGCGCGCGCTGGCGGTACTGGCAGTCATCGCCTACCACGTCAACTTCGGTTGGGCGCAGGGCGGGTTGCTGGGCGTCGGCGTCTTTTTCACGCTGAGCGGCTATCTCATAACGGACCTGCTGCTTGCTCAGCAGGCTGCGACCGGCCGGATGCAGCTGGTGAACTTCTGGCAGCGGCGAGCTCGGAGGTTGCTGCCAGCGCTGTTCGTCCTGCTCGTCGTCGTAACGATATGGGTCGCGCTGCTGCAGCGCGCTCAACTGCCGGCTCTGCGCGGTGCGGTGGCGGCTGCCGTCGGTTACGTCAGCAACTGGTGGCTGATCGCGCAGAACTCCTCGTACTTCGCCAGGTTCGCGCCGCCTACCTCGCTCGGTCATTTGTGGTCGCTGGCAGTGGAAGAGCAGTTCTACCTGCTCTGGCCGTGGCTGATCCTGGCGGGGTTGTACCTGACTCGCCGCCTCGGTCAACAGTCGCGGCGCCGCTGCCTGGCCGGCGGGACACTGGCACTTGCGGTGGCGTCGGCCGGCCTGATGATCGCTCTTTATCATCCCGGCTATGACCCGACACGTGTCTACGACGGCACTGACACCCGTGCGTTCGCCCTCCTGATCGGCGCTGCGCTGGCATTCGCCCGGCCTAGCCGCGAGATGCCAGCGGAGCCTAGCCGCCGGGACAGGCTGCTTCTCGACGGCGCGGGCGTTGCCGGGCTGATCGTCATCGCGGCTCTGATCTGGCGCACCAACCAGTACTCGCCATTCTTGTACCGGGGTGGCCTGGTACTACTGTCGGTCGCTACCGCCGCCGTAGTACTCGCGGTCGTGTCCCCGGCTGGCCGGCTCAACACGGTGCTCGGCTGGCGGCCGCTGCAGTGGCTGGGCGTCCGGTCCTATGGCATCTACCTCTGGCATTACCCGATCATCGTCCTTACCACCCCAGCCAGCGGCACCGAGACCCCGCTCCGGGTCACCCTGCAAATCGGCGCCAGCATTGCGGTCGCGGCCCTGTCCTGGCGCCTGGTCGAAGAGCCGATCAGGCACGGCGTTCTCGCGCGGTGGGTCACCGAGTTGCGCTCAGGGACGTTGCACGCTTCCCGCCGTCAGTGGGCGGCGCTGAGCCTCGCATCCTGGCTCCTGGTGGTCGCGATCTCGGCACTGGCCGGCGCAGTGCCAGCGGCATCGGCCGGGTCACCGGTCTCGGCGGCCGGCAGTTTGGTCTTCGGCGGGTCGGCGACCGGACATTCCGATCCGCCATCTAGCGGGCCCGGCGGCAGTAAAACTGCAGCGGCCGGCACCACTGTTGCGGCGGTCGACCGGGCGTTCCCGCTGAAAACGTCGTGCACTTCGGTCGTGCACTTTGGCGACTCCACTTCCGATGGCCTGGTGTCGGCGGACTATCTGCCCGATCCAGCTCTGCGCATCAACGCCCAGTACGCCGACGTCGGCGTCAGGAGAACTCGATTTGAGATCCGGGGCGGAACCTCAATCGTGGAGACAATCCTGAAGGAGCCGAACGCGTATACCGTGGCGCAGAACCTGGTGCGCCATGGTTATCGCGGTTGCTGGGTGCTAGCGCTCGGCACCAACGACACCGCTGACGTGGCTGTCGGCTCTAACGTCGGTCTCGCGGCACGGATCGGGCGGATGATGTCCGTCATTCGCGGCGAGCCTGCGCTCTGGGTCAATGTGAAGTCTGTGCGCGGCACCGGCCCGTACGCCGAGAAGAACATGCAGGCGTGGAACCACGCGCTGCTGCGGGCCTGCTCGCGGTATCCGAACATGAGGGTCTTTAACTGGGCGGCAGTGGTTAAACGGCAGTGGTATATCCCGGACGGGATCCACTACACCTCTCCCGGATACGCGCAGCGATCCCGGCTCATCGCCGAGGCGCTGGCCGTGGCCTTCCCGCGGGCCGCCTCGGTGCGGCGGCTGTCGATCCTGGCACAGCGGCTCCTGACGGCGCAAGAACGTGCCAGCTGCCTGGTCAGCTAGCTCCAATCAGCCAGCACGCTTCGGTTAACGCGGCAGGATCTCGGCGAGGTCGAATTTGACCGGTTCCTCGAGCTGGCCGAATCCGCACGAACTGGGGTCGCGGTCGTCGCGCCACCTGATCCATTGCGCCGTGTGCCGGAACCGGCTGCCTTCCATGTGCTCATACCGAACCTCAGCCACGCGCTCGGGCCGGAGCGGCACGAAGGACAAGTCTTTCCCGGCGTTCCACCTGCTGCCCTCGGCTTCGCGCGGGTGCCGTACACGGTCCTGCTGAACCTCGCCGGCCCAGTTCCAGGGATGGCCTTCGAAGCTGGTGACCAGGGGCTGGACTTCGGTGAACAACTCGCGGCGCTTGGCCATCGGGAAAGCGCCGACGACACCGACGCTCGCCAGGCGCCCTGCGTCGTCATATAGCCCGAGCAGGAGTGAGCCGATCGCATCGGGGCCGCTCTTGTGCAGCCGGTAGCCGGCTACTACGCAGTCTGCCGTCCGCTCGTGCTTGATCTTGAACATGACCCGTTTGTCCGGCTCGTAAGGGCCATTCAGCGGCTTGGCGACAACCCCGTCCAGGCCCGCGCCCTCGAACTGGCTGAACCAGCCGGTCGCTACCGCCTTGTCCCTGGTCGCGGGCGTCACGTACACCGGCGGCGCGGCGGCTCCCAGCGCTTGCGAGAGCATGGACCTGCGCTGCTCGAAGGGCAGGCCGGTGCAGTTTTCGTCACCAAGCGCGAGCAGGTCGAAGGCGACGAACGAGGCCGGTGTCTGGCGAGCCAGCAGACGCACCCGGCTGTCGGCCGGATGGATCCGCTGCAGCAGCGCCTCGAAGTCGAGCTTGCGGCCCTCGGCGTCCGGGATGACGATCTCGCCGTCGATCACGCACCGCTCCGGGAAGTTCGCCAGCACCGCATCAACGACCTCGGGAAAGTACCTGGTCATCGGGCGCTCGTTACGGCTGCCGATCTCCACTTCCGCGCCGTCACGGAAGATCACGGAGCGAAAGCCATCCCACTTCGGCTCATAGCTCAGCGCGCCGTCGGGCATATCTTTCACGGACTTGGCGAGCATCGGAGAGACAGGAGGCATGACCGGCAGATCCATTGCTCCATCATTGCCGATGCCGACCGCTGACCCGGGACCGATGCCGGGAATCCGCCCGGCGAGTCGGTCGCGAGCCCGCAAGTTATCGCCCGCGCCGCGGCGATGCGTATCGCCGCGATGGCACGGGCCACTCGACATCACGCTGGCGCGGCGATCAGGTCAGCGATGCGGTCGGCGAACGTCCTGATCGTCGCCGAGGCGACGTGATGCAAAATGATGCTGTCGGGCCCTGCGCCCGCCGAGCCGAGTGGAGCCGGGTAGGCACCGTCGAACCTCAGCAGACTGCTGTCGTCTCCGGCCGGTAAAACGGTGACGTCAGCATCCAGGACGGGTAGCTGGACCGACGTTGCCCCGGTGACCTCCCAGTGCAGCGTCACCACGGCAGAATGGCTGCCGGTCGCCAGGTAGCGGCACTCGGCGCGGATCTGCTGGGCTGCGCGCGAAGCGGGCCCGGCTTGCAGCAGCCTTCCCGCGGCGTCGCCGTATGCGTCCTCCGAGATCCGCAGCAGTGAGCCGCCACGGGCCAGGTTCGCCAGCCGGGCCGAGGCCGTTCGGAACGCCGCCGGCACGCGTGTCTCCTCGCTGACAAGCACAGGCAACAGCAAACCACTGGATGCACATCCGGCGCCAGAGCCGCTGGGGGACTCTACTCAGGTCAGCTTCCTGACTGAAAGTGGTCAGCTATCCGTTGGGCGTAGTAGGCCTCCCACGGCTCGGCGGGCTGCTCAGCGGTGTACTGCTTGTCGAGGCTGACCAGCAGGTACGTCAGCTCACTGCGGACGGGCTTGAGCCCAAGCACATCCGGTAGCTCGGACAGGCGCACTAGCCAGTCCGCATACCAGCTCGCCCAGTCATCATCAGCTCCGTCGACGATCCGGAACACCCGATGATGTGTTTCACCTACTTCGTGCAGAAGGCTGCTGATCGATTTCACCGCGGCCGGCATCTGCTCGCTCCTTCATGTCTTACGCCCGCATTTGGCCTGTCCTTGCCTGTCACGGTCTGACCCGGTGCCGCCCTCAGGCCGCGAGCGAACGGCACAGCGGGCACGCAGACGAGTCGCCAGGGTCGAAACGGCCCGGTAGCTGCACTACCGCCCGGCCGTCGCACAAGGCGATATATTCGTCCTGACCATGCAGCTCGGCGGCGTGAATCGTCAGCGGTTCCTCGCGAGGCCTGGTGCCCCGCAAATACCGGCTGGATCCCGGTCTCATTATGCAACCCCCGCCCTGTAGCGGCCGTTGATTGTCACCTACCCGTAAGCCGTGCACATCAATAGTCCTCGTCGTTGGCGTGCGGTCGTCACATCACCTAGGCCGCACCAACTGCCGAAGTTCTCTATAAGGGCCAGCAGTTCCTGGCCGCGACAGCCTCTTGCCCATTCACGGGTACCTACGGCTTTGGCCCTCGGCGATAGGTGCGAGATCCGAGCGGTTTCTGTCACCAAGGTCATCTGGCTCGTACCGTCGGCCCGCTAGCCGGTATGCTCCCCGGTCGTGGGTTACTGCTACTTCAAGCGTCCGCGCACCGTCTGAGGCGGTGCGCCGTGCAGGGCAGCTGCAAGCTGTCCGGCCTTGTGGCGTGAGTCCCTTATACGGGCTCTGGTGTCTGAGCGTGCCGCCGTCGGCTGGTCATCCTTCCGACTCGACGGGACGTTCCTGTGGACCCACGCAATCCTGCCTGCCGGCAACGTGACGGCACGCCTTCGCCCGCTGAGCGGCGCCAGGCCCTCGCGGCGGCCGCAGCGTACCTGCGCTGCCCTGTCTGCGCCGGGCCGCTGCACCTGGGCGGCACCCAGCTGGCATGCCGCCGCAGTCATGGCTTCGACATCGCCCGTCAGGGATATGTCAACCTCACCGCCGGCCGGGCGGGGCCCGGCACGGCCGATACCTCCGCCATGGTCACGGCCCGCGAGCGGTTTCTTGGCCGTGGTCACTACCAGCCGCTCGCAGCGGCCGTGCAGTCACTCGCCGCACGGCACGATCCTGACGTGCGCGGCCTGGTGACCGACCTGGCTGGCGGCACCGGCTACTACCTCGCCGGCATCCTGGACGCCCTGCCGCACCGGCACGGCGTGTGCCTTGACCTGTCCGTCCCGGCGCTGCGACGCGCGGCCCGGGCACACCCCCGCGCGGCGGCCCTCGGCGCGGACGTCTGGCAGCCCCTGCCGCTCGCAGACCGCTCGGCGGCCCTGGTGGTGAGCATCTTCGGGCCGCGCAACGCCGCCGAGACCGGGAGAGTCCTCACCCCCGGCGGGATGCTGCTCATAGCCGCACCGGGCACCGCCCACCTGGGCGAGCTCCAGCGTCCGCTCGGCATGATCGGCATCGACCGGCGCAAGCCCCAGCGGCTCACCGGGACCTATCGTGACTACGCCCGATCAGGCGTCACCAGCCTGAACTATCAGCTGAGCCTGGACCACGCCGATCTCACCGCGCTGGTGTCCATGGGACCCAGCGTCCGCCACATCACGCCGCAGGTGCTGGCGGCCCGCATCAGCTTTCTACCCAGCCCGTTCACCGTGACAGTTGACCTGCGGATCAGGGTCTTCCAACGCCCCAGGGACCCCGCCGGGGTGAGAACTACCTCAGGGAAGCGGTGACACATGCTGGCGCGGCCCCGCGCCTCCAGGTCGCGGGTGACGGGGGCCCGCGAAAATTCGGCGGGCCCCCGCATACTGCCTGGTTGCGTTACAGGTGGAAGGCTGGCGCCATGGACTTCACCTTCGGGTCCTTGGCGTGGTTAATGAATGGAAGGCCGAGTAGTTGTTCGCTGGTCTTGAACAGCGAGTAGTGGTTGAACAGCTGGCTGGACTGCGTCCCTGGGCGGGTATACGGGCTGACCACAATCATCGCGACGTGGCAGCCGATATCGGTGGTGTTATAGGCGCAATCGCTGGTGCTGCCGCCTTCGCCTTCATCCCATCCAAGGAACAGGACTGTGGTGCCGTTCTTGTACTCCGGGCTATCCAAGATGGTGGGGACGAGCTGTGACAGGTACTGGTCTCCCTGGGCGATAGTGCCATCGTGCGAGTCGTGGATGAGGTTCGGGGCGATGAACGAGTAATTCGGCAGGTTGCCGCTGGCCAGGTCGGTCTCGAAGTTGCCCTGAGCTGGGCTGCCCATCGGTACGTCGAATTTCTTGCACGGTGACTGCGGTGCGCCGCTGGGACCGCCGAGGTCGGTGTAATACGCAGCGGGATTGTGGTTGATGTCGTAGTTGGTGCTGTCCTCGCCCTCGAAGCAGTTGGTCGCCATGTCTTCCTGGTACACCTTCCAGGTCAGCCCGGCGGCCATGGTCTGCTGGAAGATGTTCGTGCTCGTGTCAGGGCACGTCGGCGGCCAGCTGGGATCCAGGAACACAGGCGGGCAGTCACCGGCGCCACCGAGGTTGCCGGACGTCGCTGCCAGGTACTCAGGGGCGGACGGGTGAGTGATGTTGTGGTAGTTCGTCGCCAGCCCGCACCGCTCGGCGAGTCCGTTGGCGTAGGGCGCGTCAGGGTTGCCGACGATGTCCTTGTACGGCTGATTCTCCATGAAGAGCACGATCACGTGCTCAATTCGCGACCGTGCTCCCGACAGCCCCGCGCACGGCGTGCTCGAGTTGACCGACGCCGTCTTCGGGTTCGGCGCCGTCTTCGGGTGCGAGGCCGCCAGCGCAGGTGCGCCGGCCAGGCCGGCAGCGACCACCGTGGACATCGCTAGCAACGCACCGAGTCGCCATTTGAGCTTGTTCCTGTGCTTAGCCATACAGGTTTTCCTTTCGCCGATGAGACCTCAGCAGGCCCCGCAACGATCACCCCATGGCGCGCGGTCAACAGGGTGAACTCAGCGCAGCCCGCGCGCAAAAAGTGGACATCTCCCCGGGGAAGCCCGACTGAGGCCCAGGGTTTCGGCAGCATCCGGTCAGCAACTGGCCTAGCAATGCGCGATCGCCGAGGACGGCCTTGTCACATCGCGACCCTTCGGACCTGAGCTGCAACCACGACCCCGTCCGCTCATCATGCTGATCTGGTCGATGTCCTCGCGCAGAGCGGTAGATGGTTGGCCACGCCCGCGGTCGGCACCCCGGCGACCAAGCTCCATTTATGGAGAAAATGTCGCATTGTCGGTCTACAGTGTTGTGGTTTGTTTGATCCCGGTGCTCTTGGAGATCGCGTGCCTCGCAATAGAAAGCCGTTGGCCATCGCCGTGGCAGGTTTGCTAGCAGGTATCGTCTGGCCGTTCGCGCTGCCGTCCGGCGCCGCGAACGCCGCCGGCGCCACTGTCGCGCTGCCGCAGCTCGCCTCGTTCCATGAGATGGTGGTCGACGACGTGGGCGGCAACGCGTCGCACGGCTACATCTTCCTGAGCCAGGGGCTGAGTAGCGGCGCGCTCGGCACTGGCGGGCCCAGCCAGACGGCTGGCATCGTCGTCACCGATCTGTCCGGTAACTACGTGACGACCCTGGATGCGGGATACGGCGCGGAGGGATTGGCGCTATCGCCGGACGGGGGCACCGTGTACGCGGCCATGAGCAGGGCAAGCGCGGTCGCCGCCATTGATGTCTCGTCCATCACGCCGACGACCACCGTCCCCAGCCAGACTCTGTACAGCCTCCCGTCTCAGACGGTGCCCTATGACGTGGCGGTACAGAGCGGGAAGCTGTTCGCTAGCTTCAACCCAGCTCCGTACCTCCTGGACCAGAATCCCAACGACGTCTATTACCCAGTCGGGCAGTCCACGGTCGGCTACTTCGACCTGTCCCAGGCGAACCCCGCGTTCCAGGTTCCCACGGACGCTAGCGGCAACGCGGTCATGGGCGAGTGGTACTCCGCGCCTGGCCTTGCCGCTGACCCAAGCGGCACCGGTGAGCTGATCGCCTCCGACGAATCGGGAACGCCGACCCAGGTGGCGAGCTTCGATGTTGCGGGCAACACGGTGACGGTCCGCGCGCCGCAGCAGCGGCTGGCGGCCGGGACAGACAACTCCGGAGATCCGGTGAACTGCGCGTGGGCGGGACCAGGCAGGGTCGTGGTCGTGCCGGGTGGCAGCCAGGTCATCATCGGCTGCGGGTCACCGTACGCGCACTTCGGCTACAGCACCGCGGACCTGAGCCTGCTGGGCCGATACGGCACCACCGACTACTCGAATGCGACCGCCATAGCGACCGGAACGGGGCAGCTGGCGCTGGGGGCCGGCGATACATATGCGCCGGACATCTACGTGTACGACCCCACCGGAAGCACGCTGCTGAACGCCTATGACTTCGGGGAGAGCAGCACCGACTCGGTGACGCTTGTCCCTGGTGGGCTGGCGCTGTCCCCGGACGGCAGCACGCTCTATGCGCTGACCGCCAGCCAGGCCGACGGTTACGTGCTGCATATCTTCGATGATCCTGGCCAGTCGGCGACGTCGGTCACGCTGACCGCCCCGGCGGCCGTGTACGCCGGCTACGTGACAATCAACGGGCTGGTCACCCTCGCCAGCGGACCGGCCGCCTACTGGGCGACGGTCACGGTCAACCGCACGGACGCGGCCGGCAAAACTGTCTCCCTGCCCTCGTTGCACCTTGCACAGGGAGGCACCTTCACGGTGACCGATGATCCCGCCGCCGGACGGTACACCTACACGGCCACGTACAGCAGTTCCAGCGGCACCGTCGTGGCTGCGAAGAGCATCGCCGTCAACGTCCTGCCCAACACCTCGGCGATCACCGCCACCGGCTCGGTCAAGGGCAGCGGAACCGTCACGGTGCGGGGCACTTTGACCTTCAACGGGACTCCGGCACCAGCTGGAACGACGATCACGGTCAGCCGGAACGAGAACCCTAGCCTGCTTCCCGCCACACCCTTGCCGTCCGTCACCACCGGCTGGGGCGGCGCATTCACGGTTGCCGACAAGCCTGGCTTCGCCGCCAGCTTCGTCTATACCGTCACCTACCCAGGAGATGCCGTGCACGGCGCGGCCACAGCCACCGTCGCGGTTGGCACGAGCAAGTGACGCCACGCGTCTACAGGCGCGTAGCGACACGATCTGGGCGGGCCCGAACTCGCCGAGCGCAGTTATTACAGAGGCAGTTCGATGACTGTGATCCCGGCGGAAGATGACGGCTGGCCCATGGCGGCCAGCGCCGAGCCGGCGTCGGCGAGCCCGATCACCTGACCGACCAGCAGGTCCGGACGCAGAGTCTGGTCTGCTACCAGCTCGAGCATGGGCGGGTATGCGCGGGCGGGCATGCCGTGCGAGCCGTAGATCTCCAGTTCCCGGGCGACGACGAGGTCCATAGGGAGCGGCGGTGTGGACGCGGCGCCGAGCAGCAGGCCGACCTGAAGGTGGCGGCCACGGCGGCGCAGGCAGCGCACCGAGTTGACCGCGGTGGCCGGGGATCCGAGCGCATCGACTGACACCGCAGCTCCGCCGCTGGTGAGCTCGCGGATGGTGGCGGCCGGATCGGGGTCGCGGCTCGCGTCCACGGCGTGCTCGGCGCCCAGGTCGCGGGCTCGCTGCAGCGCCGCGGCGGCGACGTCGACCGCGACCACCCGCGCGCCGAGCGCGGCAGCGATCATCACCGCCGACAGCCCGACCCCGCCGCACCCGTGCACGGCCAGCCAGTCGCCGGCGCCGATCCGCCCGTGCACCGTGAGCGCCCGGAACGCGGTGGCGAACCGGCATCCCAGCGACGCAGCGGTAACGTAATCAACCGGATCCGGCAGCGGAACCAGGTTCTCATCGGCTGCCTGGATCGCGACCAGCTCGGCGAACGATCCGGGCCCGGTGAATCCCGGCTGGGTCTGGTCCGGGCAGACCTGGGCGTCGCCGCGCAGGCAGTACTCGCAGACCCCGCAGCCGCAGACGAACGGAACCGTCACCCGGTCACCCGCCCGCCACCGGGTGACTCCCGGTCCGGTCTGGGCAATCACTCCGGCCAGCTCATGCCCAGGGATGTGCGGCAACGCGACCGGGTCGTGCCCCTGCCAGGCATGCCAGTCCGACCGGCACACCCCGGTCGCGCCGACACGCAGGACCACGCCGCCGTCGGGGCAGGCAGGGTCGGCCACCTCGGTCAGCACCGGAGTGCCCCCATAGGAGGAGTAGACAACCGCCTTCACAGCGCCCTCACCAGCTGGTAGGGCACGCAATTCTGCATCACGACATTATGTCCGCCAGGCCAGCCGCTATCTCAGGCGCTTGGCACCTGGACTGCCGGGCGTACTCCCTATCGGGAG
Source organism: Streptosporangiaceae bacterium (assembly GCA_036488155.1). Lineage (GTDB taxonomy): Bacteria > Actinomycetota > Actinomycetes > Streptosporangiales > Streptosporangiaceae > JAJYUU01. Next base: position 18,910 of record DASXIA010000064.1, on the reverse strand, counting down.
ATTCATGGCTGCGGCCGACGACAGTCAGAGCCGGATCAGAATTTCACCGGCAAGCCTGAGATTGTCGCTGGCGAGAGGCGCCGGCATGTCGACGGAGGCGATCTCAAGGTGAACTGGCTCTGGCTCAACATCCCGCTGATGGCGGTGTTCTTCATTGCCGTGGCGGGGATCCCGCTGTGGCTCGTACTCAGGCGGCCGGACTTCGGCCCGCAGCCAGCAGACCAGCCGGGCCGGGTGCCGGCGCCTGTCGCCGCGCGTTATGCCGAGACCCGCGTCGGATCGGCCGCGCTGGCCAGGCCGGCAGAGGTCGGAAGCAAAATCTCGGGACAAGCCCGGCAGCCCGTACTTGCGCGCGCCACGCGCTAATACGGCCGGGCGGGGCGCCACTGAGCTGCCCGGGCCGTGCGCGTTCCCTCCCTGGTTGCTTGGTGCGGGCGGCGAGGTTGTCCTGATATGAAGGCACCAAGGCGTGTAGTAAGTACCTGGCGCTAGGGAGCCGTTCATGAAGGTGCCGCTCACTATCGGGGATTACCTCAGCCGCGGCGCGGCTGTCTACGGGGACCGGACGGCCGTCTTTGACGAGCCTGGCACTGCCGGCTCGCTGGGTACCCTGACCTACCGGGAGCTGGAGCGCCGTGCTCGCGGCATGGCGCTGGCGCTGGATGCCATGGGAACCGGCCACGGTGAGAGGGTGGCGATCGTCAGCCCGAACGCGGCACGGTTCCTGATCAGCTATTTCGGTGTCAGCGCGCACGGCCGGATCCTGGTTCCGGTCAACTACCGGCTGAACGCGGAGGAGATCAGCTACATCATCGGCCATTCCGGCGCATCGGTGCTGCTTGTGGACCCTGAGTCGGAGGAGGGCCTGCGCGGCATCAGCGTCAAGCACAAGATCGTGCTGGACGGATCGGCCGATGCCGAGCTGTTTGCTGCCGCTCCCGACGGCGCGCAGCCTGCCGAGTGGGCGGCTGACGAGGACGAGACCGCAAGCATCAACTACACCAGCGGCACGACGGCGCGGCCGAAGGGGGTCCAGCTCACGCACCGTAACTGCTGGCTGAACGCGGCGACGTTCGGCTGGCACACCGGCGTAACCGACCGGGACGTGTTCATGCATACGCTGCCGATGTTCCACTGCAACGGCTGGGGGATGCCGTACGCGGTAACCGGCATGGGCGTTCCGCAGGTCGTGGTGCGCAAGATTGACGGCGAGGAGATACTGGCCAGGATCGAAGCGCACGGCGTGACGCTGCTGTGCGGAGCCCCTGCCGTGGTCGCCGCGATCCTGACTGCTGCTGTCGACCGGCGGGCTGCCGGGCGACACATTCCCGGCGCTGGCACCGTCCGGATCGTGGTGGCGGGCGCACCGCCGCCCTCGAAGACCATCGAGCGGGTCGAGGCCGAGCTCGGCTGGGAGTTCATCCAGATCTACGGGCTGACTGAGACCGCGCCGCTGCTGACCATCAACCGCGCCGTGGCCGAGTGGGACGACATGCCGCCAGCCGAGCGGGCCCGGCTCCAGTCACGCGCGGGCGTCCCTGCCGTCGGCGTGCAGATCCGGACCGATGCGGAGGGGGAGGTGCTCGCGAGGTCCAATCATGTGTTCGCCGGGTACTGGGAGCAGCCCGAGGAGTCGGCTAAGGCGCTGGATGGCGGCTGGTTCCATACCGGCGATAAGGGGCACATGGAGGCCGGCGAGTACCTGGTGATCTCGGACCGGAAGAAGGACGTCATCATCTCCGGTGGCGAGAACGTCAGTTCGGTGGAGGTGGAGGACTGCCTCTACCAGCATCCAGCGGTGGCCGAGGCGGCCGTGATCGGCGTTCCGGATGCCAAGTGGGGCGAAACGGTGAAAGCGCTCGTCGTGCTCCGCTCGGGCAGCGCCGCCACTGACGCGGAGCTGATCGAGCACTGCCGGTCACGGCTGGCGCATTTCAAGTGCCCCACGTCTGTCGAAGTGCGCGACTCGCTGCCCAGGACAGCTACCGGCAAGCTGCAGAAATTCAAGCTGCGCGAGCCGTACTGGCAAGGCCTCGACCGCAAGGTGAACTAGGGCTGCGGTCAGTTCGCCGCTGCCGCCCTGGCGAGAATCTCCTCGACGACAGCCGATTTGGCGTCGGCGTAGTGCTGGACGTGACGCCAGGTGCGCTTGGCGAGCTCTCGCTTGACCTCGAGGTAGGCGGCCCGGTCAGCGTCGCTGACGCGCAGCCAGTCGCGGAAGAGCAGCATCTTGTCGATCTCGGCCGCGCCGGTCGTGAAGACGTGGAGGTTGATGTCGGTGTCCGGCCCATTGAACAGCCGGTGCTCGAACCAGTCAGGCTCGCGTATCCGCAGTACGTAACCGGCCGCCTCCAGGGCCGGCACGTAGGCCGCCTCGTCAGCGGAGTCCGGTACCGCCAGCACGATGTCGATGATCGGCTTGGCCGCGAGGCCGGGAACCGACGTGGAGCCAGCGTGCTCGATGAGCACGGCCGAATCGCCGAGCGCGGCCCGGATGCGGCTGGCCTCCCGGCTGTAGAGCGCGGGCCAGCCGGAGTCGTACTCGGCTATGGTGATCGGACCGTTGTGCGGGGTTACCGGTCCGATCCGGCCCCGCTGCACGTCCTCGTCGCTAGTCGGCGTTCGTCCGGATTCGGCTGTTGCGGGCGGCATGAATCAAGCCTGCCATCAAAGTCGGCTACCGGCGGACCGATCAGCTCCGACTTCAGCGTGTTCGCCGGGCTTATCGTCGGCGGCGTCGTCTACTATCTGCTGGCGGGTCGGGCAGTGCGAGCTGAGGGGAAGGCAACCCCGTCCGCCACCTGACGGGAGGACAGATGGCAGCCGGGCATATAGCACTCGTCACAGGGGCGAACCACGGAATCGGCGCGGCCACCGCGATTGCGCTTGCCAGGACCGGGACCGCCGTGCTGTGCAGTTACCTGCGGGTTGAGGACGAGCCCGATCCGGGAACGCCGCAGGCCTACCGGGACCGCCGCGGCCGGTCCGCCGACGACGTGGTGGCCCAGATTGAGTCGGTAGGCGGCCGCGCTGTAGCAGTCGAGGCTGACCTGTCCGATCCTGCCGTTCCCGCCCTGCTCTTCGACGCCGCGGAGCAGCAGCTCGGGCCCGTGGACATCCTGGTGAACAACGCCACCGGATGGATCCAGGACACCTTCAGTCCGGCGGGTAGCGACGCTCACGGCCGCTCGCTGCGCCCAGTCACTGCGGCTACCTGGCGGCAGCAGTTCACCGTGGACGCGATGGCGCCTGCTCTGCTGATCGCCGAGTTCGCGCGCCGCCATGTGGCCCGCGGATCGACCTGGGGACGCATCATCGGCCTGACGTCCGGCGGCGACCTCGGGTTTCCCACTGAGGTCTCCTACGGCGCCGCGAAGGCGGCGCAGGGCAACTACACCATGTCGGCGGCTCTCGAACTCGGGCCGTACGGCATCACGGCAAACATGGTCTATCCGCCAGTGACCGACACCGGCTGGGTCACCGACGCGGTGCGCAGCTTCGTCGAAACGAGCCAGGAGCACTTTCACGTCGCGAGCCCGGATCAGGTCGCAGCCGTCATCGCCTACCTGGCCAGCGACGAAGCCGGCCTGATCACCGGTAATACCATAACGTTGCGGTGAATCCCGTTGCCCTGGGCTGCGCTAGGCCGTACCTGCCCCGGCAGTCCAGCGCGGTGGGCGCCGGGCTAGTGTCAGCGGACGTGACTCAACCGCGCGTTGCCATCGGTCCCGGGCCCAGCGAATTTGTCGCCGCTGCGGTATCCGCCGGCGGCGGGGAGCCAGCCGAAGCAGGGTCGCGGGCCGACGCGCTGATCTGGCTGGCGCCACAGGACACCGAGGGCCTGCGTGCCGCGCTCGTGTCGACTTCGGCCCGCTGGATTCAGCTGTCCTCGGCCGGCGTCGAACTCGTCCTGGCGGCCGGCCTGCTCGATCCGGAGCGATCCTGGACCTGTGCTAAAGGCAGCTACGCCGAACCGGTGGCCGAGCACGCCCTGATGCTCGCGCTGGCCGGCCTTCGCTCACTTCGCCAGCGCGTCGAGGCGAGGTCCTGGGGCGAGCACGGCGGCCAGAGCCTGTACGACGAGCCCGTCGCCATACTCGGCGGCGGCGGCATCACCCGCGCGCTCCTGACGTTGCTGGCACCCTTCCGGGTGAGCGTGACCGTAGTGCGCCGCAGCCCGGATCCGGTTCCCGGCGCGACACGCACGCTTCCGGAGGCAATGCTTCCGGAGGCGCTGTCCGATGCCAAGGTCGTCTTCCTCGCGCTCGCGCTGACCCCGCAGACCGAGCGCATGATCAGCGCGCCGCAACTGGCCGCGATGCGACCGGATGGCTGGCTGGTCAATGTTGCCCGCGGCCGGCATGTCGACACCGGCGCGCTGCTGGCGGCACTGGAGCATGAGCAGATCGGCGGAGCCGCGCTGGACGTTACCGATCCCGAGCCGTTGCCCGACGGCCACCCGCTGTGGACGCAACCGCGCTGCATCATCACCCCGCATACCGCCGACACGCCGGAGATGACAAGGCGGCCGCTGGCGCTGCGCATCCGCGAGAACGTGGCCAGGTTCGCCGCGGGGGAGCCGCTGGCGGGCCTTGTCGATCCGCTGGCCGGCTATTAGCCGGAACGCGCGCTTAGCCGCCGTACCGTTTCACTGGCCGCGGCTAGTCGCGCTCAGGGATGCGCGCGAGGTAGGCGGCACCGCGTGGCGAGATGCGGTATCCCACGTCAAGGCTGATCGTCAGTCCGAGTTCCTTCAGCCGGCGGACGTGCAACTTGAAGTCAGCACGCTCCCAGTCGAGCTCAGCGGCGAGAATGGTCGATACCACGCCAGGCTGACGGGCGATCTGCTCTAGCACATCCCTGGTCCACGCGCCACGCTTGCTGACCGCGTCCATGCGCGCAAGCCGTGCCGCGATCGCGGCCGCCTCGGCATCGGAGAGGGTCGCCGTCGCCGCGAGTTCGTCTCGCGGATCAGGGCTGTCCAGCGGACGGAACCTGATCCGGTAAAGCGGCAGTGCAGGATCGCCGCGCAGGTCGCTGACCAGGGAGTCGACGGAGGGAAACCCGGCGTCGCGCGCCTGCGCCGGCGTTATGTCCGCTGGTGCGACGATGTCGACGGTCTCGGCCAGCACCATGCCGAGTCCGGTGCGGTACTGGTGGCCTGCGACGACTTGCGAGCGGCGCCACCGCCGGAACGCCATCGTGATACTGCCGTCGTGCAGGCCGGTACGCAGGCGAGGTTCGAACTGCATTTCGCGACAGTACTCCTCGCCGCAGACCCCCGAGCCGGTCAGCTTTCGCTATCATCGCTGACTACGAAACGGGCGGTGAGCGCGGCGTAATGACGACGAGCTACGACTTCATCATCATCGGCGGCGGCTCGGCTGGCTGCGCCCTCGCGAACCGGCTTTCTGCCGACCGCTCGAACCGGGTTCTGGTACTGGAGGCCGGCCGTCCCGACTACAAGTGGGACGTCTTCATTCACATGCCGGCTGCGCTGACGTTCCCGATCGGCAGCCGGTTCTACGACTGGCAGTACGAGTCGGAGCCCGAGCCGTTCATGAACGGCCGCCGTATCTACCACGCACGCGGCAAGCTGCTCGGCGGCTCCAGCAGCATCAACGGCATGATCTTCCAGCGCGGCAACCCGCTCGACTACGCCCGGTGGGCTGCGGACCCGGGCATGGCGAGCTGGGACTACCAGCACTGCCTGCCGTACTTCAAGCGGATGGAAACCTGCCTGGCGGGCGCCGACGAGTTCCGCGGCGGCGACGGCCCGCTCATCCTGGAGCGCGGGCCGGCCGACAGCCCGCTGTTCCGCGCGTTCTTTAAGGCCGTCCAGCAGGCCGGGTACCAGCTCACCGACGACGTCAACGGCTACCGGCAGGAAGGCTTCGCTGCGTTCGACCGGAACCTGCACCGGGGCAGGCGCCTGTCTGCCGCCCGCGCCTACCTGCACCCGGTCCTCGCCCGGCCGAACCTGACGGTGCACACCAGGGCGCTCGTCACCAAGATCAGGCTGGACGGCACCCGCGCGACCGGTGTCGAGTACCTTCGCGGCGGCAAGCCCGCCACCGCGACCGCCGGTGAAATTATCCTGTCCGGCGGCGCGATCAACAGCCCTCAGCTGCTTCAGCTCTCCGGTATCGGCAGTCCCGGCGTGCTGGAGCCGGCCGGCGTGCACGTGCGCCACGAACTGCCCGGCGTCGGCGAGAACCTGCAGGACCACCTTGAGGTCTACGTGCAGTACGGCTGCAAGCAGCCGGTCTCGGTCGCGCCCGCACTCAAGTGGCGCAACCGCCCGCTGATCGGCGCCCGCTGGCTGTTCCTGCGCAGCGGACCGGGCGCGACCAACCACTTCGAAGGCGGCGGATTCGCTCGCAGCAACGACGACATCGCCTACCCGAACCTGATGTTCCACTTCCTGCCGATCGCGGTCCGCTACGACGGCTCGGCGCCAGCCGGCGGGCACGGTTACCAGGTGCACATCGGCCCGATGAACTCCGACGCTCGCGGCAGCGTCACGATCACCTCGGCCGATCCCGCGGCGAAGCCCGCACTTCGGTTCAACTACCTGTCAACCGAGCAAGACCGCCGCGAATGGGTCGAGGCCATTGGCGTGGCACGCTCAATCCTTAGCCAGCCCGCCATGGATCCCTACAATGCCGGAGAACTGTCGCCGGGTCCGGACGTTCAGACGCCCGAGCAGATCCTGGACTGGGTTCGCCGCGACGGGGAAACGGCGCTGCACCCGTCCTGCTCGTGCGCGATGGGCACCGGCCCGGTGTCTGTTGTCGACCCGGCCAGCATGCGCGTCCACGGCCTGGACGGTTTGCGCGTGGTGGATGCCTCGGTCATGCCGTACGTGACCAACGGCAACATCTACGCGCCGACGATGATGATCGCCGAGAAGTCAGCGGACCTGATCCTGGGCAACACTCCGCTCCCGCCGGCGGGCGTGGAGTTCTACACGCGCGAGCGCGGGATAATCGCGGAGTGAAGCACGGGATCTTCCTGCCTCCGTTCAGCGAGCTCGCGGACCCGCGCCGGGTCGCCACGCTGGCCGCGGACGCTGAGCAAGCCGGCTGGGACGGCTTCTATCTGTGGGACCACATACTCGCCGTGCCGGGCATGGCTGTAGCCGAGGCGTGGACCACCCTCGCGGCGATCGCGATGGCGACCAGCCGGGTCAGGCTGGGCGCACTGGTAACCCCGCTCGCCCGGCGGCGGCCCTGGGTACTGGCCCGGCAGATAGCCACGCTTGACCAGCTCTCCGGCGGCCGCCTGGTCGTCGGCATCGGCCTCGGAGACGACGGCTGGCGCGAGTTCAGCGCGTTCGGCGAGGAAGCCGCGCCGCGCGTGCGAGGTGAGCTGCTCGACGAATCCCTGGAAATCTTGCAGGAACTTCTGGCCGGGAACGCCCTCTTGCACGCCGGCCGCCATTACGCCGTCGACTCACCGCCGTTGCTGCCAGCCCCGGTCCAGGACCCGGTCCCGATCTGGGCCGCAGTCCGCTGGCCGAACCGCAAGCCTCTCACCCGCGCGGCCAGGCTGCAGGGTTGCTTCCCGATCTTCGCGGACTCGGGCGACCGGCCGGAGCCTCCGCTGGCCGGCGAGCTCATGCAGTTGCGGGCGCAGCTGACTGGCCTCGGCGCAGCGCGTTCCCTTGATATTGCTGTTCGATGCGCGCTGCACCGTATGCCGGGGGACGAGCGGGCGGTGGCCGCCGCGACTCTGGCCGAAGCCGGCGTGACCTGGCTGCTTGAGGCATTCGCGCCCGGCCAGGACGCTGCCGCCGTGGAGGCATATGTGCGCAGCGGGCCACCGGCGGGCTAGCGGGACACTGGCAAGGGACTGGCGGGCAGGTGCCGGGCGAGCTGCGAGCGCGAGCTGACGCCAAGCTTCCTGAATACCTTGCGAAGGTGATATTCGACGGTGCGCGGGCTGATGAACAACTGGGCCGCGATCTGATTATTCGTCACCCCGTCGACGGCGAGGCCGGCGACGCGGGCTTCCTGCGGGGTCAGATCGAAGGTAGTCGTCGCAGTGCGTGGCGGAGTTCTCTCGCCGGCGGCCGACAGTTCGGTGGCCGCTCGTGCGGCGAATGCCTCCGCGCCCATCTGGTCGAACATGTCGTATGCGGCGCGCAGCTCGCGTCGCGCGTCGCGCTTGCGCTTCGACCTGCGCAGCCACTGGCCGTAGTGCAGGTGCGCGCGGCCGAGTTCGACCGCGGCGGGGGTGTGTTCGAGGTGGCCGATTGCCTCTTGGAAGGCGTGCTCCGCGCGGCCATCTTCGCTGAGCAGCGCAGCGCTTCGGGCACGCACGCCGAGCGCAATGGATGTGCCCGCCTCGAGCGCCCGCTCGGACAGGGTGCCGAAAGCGCTGGTCGCCTCGGCGCGACGACCGGTGCGGCAGGCTGCCTCGATTAGTTCGGGCAAGACCAGTTCGGCGAGGAACGGGAGATCGTCCCGGACGACAGCGGTCGCATTGTCGACTGCATCGTGATAGTTGCCGGCCGACACATCGGCCATCGCCACGACGGCCTGGCCGATGCTGGCTACCCCGCGAGCGCGGCGCGCAGCCGACTCCCGCATCTGAGCGGCGCCGAGCGCGTTGGCTTCGGCCAGCCGGCCGGAGTAAACGAGGGCCATGCCTTCGCTGAGGCTATCGATGCCGAGCACTCGGCGGCTCCCGCCGGCCGCGATGATCTCCCGCATCTCTGTCCAGCGGTCCTGCGCGTCGCCCAGAGCGCCGGTGAGGCAGTCAGCGATCCCGCGCAGGCCCAGCGCCACCGGCAACGCCGTGATCGCTCCTTGCGCGCGGGCCGCATGCAGGAAATGGTCGGTGAAGTCGAGAAGGCTGTCGTCCCACAGGCTCGCGGCAGCAACTGTGCCCATCCCGTACCACTGAAGCCCTGTTACCAGGTCGAGGTCCTCGGACCGCAGACGGCCGATGGCAGCGCGAAGCGGCTCGACTGCGGCGGCATAGCCGGCCGTGTACCTGGCCGCGTAGCCCTCCAGCAACAGGTCGGCGACGCTGGCCTTCGACCGGTCCGGGCGCGGGAACGATTGCGCGGCCGTGGCCATCTCTCGCGCTTCGGCGGGCCCAGCCCAGATGGCTGCCCTGAGCGCTGTAGCCATCGCCTCGCGAGCGGCGCGGTCGTCCGGCGCTAGTGACCGGGCCGCCCCGGCGAGGACCTCAGCTGCTTCGGCCGCGCGACCCTGCACGAACAAGATGTCTCCGCGCAGCCGCTGTGCCTGTGCGTGGGCTCCCGGGTCCGCCAACCGGGGCAGCGCCGCGTCAACCAGATCCTGCGCGGTCTCCGGGTGACCGCTTTCGATCTCGGCAGCCGCGAGCCTCAGCTCACGCGTGGCCCTGCGGTCACCATCGCCGGACAGCTCGGCCGAGCGGCGCAGGAACGCGGCCCTGGCCGCGTAGCCGCCGCGGTCCTGCGCGCGGTCCGCGGCACGCTCAAGCTCGACGGCAACGCCCTCATCCGGCCCGGTCGCCGCTGCACTCCGGTGCCAGGCAAGCAAGTCCCGGTCCCGGCCGGGATCTGCCGCCGCGCTCAGCAACTGGTGCGCCCGCCTTCGGTCGGTATCGGAAGCGCTGTGGTATGCCGCCGAGCGGATCAGCGGGTGGCGGAACCGTATCGACCCTGCCGAAAGCTCGATCAGGCCGGCCGATTCGGCAGCAGTCGTGGCAGCCTCGGTGTCGATGCCGTCCTGTTGCGCGGCGCGCCACACCAGCGCTCGGTCGCCGTGGCAATCGGCTGCCGCGAGCAGCAACAGCGCCCGCGTGTCAGGATCCAGCCCGGCTGACTGGCGCCGAAAGCGATCCGCGAGCAGGCGGCCCAGCGGCATGGGTTCAGGAAGGGCAGCACGGCCGGCTAGCTCGTCGGCGCTGAACTGCGCGCCGACCTCTACCAGGGCCAGCGGGATCCGCTCGGTGTCGGCCAGGATGCGATCAACTACCTGAGCATCGACTGGAGCCGGGGCCACTGACCGCAACAGCTGGCCAGCCTCGGTTGCCGGCAGGCCGTGGATGGACACCGTCGGCAGTTGTTCGAACACGTGCGCTGATCCTTGCTCGCTGACGGCGATCAGCATGCCGACCCGATCGGCGTAGAGGCGGCGCGCCACGAATGCGAGCGCGCGCGCTGAGTCCGCATCGAGCCACTGAGCGTCGTCGATCAGGCACAGCACCGGCTGTTCCTCGGCCCCGCATGCCAGCAAGGTCAGTGCTGCAAGGCCGACGAGAAACAGGCCGGCCGGCGGACCTTCGGCCTGCCCGAATGCCACCTGCAGGGCCTGGCGCTGCGGGCCGGGCAGGTCCCCGATCCGGGGCAAGAAGGGGACGAGCAGCTGGTGCAGGGCGGCGAATTCTAGGCCAATTTCAGTGTGGATGCCGGTGACGCCGCAGATGCGCATGTCCGGGGCCGAATCAGCGGCATATCCCAGCAGTGCCGTTTTGCCCGCGCCTGCACAGCCCTCGATCACCAGCGTTGCGCTCAGTCCGTCGCGTACCGAACCCAGGACGTCGTCGATGGCCGCCCGTTCCGCATGGCGGTCCAGCAGGCGCTGCCCTGCAGCTGATGAGATCTGATCTTTCGGCGGCCCGGAGCCACCCGAGTCCCCCGTCGCCACCACCCCCAAGCTCATGCTAGTTCGGCGCCGCGCAGGCGAGGCTCGCCAGCCTCGGCCTGGCTGTCAGTTCCGCTCTCGCCTGGCTTCCTACCTGGCCCTTTGACGCCCTCGTCAGGCTGCCCGGTCGCCTACTGGGCAACCGACTAGGGATCGGACTGGTGATTTCGCTGATTCGCGCGGCGCCCTGCGACCGTAACGTCAATACCAGCCAGTGGACAGAGCAGCTGGCGTGCGGCCAGGCCAGGTCGGGGGCATCGGCCGCATCGGGGGTGGTCGGCCGCCCAGGGGTCTGCGGTTTAAGCGGGCGGTCGGCCGCCACCCGAGGGCAGTCGCAAGCCGGGATCGCGTCCGGAGAGCAGACTCCAGCGGAGGACTCGAGGCGACGGGAGGCTTACCGGCAGCCAGGTCGTTGAACTTCCTGCCGAGGTGGCGCAGACGGGTATGCGCGGCTGGATGCCAGCAGGCTAACGCTGCCAGCGCGCGTCCGGCACACTAGGCGGGTGACTGAACTGCGGTTCGACCCCCGAGACCCGCGCGGCCTCCGCGCCGACGCGCCGATGCTGGCCGCCTGGCTGGACTTCACCTGGCAGGCCGATGCTGGCCACTTGCTGCCGATGGCCGTGCCAGGCCACAAGCAACGGCAGGACCTGGTCGGCGCAGTGATAGCCGGCGATGCGCCGTTCTACGGCGGGCTCGACACGATCAAGCATGCCGACGCGCTGCGGATCGACTCCGAACGGCGGGCAGCGCAGCTTTGGGGCGCCGACTGGTGCAGGTTCTCGGTAGCGGGGTCGACACACGGGAACCAGGCTCTCGCCCTGGCGGTCGGCCAGCCCGGCCAGGAGGTCATCATCAACCGGACCCTGCACCGGTCGCTGCTGCTAGGGCTGGTGCTGGCCGGGCTGCGGCCGGTGTGGGTGCGGCCGGAGATCGACCCAGCGTCGGGGCTGCCCGCGGGCGTCGCCGTTTCGGCGGTGCGGGACGCCTTGGCGGCACATCCGGGCGCGTGCGCGGTGTTCCTTGGTGACCCGACCTATGTGGGCACAATCAGCGATCTTGCCGGGCACGCCGAGGTGGCGCACGCTGCCGGAGTGCCGCTGATCGTAGACGCGGCCTGGGCCGCGCACCTGGGGTTCCACCCGGACCTGCCGCCGCACGCGATCGCGGCAGGCGCCGATGCGATGGTGACCAGCGCCCACAAAGCGCTTCCTGCTTACACCCAGGGAGCGCTGGTACTGGCGCGCACCGAGCGACTGGACCCGGCGCGACTGGACCGGGCGTTCGAAGCGACGCACACCACCAGCCCGACCGGGTCGATCATGGCGAGCATCGACGCGGCGCGCGCGCTGCTGGCGGCAGACGGCGAGTGGCTGTGCGGCCGGCTGATCCGCTCGGTGGCGGCGGCGCGCAAGCGACTGCGCGAAGTGCCCGGCCTGGACGTGCTCGATGGGCCGGGTGTCGAGCCGACCAAGCTGGTCGTGCTGCTGGCCGGAACCGGCGCGCACGGGAATAAGGTCGAGGCCGACATCATCGGTGCCGGAATGCCGGTAGAGATGGCCGACCGCGACACTGTCGTGCCGATTCCGACAATCGCCGACGACGAGAAGCAGCTCGCCAGATTTACCGAGGTGCTGATCGAGGCAGTCGAGCGCCACCGTGGGACGCCCCGGCACCCTGCCCCCGCAGCGTCCTGGACGGTTGAGCCGGAGACGGTGCTGGCGCCCCGGGAGGCGTTCTTCGCGCAGGCTGAGACCGTGCCGGCCGCCGCGGCGATCGGACGCGTGAGCGCTGAACTGATCGCGCCTTATCCGCCTGGTGTACCGGTGCTGGCGCCCGGCGAGCTGATTACCGCCGAAGCTGTGAAGGCCCTGCGCGAGGTTGCGGCCGACGGCGGCCGGATCGCCTACGCCGCCGATCCCGGCCTGGCGACTTTCCAGGTGATCGACCGCTGATCCGCAACGTTGTTAGAAGCTGGCCGCCACGTCCGCCCGCTGCTGCCGGTGGTCACAGCGTCCGGCGGACGCCGGCCTGCCGTTGGATGTCGCGCAGCTCAAAGGCCAGACTGCCATGGGTCGCCTGGCGGGCCGCGCCCAGCCGCCCGATCGGCAGCACTTCGCGACCGCGGGAGTCCTCCATCAACAGCGCGAACGCTGTGTACCCCGCCACTGCGGCCAGGAGGAAGCCCAGCACGGCACCGGCCTGGGAGAGCCCGTGGTTGCCGGTGATCTCGGCAAGGCCGGCAATCAGGAACCGCGGCGCGGCGACTACGAGGACGGCAGCCAGGGCACGCTTGAGGAGCGCGCTGGCCAGCATGAACGATATGAAGACCGCGAACACGACATAGAAGATCCCGAGTGCGGCGGCGGCACGCCCCATTGCAGCGTGCTGGTCAGCACGTTGTCGATCGCCACTGTGAAGTACCCAAGCGGCAGCGGCGACCCGATCGGCCGCAGGACGATCCGGGTCATTGCCTGCGCGTCGGGCTCGATTTCGGCCGGATTGGCTCCCATCGGGGCTGCTCCGCTGTTCGCCCGGGGCGCCGATGCAGGGTCCTGGACGCTTCGTGTTCACAGCATGCGCAGGCACTGATGAGCCGGAGATGAGAGTGCTGAATGACGGCGCGTACCTGTCTGGTGAGCGGTCCCGAGGGCGCCGCCGCACGGCTACTCAGGCACGACAGTCGAGCGGATGGCGGCGCGCGCCCCGTTCTCTGATGTGCATGTGATGCAACGACGCCATTGAGGGGCCACAGCATCAGCGTGAGTTGGCGTTAACGGATCGTTCCTGGACTCGGTCGAATTTTTAGGAAACGTTAACAGGCACGGTTATATCCTCCCTATCGTTACGAAGCTCACCTTCCGGTCGGAGACAACCTCGGCCGAGAACGCACCTGAACTGCTCGGCAGGCATCGGAGGCCGTTCATGAAGCTCGTCGCGATCGCGCGTACTCACCCGTTACGGAGAATGGCCGCCCTTGCGGCCGGCCTCGCCCTGGTTGTGCCGCTCACGATTGCCGCGACCGCGCCCGACGCGAACGCGGAGTCCGCTGCCAAGTCCGCGGCGTCGGCCAGCCCGTCGTGCCCGTGGCTCAACCAGTCGCTCCCGGTGGACCAGCGAGTGGGCATGCTGCTGTCGCAGATGACGCTTGGCAACAAGATCAACATGGTGACCGGCGCCGGGTTCAGTGAGCCGTACGTCTTCTACATCTCGGCGATCCCGAGCCTGTGCGTCCCGGCCATCGGCGAGGAGGACGGTCCGGTCGGCGTGGGCGACGGGCTGACCGGCGTGACCCAGATGCCGTCGGCCGTGTCCCTAGCGGCCACGTTCGACCCTTCCCTCGCGCGGGCGTACGGGCAGGTCGTCGGCTCGGAAGAGCGCGGTAAGGGCGCCATGGTCGATCTCGGCCCGACAGTGAACATAGACCGCGACCCGCGCTGGGGCCGGTCGTTCGAGGCCTACACCGAGGATCCCTACCTCAACGCCGCACTCGGCACCGCGGACATCGAGGGCGTGCAGAGCCAGGACGAGATGGCCCAGGTCAAGCACCTGGCCGTGTACAACCAGGAGACCAACCGCAACACCCCGGCTGACAACGCGATCGTCAGCACGCGCGCGCTGCACGAGATTTACCTGCCGGCGTTCTGGGCGGCAATTCAGGTTGCGAAGGCGTCGTCGGTGATGTGCGCCTACAGCACGATTAACAGCCAGGCCGCCTGCCAGAACCAGTACCTGATGAACACAACCCTCGACCAGCGATGGGGGTTCCCTGGCTTCGTGACCTCGGACTACCAGGCCACGCACTCGACGGTGCAGTCAGCCGACGCCGGCATGGACCAGGAAATGCCGGCGCCGCAGTACTACGGCTCGGCCCTGCAGGCTGCGGTGCAGGACGGCCAGGTGAGCACGGCCACGCTGAACCAGATGGTGGCGCGGATCCTGACCGAAATGTTCAAGTTCAACGAGTTCAACAACCCGCCGACCGGCTCTACTGGCGCGACCGTCACCACTGAGGCAAACCAGGACGTCTCGACCCAGGTGGCCGAAGATGGCACGGTGCTGCTGAAGAACACCGGCGGCACCCTGCCGCTGCAGGCAGCAGGCGGCGGCACCATCGCGGTGATCGGGCCGGCCGCCTCGCCGGACCCGACGGACACCGGCGGGGGCAGCGCGTACGTGACCTCCACCTTCCACGTGACCCCGCTGCAGGGCATTCAGGCCGCGGCCGGCAATGGCACGACGGTGCAGTATGCACAGGGCCTGCCCACGGACACCTCGCTCACGCCGATCCCCAGTACCGACCTGAGCCCGGCTTACGCCAGCACTGGCTATGGCGGCACCTACACCGGCACGCTGACGGCGCCGGAAACCGGGACCTACGTGCTTGCGTTCCGCAACCCTGGCTCGTATACGGCCACGAACCTGTCCCTCAACGGCAAGGAGATCCTGGCCAACCCAGGAACGCCGCCGGTCTCGACCTATTCCGTCGGAGTCAACCTGCAGGCCGGCCAGACCTACAAGCTGCAGTTGTCCGGCGGCGGGCCATCCGCCAAACTAAGCTGGGCCACGCCGTCCGACCTGGCGCCCAGCATTGCCCAGGCCGTCGCCGCGGCCAAGTCCGCATCGACCGCGGTTGTGGTGGTGTCCGATGACACCGAGTCCGAAGCGGCCGACCGGGCCAGCCTCAATCTTCCGTCCGCACAGGACGAGCTCATCTCGGCGGTGGCCGCGGCCAACCCGCACACCGTCGTGGTCGTCGACGCCGGCGCTCCGGTTGCAATGCCTTGGCTGAGCCAGGTCGCCTCCGTAGTGGACGCGTGGTATCCCGGTGAGAGCAACGGCACCGCGCTGGCCGCCGTCCTGTTCGGCCAGGTCAACCCCAGTGGCCACCTGCCCGTCACCTTCCCGGCCGGCCTCTCGCAGGTGCCCGCGGACAGCCCGAGTCAGTTCCCTGGCGTTGGCGGCCAGGCGCAGTACTCCGAGGGAATCAATGTCGGTTACCGCTACTACGACGCCAACAACGAGACCCCGCTGTTCCCGTTCGGCTACGGCCTGTCCTACACCAGCTTCCGGTTCAGCCAGCTCCAGATCAGCTCGGAGCAGGTCCAGAACACCGGCTCGGATCCGGGCGCTACGAGCTGCCAGTGCAACGGCCAGTCGGGCAACCTTGTCACTGTGTCCGCCACGGTCACTAACACTGGCCAGGTAGCCGGATCGGACATCGCCCAGCTATACCTGGGTGACCCGTCGGCCGCCGGCGAGCCGCCACGGCAGCTCAAGGGGTTCCAGAAGGTCACCCTGCAACCTGGCCAGTCCAGGACCGTGCAGTTCAGCCTCACCGGTCACGACCTCTCGTACTGGAATGACGCGGCCAACGGCTGGGTCGTGCCCGACGGGCACTTCGGGGTGTACGTCGGCGACTCCTCGGCGCCGGCAAACCTGCCACTGCAGGGTGGTTTCGATGTCATCCGCACGCTCGGCGCGCGGTACGCAACGGTGCAAGCGCCGTCTGTCATCGCTGCGGGCTCCACGGCGACCGTCGCCGCGACGCTGGTGAACAACGGTGACTTCGCCATGCCGCAAGCGCAGTTCGCACTGGACGTCCCGCACGGCTGGACCGTCGCATCTGCAAGCCCAGTCCCCGGTGCGGTCGAGCCGCACCAGACGGTGACGGCCCGGTTTGCTGTCAGCGTGCCGGCTAGCGCACAGCCTGGCACCCGTAACCTCACCGCCAGGGTCACCTACCAGCAGACGGGACCGGGCGGGCTCAGTCCCGGCCTGGTCGAGGCGTCCGCCTCAGTCGTCGTCCCGTATTCATCCCTGGCCGCCGCGTACAACAACACCGGGATCAGCGACAACTCCGACGAAGCCGCTGCCAGCTACGACGGCGTGGGCGATAGCTTCTCCGCCCAAGCGCTGGCTGCTGCCACCCCGACGGCTCTATCGCCGGGAACGACAGTCACCACTGGCGGGACCACTTTTACCTGGCCAGCAGCCGCGGCTGGAAGCCCGGACAACGTGGTCGCCGCCGGTCAGACTGTGCAGCTGACTGGAACCGGGACCGACCTCGGCTTCCTCGGATCCAGCCAGAACGGCACCGCGACCGGCACCGTCACTGTCAACTACGCCGACGGCACCAGCCAGTCCTTCAACCTGAACATGGCTGACTGGTATGCCAATAGCCCCGCGGTCGGGAACCAGTTGCTGACCACAAGCTCCAGCTGGAACTTCCAGAGCAACCCGATTGGCCCCCATCCGGTGAGCGTGTACTTCGCCTCGGTGCCGCTACGGCCCGGCAAACAGGTCACCTCGGTTACGCTGCCCACAGTGAACGGGGCGGGCGGCGCCACGGCCATGCATATCTTCGCCATGGCCATCGGAACTGGCAGCCCTACGACAGGCGCGCCCTACTCGTCCCTGGCTGCCGCGTACGACAACGCAGGGATCAGCGACAACTCCGACCCGGGCGCCGCCAACTTCGACGGCACTGGAGACAGCTACTCGGCGCAGGCGCTGGCGGCAGGCACGCCGACTCCGCTCGCCGCGGGCGGCCAGGCAACGGTGGGCGGAACGACGTTCACCTGGCCTAGCGCGGTCGGCGCACCCGACAACGTGATCGCTGATGGCCAGACCATCGAGGTGTCCGGGTCGGGGACCGATCTAGGTTTCCTCGGGGCCGCCGGCTTCGGCACGGCCAGCGGGACCGGCACCATTACCTACACCGACGGCAGCACTCAGTCGTTCGGCCTGGTCATGGCCGACTGGTACAACAACGCCGCGGTCGCCGGCGACGAGGTCACCACGACCACCACGAGCTGGAATTTCGCCAGCAGCACACAAGTCCAGCATCCGGTCAGCATCTACTTCGAGTCGGTGCAACTCGAGCCAGGCAAGACCGTGGCCTCCGTAACCCTGCCGACAGTGAGCAGCGGCGTAGGTAACGGCGTCAACGCCATGCACATCTTCGCAATGGCGATCGGCTCCGGCACACCGACCAGCGGCGGTTAGCCCGACGGTGGTCTGATCACGGGCATCCTGCGCGTTGCATCCGCCAGCTGCGTCGCGCGGGGCCCGTGGCCGGTCAGCATCAGGAGGGAGATAGCGCGTCAGCAGATGGCGCCCGCCGGTAGCAGCGCGTGAACGCCCCAGGACTGGTTCGCCACCTGGGTGACCCTCAGGTCGAGCACCGGGCTGGCAATCGCCAGCGCCGTTGCCTTGTCAACTCCGTAGCTAGCCTGCAGCCAGGTCAGCATCGCGTCGAGCGCATCGCCCATTGCTGCATTGAGATCCGGGCTGAAGCCAAAGGTGATCTGGCCAGCCGGAGTCTCTGCGTGCACTCCTGGAACCGGCCGGTGCGCTACCAGCTCAAGCTGAAGCTCGGTCGTCATGCCGCACTCGATAGCGGTGCCCGCGACTTCGCCGTCGCCCTGGGCAGCGTGACCGTCGCCGATGCTCAGCAGCGCGCCGGGCACGGCGACCGGCAGGTACAGGATCGATCCGGCGACCAGTTCCTTGCAGTCGATATTGCCGCCGCCGACCGGCCGCGGCGGGATGGTCGAGTGCTCGCCCGGCTCGTCCCAGGCGACGCCAGCTACGCCGTGGAACGGGGCTATCCGCACTTTGTGCCCCCGGTCGCTGGTGGCTACCCCCGCGTCCGCGTCAATCTGCCACAGCAGCCAGGCAGGCGGGCCCTCGTGCAAGCCGAGTCGCCTGGTCAGCGGGGTGTCGCGGCCTGCGGCGACGGTGAAGCCCCAGGTGTCAGGCCGCAGCGAGACGAAGCGCACCGCCAGCACGTCGCCCGGCACCGCGCCGTGCACGGCGATCGGCCCGGTCAGGCAATGGCCGCGCCCCTGGCCGGCCATCGTCGGCACCCTCTCGCCGGGAAACGTCTGCGGCTCCAGGGAGCCGGACGCGTCTAGGGAACGCAGCACGATAGTGTCGCCGGGGTCGACGGTCAGCGCCGGCGGCAGGTCACGGGAGAACACGTCGACTGTCGTTGACGGTGACGGGTCGAGCTGGTGGCGAGTCATGCAGCGATCTTCCCCGCTCGGCGGGCCGCGCTCAATGACCACCGAACCAGGCTGCCTCCCGACTCGACTGGCGAAACTTAGTGGTGGCCCTCGGCCGGCTCAGGCACGGCCGGCAAGATGCAGCCGGTCGCTGACCCGAGCCCGATCCGGGTACCGTCCGCGCCGGGCGCGACGGCGGTGATCGTGACCTCGTCACCGTCCTGCAGCCACGACCGTGACGAACCATCAGGCAAGGGA
>DASXIA010000489.1:0-7682 GCA_036488155.1 Streptosporangiaceae bacterium | reverse complement strand
CGCAATCGTCCCGCTGACCCAGGCGATAAGCACAGCGGCGTCTCCCATGCCAGTACCGCCCACTGCAACTCTGTCACCAGGGCTCCCGACAGTCGCGTGTGCGATAAAGGGACCTGCTGTCACGCCACCGATCAGGTCACGTGAATGATCCGGGCTAAGGCAAAGAATGAGCCAAACCGCCAGGTCAGGCCGGGTGCGTCTGCCTACGGACCGGTGCCGATGTGGGACGGTTACGCCGCCAGGGACTTGAACCCCGAACGCGCGGATTAATCGTCCGTTACTCAGCGTCCGGCTACTGCCGGATAATGTCCGAGGTGGCCGTTTTTCGTCCATGACTCTGCCTATTTCGCTACCGTCGGCTGCCGGGACACTGGCAAATGGCATGCGACAAAACTGAGAGAAACAAAGCGCAAAAAAAAAAAATTCGCCCGTCTGACAAGCTTACTAGTTGGCGTAAGCAATCGCAAGCGGCCTGGCGCGAGCTTGACATCAGCGGAGCGGCTTGTTCTTCTTCCGGTCGAATGGAGTTCCGAGTGATAGCCACGGCATCACGTGGCCGCACTTCGAATGGTCACGAGAATGTCCCGTGTTGTTAACTTGTGATGTTCATGGCCAATCGCGACGATGTGAGAGCGGAGGTCGTCTAGCACCCCCGCTGGACTCTGCTGCTGGAGCGTCGATGATCAGGTGGAAACCACTCGTAACAGGCGGTGCCGCAGTCGCGGCTGTCGCGCTGGCCGTCTCCATGAGCTCGGCAAGCGGCGCAGCCATCCATGCCAGTCGCCATCCGGCGACGGGCGTCGGATCATGCACACTCAAAGGCTGGAACCCGAGGCTCGATCCGGACGAAGCCGATCGTCCTATCGGCAAGCGCTACCAGACTTACAAGCCGGATAACTACAACTGCACCGGCGCCCGCTTCGCCAAGCCGGGCGTCGAGTTCACGCGGTTCCCGCAGCCGAAGAACTTCCACATTCCCAGCGGGAAGACGATCCCGCCGGCTGGCAAGTGCCTGGCGGGAATGTGCGGCCGCAAGACTGAGCTGAAGACTGAGCTGACGTCGGCGCAGGCCGCGGCGATCAATCCGCTGGCTCCTTACTTCCCGCCGTTCAAGCACTTCGTGATCATCATGCGGGAGAACCACACGTTCGACGATTACCTCGGCGACTGCGCCACCACGATCGCAGCGGGCTGCAACGGCAAGGTCGAGAGCACGAACCACATCAGCCAGGTGCCTGACCTGCACTCGCTAGCCAGCACCTATGCGCTTGGGGACGCCTACAGCACGGGCACGCAGCCGCCGAGCGGGCCCAACCACTGGTGGCTGTTCTCCGCCCAGTCGTCCTCAAGCTCACAGCAGCAGTCCTATCCGGCCGCTACCGGCACGCAGTTCGACCGCTTCCTGGGCGGTACGACGGGCCCGGCCGGGGAGGGCACTAACCCATGCACAGCTCAGACCGGCACGGGGACCGGCAGCAGCCCCTACACGTTCCTCCTGAACGGGGACTTCTACTGGATGCTCACCAGCGGCAGCGGGTACTGGCGTAATCCCGCGACGCATAACCTCGAGGTGCTGCCCGTCGACCGCCCCGGAACGACCATCCCGGAGGAACTGCACTACAACGAGTACACCTGCGGCGGCCAGAACATCCCCGATCAGACAGTCGGGACCGACTTCCTGAACGACGTCACCGCTAACGGGCTGCCGGCCTACTCCTATGTCGAGCTCTTCAATGATCATCCCGGCAGCTTCCAGGACATCCCGACCAACGATGCCGTGACCAACCAGATCGTCAACTCCATCATGAGCAACTCGTCCTACAAGGACAACACGCTCATCGTGGTCACGGAGGACGACACCCAGAACGGCAACAACGGCCCGGACCACGTCAGCAACACCTTCCGGGTGCCGCTGGTCGTCATCGGATCGCCGCTGTACGTGAAGCAGCACTACATCTCACACGTCGCGTACACGACGAGCAACGTGCTTGCCGCGATGGAACGCACCATGGAGAACGTCCAGCCGGGCATCATCAATCCCAGCGACAACCCCGGCCTTTCGACTTTCCCGATGACCAGCGCCGATCAGGCGGCTCTCGGTGACCCGCTGGAGGACTTCTGGGTCCAGGGCTCAACCCCGCTCTCGGCCACCGCCACCGGCACGCCGACGACAGGCAACGCGCCGCTCAGCGTGTCGTTCACCGGCACGGCCACCGGCGGCACGGCTCCCTACTCCTATAGCTGGAACTTCGGCGACGGGTCCGCGCTGAGCACGGCGCAGAACCCCAGCCACACCTACACCGCCGCGGGAACCTACACCGCTACCCTGACCGTTACCGACAGCTCGTCGCCGGCTAAGACGGCCACATCGACCGTCACCATCAACGTCAGCGCCGTCGGCAACCCCCTGCAAGCCACCGCCTCCGCCGTGCCGACCTCTGGCCAGATCCCGCTGAACACCGCTTTCACCGGCACCGCCACAGGCGGGACCCCGCCGTACTCCTATAGCTGGAACTTCGGCGACGGGTCCGCGCTGAGCACGGCGCAGAACCCCAGCCACACCTACACCGCTGCCGGGACCTACACCGCGACCCTGACGGCCACGGATAGCTCATCACCGGCCAAGACAGCCACATCGAGCGTCACGATCACCGCCTCGCCGGTCCAGGGGACGCCACCTGGCGCGCCGCAGAACCTGACTGCGGGCGCCGGCAACGGCCAGGTATCCCTGAGCTGGCAGGCCCCCGCCAGCAACGGGGGCGTCAATATCACGTCCTACAAGGTGTACCGCGGTACGTCGCCCGGCAACGAGACGCTGCTCACCAGTGGCGGCTGTAGCGGCCTCGGCGCCGTGCTCTCCTGCACGGACGCCGGCCTGACCAACGGCCAGGTCTATTACTACAAGGTCAGTGCCGTAAACGCCCTCGGCGAGGGTGCGCAAAGCAACGAGGCCACTGCCACACCCAGCGGTGGTTGCCCTGCCGCGCAGCTCCTCGGCAATCCCGGTTTCGAGACTGGTACCGCGGCGCCGTGGTCCGCGAGCAGCGGCGTGATCAGCAACCACAGCCAGGAACCGCCGCACAGCGGAACCTGGGACGCATGGCTGGACGGTTACGGCACCACTCACACCGACACGCTGTCGCAGAAAGTCACACTGCCTGCCGGGTGCTCCACCTACAACTTCAGTTTCTGGCTGCACATCGACACGGCGGAGACCACCCAGACCACCGCGTACGACAAGCTGAACGTGCAGGTGCTCAACAGCTCCGGCGCGGTGCTGACCACCCTGCACACCTACTCCAACCTTGACCACAACACCGGATATGCCCAGCACAGCTTCTCGCTGAGCAACTACGCCGGGCAGACCATCACGCTGAAGTTCACCGGCACCGAGGACTTCGAACTGCAAACCTCGTTCGTCCTCGACGACACCGCGCTCAACGTGAGCTGACATCCAAATCCGAAGAGGAACTAATCTGACGGTGTAGAACGGAATCGGCCGGCCGGGTGATGCCATCCGGCCGGCCGATGGCGCCTCAAAGCTGCCCGCATCGCCCTCGGTGAGTAGTGTGACGGCCGCGTTCCCGCGTGAATCCTCATCGCGGCTGATCTCGTCCGGCTGCGCGACGTCGTACAGCGCGGCCACCATCTCCTCGCACGTCAGCGGCACCTCAATCCGGAGCACGAACGGCCGGGCCTGTGGCCCGAACCACCGCGCGCCGCGGACTACTGGGAGGCGCAAGGGCGCGTTACCTGCCAGGTTGTCGATCGATCTATCCAGCGCCAGCGCCAGCGGACGGCGGAGGTCCGGGCTGTGCCGCTGAGTCTTACCGGGGCTTAAGGAAACGCGCCCGGCTGGCGGCGCGGCTGGCTTTAGAGTGCTCGGCCGAGCCTGGCCAGCGCTCCGGCGGCCGCGGACAACAGATCGCTGCCGGTGTGCGCGGGAGGCCCGCCAGATCAGCGCGCCGTAGCCCACCTGGCCAAGCGGGCTAGCGGTCAGCCAGAATTGTCGCAGCATCATCGACAGGTTCACCTAGCGCGTCGAGACGACGGGAAGGCAGGCGGACATGACGACCGTGGATGCTCTGGCCACATTCGACTTCGCCGCGTTCTTCGCGGCGGTCGACGAGGCGCGCCGCGACCGGCATATGGGCTGGTTCGACCTGGCCGACGAGTTGTGGGATCAGTCCGCGGACCTCAATGCCGAACGCGGCGATCACCCGATCTGCGGCGGCGCGGTCTCCCGCCTGGGTGCGCGAGGCGAGGCGTCGTGCCAGTACGCGCTGTACCTGCTGCGCTGGCTCGGGCGGGCACCGGAGGAGTTTCTCACCGGCCCGGCTGCTGACGTCGCAGACGCGCGGCTTCCAGACCCAGGTCCAGGCAGCCGGCTCCGCTGGGACCTCGGCCAGCTCCATGCCGCGCTCCACGCCGAGCGGCAGCGACAGGGGCTGAGCTGGGCAGCACTGGCCGAGCAGATCGGCTGCACCTCCGCCCGGCTGACTAATCTGCGCACCGCGCGCATGGCCGACATGGCCCTGACGATGCGCGTTACCCAATGGCTAGGCAGACCGGCAGCCGAGTTCATCCATCCCGCGAGCAGCCGGCATCGAGCCGAACTGCTCTAGACACCCCGCCGCGGCCTAACCCGACACCGCGCAGATGGTGCCACCACCACAAGGCACACTCATCCCAGGTCCCCGACCGATACCCGTCCGTGTTCCCCCTGGCCGGTCCCCTATCCTCCCAGCCTCCGCAGCCAAAGCCTTGTCCGGCAGGTTCGCAGGTACTACGGGACCGTCCCACTGCCCGTGCCCATTCATCCCAGGATTACCGCCTCAGCGTTCCCTGGACGACCCGCCCGGTGATCAGCCAGACGGGCAGGCAAGATCACTCAGCCAACGATTTAATCGGCAGGGCCGCACGCCGTGAAGAGCACGCGCTGGGTGACTGGCGCTGATCCTGCCCGGCTCGCGCGCATGTTAGCTTGCCGGGCGCCAGATGCCTGTGAGCGGCTGGACGCTGTTAGCGCTGCCAAGGTAGCTTGTGATGCCGAAGCCGTCCTCGATGGTGCGCAGCAGGCTGTAGTGGTAGTACTTGGCGTCGTAGGAGGCGGGCACGGCGAGCGGGCTGATGACCGCACATGCCACGTGTCCGCCGGAACCGAGGCCGTTCTTCGTGGCAAGACCGCCTGTGCGCTCGTCTTCGTCGTAGACGACGATGATGACGCCGTTGCTGCCGAAGGCTGGCGACGACTCGATCTTGGGTACTTCCCTGGCGAGGAAGCTGTCGAACTGGGTGTAGCGGTTGTTCACCGGCTTGCAGTTCGCCTCTCCGTCCTCGCAGCCGTTCGGCAGCACCATGTTGAAATTGGCGACGTTGCCAGAGGCGAGATCAGCGTCGAAGGTGGACATGCCCTGGTCAGGTGTTCCCGCGGGCACGTCGTTGGCGAGGCATTCCTGTGACGGGGCGGTCGCTGACCAGACACCACCGGGACCCTCGATGTCGTCGAACAGGATCGGCGGGTTTCCCGTGGTGTAGAAGCCGGTCAGCGGGCACGGGTCGTTACTCGCGCAGCTGCCGCCCGACCCGGTATCGCACTTGGCGGCCCCGGCCTCCAGCCACGTTTTCCAGCTCAGCCCGGCCAGGTCGAGCTGATGATAGAGGTTGTCGATGTTCTGGTGACAGGCGATGCCGCCATCCTGCTGCTCGCATTTGGTGAACTGCCCGCTCACCAGGGCGACGTAGTTGGCCTGCGACCAGTGCGTCGCCGCGTAGTAGTTGGTGAGCCACGCCGACTGCGGTTTGATCGTTCCCAGCAGGTACGGCGCGTTGGTCGCTGTCAGGTGCGAGTACGTGGTGTTCTCGCCGATGATCATGAAGACGTGCCCGAACGCCGGTACGCCTTCAAGCCTGGTAGCAGGCGCCGTCGGTGAGGTGCCCGGCGCGGCCGCAGCTGCCGATGCACCCGTGGCCGCGGCGGCCAGGGACAGCAACGATGCGGCCAGAGCCAGCGCCAGCGCTGGCGCGATGCGGGCGCGGAGGGATTTGCCCATGATCACCATTTTCCGTTGGCGCCTGTGCGCGCTCAGAACTCGAAGCATTCCAGCAGGTTGCCGATATCGGCACGGCCGTCGCGGGGCGGAGCCGGCGGTCCGACGGGCTGTCCGCCCGCGGCGTCATTGTTGGTGCCGGGCGTTCCCGCATCGAACCGGTGGTTGACCGAGGCCAGGGTCGGCAGACCGAAGACCGTCTCGATGAACTTCAGGATCGAGCTGTGCTCGTAGTGGGTTCCCTCCAGGTGTGCCTTCCTGGCGAACGGCGAGATGACCCAGGTGGGCACCCGGAACCCCAGCCCGTACGCATCCAGCTGCGGGGGCGCCACATGGTCGAAGTAGCCGCCGGATTCGTCATAGGTGATGATGTACGCCGAGCTGGACCAGGCTGAGGAGTCCCACAACGCGCTGACGAGCTGCTGCTGGATGCCCATCCCTGTCTGCACGTTCGCGGGCGGGTGCTCATCATCACCCCGCAGGAAGCTGGGAACGACGAACGACACCTGCGGGAGCCTGCCGTGCTTAAGATCGGCCAGGTAATCCGAAGCGTTGGCGCGGGTCCTCTGGTCGTTGGCCCAGCGCTTCCAGAACACAAAGACGTTGTCGCTGTCGCCGGGCGGCACCGGGTCCCAGGAGGTGTTGTAGACCTTCCAGCTCACTCCCGCGTCCTCGAGCAGATCGAGGATGATCGGGTAATCGAAGATGCCGAATCCCCAGTCGTTGTTGTTCGTGATTCCCCCGGACGTACCGGCCGCAAGGTAGAAGCGGTTCGGGTAGGTCGGGCCGAGGACGGAGCAGAAGTAGTTCCCGCACAGCGTGAAGTTGCTGAACAGACTGTAGTAGAACGGCAGATCCTGCTGCGTGTAGTAGCCCAGGCAGTTGATCCCGTCCGCGGTGTAAAACCCGTCCATCTTCCCGCCGTTGTATTCGGCGTGCATGGCCTGCCACGAATGCCCGATGTCCGGGGTGGTCAGGCTCGCGAAATGGTATGGCGTGACTTGGCCGCCGTTGCCGTCCGGCTGAGCGTAACCGGCAGGCACGCCGAATGCCCCGGCGAACGGGGCGAAGCCATAGTAGTGGTCGAACGACCGGTTCTCCTGGCAGTCCACGATCACGTGCCTGATCGGAGTGCTACCGGGACCCGCGGCCAGGGCCCGCGAGGTCGCCCTGGGCAACAGCGGCCCGGCGACGCCAGCCGCTGCGACGAGGCCAGCGCCCTTGAGGAACCGCCGGCGGTCGGGCGCACGCCGACCGGCAGCTTCAGCCTCGCCGCCTGAAGGGAATGCCCGGTCCGCCATGCCGCCTCCAGAAACGGTCGCATGCTGACCCAGCGAGCATGACCTGCCTGCCTGACCATCCGGTCAACAACCGGCGAATTAATGGCGGCAACCGGCCGAATACCCCGCTATGCCGCCGACGCACCGGGCAGCTGTCGTGTTCGCGGGAATTGCTGCAGTGTGTTGTGCCGCTGGATCATTTCAAGATCGCGTGGCTGCAGATGGCGCCGACGCGACAAGGCCGTCGGTATGCCTTCTCTGCTCGTCGGTCAGGCCTACCCCGTCGAGCATCGCGATCCTCCTCGTGGCCGACGGGTGACGAGTTTAGGTCAGTGACCACTATTCGCCAGGC
>DASXIA010000479.1:0-4078 GCA_036488155.1 Streptosporangiaceae bacterium | reverse complement strand
TGACAGGCGCGCCGGGACGAATCACGGCTTCTGCGTGCGGCCGAAGTTCGTACCGGATTGGTGTGCTGGTCGCCGACGGTGCTAGGCGGTGGCTGAGGATTCCTCGCCGGGCGCTTGTGCTGGCGGCTGCGGCCCGGTGATCTCCCAGTCCGGCACGGTGGAGATGAACTCGAGGTCGCCCTCGCGGACGGGCTCGCCGCAGGTTGCGCTCCTTCCGCCAGGGCTAAGCCGGCGTCCTGCCAGCCCTCTTGGCCCTGGTGGCGGTAGTCGGCTTCCAACAGCGGGTCGCCGCCCGGGCGAATGGGTGGATGCGCCTCGGCCTGCCAGAGCGCGAGGGCGACGACAAGAGGCCACATTCCCTGTGCCGAGCAGGTCAGGCGCTCTACTAGGCCTAGGTCGCCGCTGCCTTGTGTGCTGATCAGCAGCCAGCCAGACAGGGCGGCGAATAGGACGGTCACGGCCAAACCTGAGCACACCCCAAGAACCCACGGCCGGCCTGGCTCGCGGCACACTGTGAAGATCGGCCAGACCAGCGTCGTGACTACGGAGGACACTGCGAAAGCCAGGTGCCACGGCGTCGGGCCGCCGGCCGCGTCCGGCGAAGCGGCAACCCCGATGGTCGATAGGCCCGCCAGGATCAGCAGCAGGCGAGCCTGCACTGCGGCCCTGGTGAGGCCGATGCTGGCGGCGACCTGGCAACTCCCGACGCCGAACAACGCCGCGGTCATCACCCACGGATCGGTCGCCGTCTGACCAGCCAGGTCGCTCATGGTCTGCTGCATGGGGCTGTAAGAGACGGGCTGAAGTGCACCAGCGACTAGCCAGCCGCCGACCAGCAGTACCTCCGACAGTCCCGCGGCAGCAACCGTCCAGGCCGGGACCGGCCCGGCTAGCAGCCTTGCAGCAGCTCTGCTGGCGGCTACGTGTTGCGTGAGCGGCAGCACCCTATTAGGACTGCCCACTCTGACGGGCCTCGCCGCTCGCCGCCGGGAGCGGTTGGCAGGCCGCCGGTCTGATCTGGGAGGCGCCGCCCGTTCAGGTTCGCGGCTAGCTGGCGACGGTCCTGAGCAAATCCAGGGCGTTCGTGCCGAGGATCTTGTCGATCTCGTCGTCGCTCAGGCCGCGGCCAGTGAGCAACTGCGGAAGCGCTGCGAAATCGCCGTAACTGCGCATAACCGGCCGGAAGTTCGCGTCCATGTCGGTTCCGACGGCGACGTGGTCGATGCCAATGAGATCGACCAGGCGCATAACCTCGTCAGCGAAGTCGCTGAGGCTGCTGCTCGTGAGACCGGACGGCCACGCTCCGATGAGCCCGCCACACGCAGCGACCGCACGGGCGTGCTCGGAGCTGAGCAGACGCGGATGATGCCGGTCGGCGTGGTCCAGGTGGCTGTGCGACACCATGATTGGATCATTTGACTGCGCCAGCACGCCGGCGGTCGTCTCGAATGTCGCGTGGGCGCAGTCGATGACGATACCGAGCGCGTTGCATTCGGCCACGACGTCGCGACCGAATTGGCTCAGCCCGCAATGCGCCGCTTGCTCCGTCTGCACGTCGCCGATGCTATTGACCCGGTAATGGACAAGCGTGAGCGACGAGACACCGGCAGCTCGGGCCTCGGCTAGCCGGCCTAGCTTGCCTTCGAGAAAGTCTCCGCCTTCGCAGCTGACCAGGACTGCGGTCTGTCCGTTTTGATGAGCACTGTCGATATCGGCGGCAGTGACCGCGACGTGAATCCCCGCTGCCGCGAGCAGCCGGCCGATCCCGTCAAGCTGGCGTTTGTGATCGTCGTACGCCTCGCCGGGCAGGAAGGAGCGGGTAGCGCGAAGCCCCCGGTCGGGATCGGGGGACAGTACGCGCAGATCGGCCACCGTCGAGACCGTGACTGCCGTCATCCCGGCAGCCTCAGCCGCGGACAGCGCCGCGATCAGATCGTGATTGCCAAGCTGGCCAGCCAGTGGATCAGCCCTCCCCAGGTCCGCCAGGAAACACCGGCCTGGATGAGCATGCAGGTCGAGCCACGGAGCCTGGATCGCCATATCAGCGACTATAAAGAGGCGCCCGTCAGCGGCAGTCGGCGCACCCCGGGGTTCAAGCCCTGCGTCAGGACCTGCCGCGGCTCCTGGCCGCCAGGATGATCTGCGTGGCCAGGTGCCTGCTCACGCCGAGCTTCGCTGCTATTTCGTCGGGCTTGAGTCCTTGCTCGTTGTACAGCTTCGCGAGCCTCTCCTGCGACGGGGTCCACGGCCGAGGTTGCGGCCGGAGCTGGCGCTGCGCCGGCGCAGGCGTGCGCGGCTTGGCCGGGTGAGCCGGTCCGGGTTTACCCGTTGAACTAGGCGACTGCGAGGGCGCGACCGGCCCGAAGGTGCCTCGCCGCTGATCGCGGTACTTGCCGCTGGCCATGTCCTCGCGAGTCTGCTCGTCGAGGATGAGGTATTCCTCCGCCGCCTTGTTCATGCCTATCGCCACCACGGTCAGGCCCTTGGCGTTCTTTTCCTGACACTCTGGCGACATGCAGTAGTCGTACTTGCGTGCCCTTTCGGGATGTAGTTCAGTTCCGCACGTGACACACCGTGCCATAAGCCATCTTTCACTTCGAAAATAACAACTGCCAGCGTTAGAACGCCGTAACTGGAATTACTGTTCCACTTCCCGGGGAACGCCCGGTTAGGCGAAGCTCTGTTCGCGGATGTACGCGGCCAGGTGCTCTAGCTCGTCCGCGTAGATGCCGCGCATGACTCTCGGCGAGAAAATGCGCTCGAGCAACCCGCCAAGGCCGCTCGCGCTATCCCAGCTGGTAGAGATCCTCACCGTGCACGACGAATCGTCGTGCGGAGTCACAGTGGTCGTGGTGACAAGGGTCGACCCGTCATCGGACTCGGTCAGGATCCTGCCCGGTTCCGGCTCGGCGACGGTCATGTGGCACTGCCGGGTGCGGCCGCCTGCTTCCAGCTTGAACCTGGTGACTGTGCCCGCGCCAACGCCGCCCGACTCAACGACGAAGTCCAGGAACGCGAGCGGCAGGAAATGCGGATGGTGGACGCGCATGTCCGCTATGTACCGGTAAACCTCGGCTGCAGGTGCGGCCATGGTGCTCTGGGCGGAGACACTGATCGGCGCCATGACGTGTGTGTACCCCGGCTGGAGCCCGGCCAGCGCCTACAGTCCATGCGCTGAAACTGGGCAGCCGTTGCTACCGCCAGTTTCGATAACGTGTTTGAATTCTCTGGTGTCCCAGAGTAAATCAACGATTTGGTCGAGCATTCCCGCCGAATGCCGGCTGCACCACCCATGGCGGCCAGGCACCATCACGATCAGCTGGGAAGCGTGCGAGTGCGAGGCCGCCCAGCGCGCCCGCGGCGGCCACATCAAGGTTGCATGTGCGACTGCTGGCTGCACGGAGGTCTGGCTATCGCCCCGGCATCGGCCGATCGGCATCATCGGTCATCACCGTCCCGGCTACCGCTGACCCTTCTCCGGCGCTCGTCCCGCGCTTGGGCTTCGACTTCCTAGTTGCCTCGGACCTCCGTGAACAAGATCACGGGCAGACCTCGGGGCCCGGTGCACCTGCGGGCGAGCGCGAAAGTGCCGTTCGCGGGTGGGGAGGCCTCCCCTTGTCTTGGCCCGGCCCGGGCTGGCAGCCTCGTTAGCCGCGCCGGCGGCCGGTTGTGTTGGTCTGCCGGGCAAGACAATCACGGACGTGAGGATCGGGGTGTGGTGCCAGATGCGGAGTGGCAGGTGCCGGCGGTACTTCCGGCGGGGAGGCGGGGGGTTGCCTGCCTTGTTGCTGACCGGCCGGGATGGCAGTTCGGCCGTGTATGAGATGCGACGTCGTGCCACCTTGATTCTCGCGGTCGCAGCCGCCGCTGCTGCCTGCATGGCGGTTGTCCCGAGCGCCAGCGCGGCGCCAGCCCGGCCGGCTGGCGGCGCCCAGCGCCTGGCCACTGGTAATCCCTGGGGAAAGGCGCAGGAGGTACCCGGCACCGCCGCCCTCAACACGGGCCACCGAGCCGGGATCTCCTCGGTGTCGTGTGCCTCGGCGGGCAACTGCAGCGCGGGCGGCGTCTACGCGTCCGG
>DASXIA010000455.1:0-3765 GCA_036488155.1 Streptosporangiaceae bacterium | reverse complement strand
CGAGGCCGGCCGGATTGGCCGCGCCGTCGCCGGCGACGACCACGCCGCGCTCCGTCCAGTCCAGAATCAGGGCGGGACCGCCGTGTGACTCGCCCTGCTGACCTGCGAACTGGGTCCAGGCCGCTCCGCCTGGCCGGCCCGCGAGCGGCTCGCACCAGGCCGCCGAGCCAGCCGCTGCCGGGTCGGGAAGGCCAGGTACCAGCGGCTCACGCAACGGCAAGTTGAGGTGAACCGGACCGGGAAAGGCGACCCCGTTCCCGGCTGCACAGAACCACGCCCGGCACGCCAGCGAGCGCCAGTACGCCACCTGGCCAGGCCGGTTCTCCGGTACCCCGGCCTCGCAGAACCACCGGACCGCGCTGCCGTAGAGCTTGAGCTGGTCGATCGTCTGGTTCGCACCGGTGCCGCGCAGCTCAGGCGGCCGGTCGGCGGTGAGAACCAGCAGCGGCACGCCGGCCTCATCGGCTTCGATCACCGCGGCATGGCAGTGCGCGGCAGCCGTCCCGGACGTGGTAACGATCACGACCGGGCGGCCGTGAGTCTTGGCAAGGCCGAGCGCGAGGAACGACGCCGACCGCTCGTCGATCCTGACGTGCAGCCGCAGCGGCGAGCCCGGTGCCGACGCGGCGCTGTGCAGTGCCAGTGCCAGCGGGGCGCTGCGCGAGCCCGGCGCGACGACGGCATCGGTGAGCCCGCACCGGATGAGCTCGTCTACCAGCACGGTGGCAAGAGCGGTCGACGGGTTCACGACCTCGGGATCGGTCACGACAGCGGGGGCAGGAACTCGGCCGCGGCGAGCAGGCGGCCCCGCCAGCCTGCCGGGTCCACCTCGTACTTGGCCAGCGCGACCTCGTCGACAACGGCGGGACGGACCGGCAGCGCGCCGGCTGCCTCGGCCAGCGGGTCGGCGGTCACGTCGCCGGCTAGCAGGCTCATCGTGGCGAGGCCGCAGGCGTATGGCAGTTCCGGCAGCGCGGCAGCGAGCGCGACCCCGGCGGCCAGCCCGACGGAGGTGTCCACTGCGCTGGACACCACCACCGGCAGCCCGCATTGCTCGGCAATCTCCAGTGCTGACCGCACTCCGCCGAGCGGCTGGGCCTTGAGCACCACGATGTCAGCGGCGCCGGCCGCGCGCACTTTCAGCGGGTCCTCAGCCCTGCGGATCGACTCGTCCGCAGCGAGCGGCACGTCGATCCGCCTGCGCAGCTCGGCAAGCTCCGCGAGCGTTGCGCACGGCTGCTCGGCATACTCCAGCCCGAACCGGGACAAGTCGCTGAGCTGGCGCTGAGCCTTCTCGACGGTCCAGCCGCCGTTGGCATCGACCCGGATCCGGCCATCCGGCCCGATCGCGTCCCTGACCGCAGCGACCCGGTCGATGTCGTCGGCGGCTGCCTGGCCCGGCTCGGCGACCTTGACCTTTGCCGTCCGGCAGCCGGACTCAGCGACGATCTTGTAAGCCTGCTCGGCGCCGACGGCGGGCACGGTCACGTTGACCGGCACGCTGTCACGGACTGGTGCGGGCCAGCCGTGCGCAGCGGCTTCAAGCGCGCAGGACAGCCAGCGGGCACACTCGCGCGGCCCGTACTCCGCGAACGGCGAGAACTCCCCCCACCCGGCCGGGCCGCGCACCAGCGCGCCTTCGCGCAGGGTGATGCCACGGAACCTGGTCGGCATCGGGATGGCGAACGCCCGCAGCGTCGGTAGCAGCTCCGCTGCCAGCCCGGCGTCGAGGCGGGGAGCTGCGGCGCCGGTCACGGCCGGCGCGGGAACTTGCTGAAGTCGGGGGCGCGCTTGGCCACGTAGGCGTCCCGGCCTTCCTGTGCTTCCTCGCTCATGTAGTACAGCATCGTCGCGTCGCCGGCGAACTGCTGCATCCCGGCCGCGCCGTCGGTCACCGCGTTCAGCGCGCCCTTGAGCATGCGCAGCGCCAGCGGTGACTTGGCCAGCATCTCGCGCGCCCAGCTGACCGTTTCCTCTTCTAGCTGGTCCAGCGGGACGACGGTGTTGACCAGGCCCATCTGCAGAGCTTCCTGCGCAGAGTACTGGCGGCACAGGTACCAGATCTCGCGAGCCTTCTTCAGCCCGACGGTCGCGGCCAGCAGCGACGAGCCGTAGCCCGCGTCGAACGAGCCGACCTTGGGACCGGTCTGCCCGAAGATCGCGTTGTCTGCGGCAATGGTGAGATCACAGCAGACGTGCAGCACGTGGCCGCCGCCGATGGCGTAGCCAGCCACCATCGCGATCACCGGCTTGGGAGTGCGCCTGATCTGCACCTGGAGGTCAAGCACGTTCAGGCGGCCGACGCCGCGGCTGTCCCGGTAGCCGTCGTCCCCGCGCACGCGCTGGTCGCCGCCAGAGCAGAACGCCTTGTCGCCCTCGCCAGTGAGGATGATCACGCCGATCTCAGCGTCGTCCCTGGCGACGTTGAACGCGTGCGAGAGCTCGAACAGGGTGGTCGGCCTGAAGGCGTTCCGCACCTCGGGCCGGTTGATGGTGATCTTGGCGATCCCTTCGGCGGTCTCGTACCGGATGTCGGTGTACTCCTGCCCGTCCGCCGGCCCCGAAGCCTTCCAGTCGATCACCGCACGCCCTCCTGCTCTTGCCCTGATCTGCCCGATTAACCTTACGTCCGTGACGTCCAGGCCCCTGCATGCGGTCCAGTTTCCGCCCTCGGCCGGCGAGCGGATGCTGGCCGTGCTGGCCGCCGCGCTCGACGGGTCTGGCCCGGCCATCCTGCCGCTGGACCCCGGCCTGCCAGCGGCGGCGCTCACCCGCATGCTGGAAGCGTTCGCGCCCGCCACGATCGAGACCATGGCGGGAACGAGCACTGTCGGGGTCACTCCCGGCGGCAACCCGCCGCCCGTGCTGGCTGATGAAACGGCGGTAGTGATCGCGACCTCGGGGTCTACCGGGGAGCCCAAGGGGGTGCAACTCAGCGCCGCGGCGATGATGGCCTCGGCGGCAGCGTCGCTGAGCAGGATCGGGGCCGGTCCCGGCGAGCGGTGGCTGTGCTGCCTGCCGACCTTTCACATCTCCGGTATCGGAGTGCTGGTCCGCTCACTGCTGACCGGCACCGATCCGGCAGTCGTGTCAGCTGTTAGTCCCGACGTGCTGACCGCCAGCGGCTGCGCGCACGTTTCCCTGGTCCCGACCCAGTTGCGCCGCCTGCTGGACGCAGGCGCCGATCCGGGGCGGGTCAAGACGATCCTGCTCGGTGGTGCCGCCGCAGCCGACACTTTGCTGGCCGAGGCGGGCAACGCAGGCTGGCGGGTGATCACCACCTACGGCATGAGCGAGACCTGTGGCGGCTGCGTGTACGCGGGCGTTCCCCTCGACAACGTGAAGGTCCGGCTCGGGCGAGGCGGGCAGATCGAGATCGCCGGACCGGTGGTGTTCGGCGGTTACCTGGGCCAGCCGGAGCTGACCGCGGCGGCGCTGTCAGACGGGTGGTTTCGCACCTCTGATCTCGGGCAGTGGCGAGCCGATGGCCGGCTTGACGTCCTCGGCCGGTCCGACGACGTGATCAATACCGGCGGCGAGAAGGTGGTGCCAGGCGAAGTGGAGGCTGTGCTGGGAACGTGCGAGGGCGTTGCTGACGTTGTAGTAATCGGGCTGCCGGACCCGGAGTGGGGCGAGGCAGTGACGGCGTTCGTCGTGCCCGCGGATCCCGGCGGTCTGCCGCAGCTGGACCGGCTCAGGTCAGCTGTCCGGGAAGTTCTTCCGGCGCGTGCGGCCCCCAGGAAACTGGTCTTTGTGCCAGAATTT
>DASXIA010000373.1:0-8409 GCA_036488155.1 Streptosporangiaceae bacterium | reverse complement strand
AGGGCTGCTCAGGGCGAGGGGCTTCGGCTCGATCGAGCTGGCCGGCGCGCGCTACCACGATGTCCCGCGGCCACTGCGGCCGCTGGACCGCGCGTTCTGCGCCTGGCCCGGCGCTGCGTCGATCATCCTGGTACGCGCGCGAAGGACATGACCACGCACGACACGGCCCGCGACGTCGCGGTCAGCTGGCCGGAACAGGCACGCGGCGCTGGTGCCCGTGCCATCAGCAGGATCTCCCCGCATGCCCCGGCGGCCGCAGTCGGACTGGCGCTCGGCTTGCTTGCGCTCGGGCCTGGTCTGGCCCCTGGATTCTTGCTCAGCTACGACATGGTGTTCGTACCCAGCCCGTTGTTCTCAGCCGCCCTTCTGGGCCTCTCCGGCGGCCCGGCCCGCGCGGTTCCAAGCGACGCCGTCGTCGCCGTTGCCGCGCGGTTGATTCCTTCGGATGTCCTGCAGAAGCTCATCTTGTTGCTGATCTTCGCGCTCGCGTGTGCAGGGACAGCGGCGCTGCTTCGTGATGGCTGGCCCCGACTGGCCGGCAAGCCGGCGCCAGCCCTCGCCTGCCTGGTCAGCGCGGTGTTCTACGGGTGGAATCCGTACCTGGCCGAGCGCTTGCTGATCGGCCAGTGGGCCTTGCTGCTGGGGTACGCAGCACTTCCCTGGGTGCTCCGCGAGATCTGCACCGGGCCGGTGCGGCTCAGGCCGGGACGCTTGCTTGCGACCCTGCTTCCGGCTGCCGTCGGCGGGTTTGCCGCCATGACGGTCACCGGCCTCGCGGCGGTCCCGGCCGCCGTGGCGCGGGGAACTGGCCGGCAGCGCAGTCGCCGGCTTCTGACTGTGCTTTCCAGTTTGGTACTGCTGAGCCTGCCCTGGCTGATTCCGTCACTGATCGTGCCCGTGCACACCGATCCCCTCGGTGCGGATCTCTTCGCGGCCCGCGCGGATACGCCGTTCGGGCGGCTCGGCAGCCTCGTCATGCTGTCCGGTATCTGGAACGCACAGACCGTGCCGCGAGGCTACGGCGGGACGGCGGCGATCTTCTGGCTCGCCATCGTGATCGTGGCTTTGGCCGGATACGTGCTGTGCGCCGGGCGCCGGGGCTTGATCCCCGGCCTCGGCACAGTCGGCCTGATCTCGCTAGCTATCGCGGCCATCGGGATCACCTCGCCAGGCCGGGCGGCCTTGCGAGCGCTGATCGCCGCTTCGCCAGCTTTCGCGGTGTTGCGCGACGGCCAGCAATTTGTAGCCGGGCTGGGGCTGGTCGAGGCCATCGGCCTGGGTGCCGCGACGGCGTGGTTGCTGGGGCGACTCAGTGCCGCGCATCGCGCAGCACCGGGCGCCGCTGACCGCGCACGGCCTGAGATGGCAGCGGTCGTGCTCGGCGTGTTTGCCCTGATCGCGCCCGTGCTGATGCTGCCCGGCCTGGCCTTCGGCGAGATCGGCCGACTCCGGCCGGCGCAGTATCCGGCGGACTGGCTGGCCGCGCGCCGGGACATTGATGCCAGCAGGACGGCGGGAAGCGTGCTGCTGCTTCCATGGGCGGCATACCGGCGCTACCCATGGAATCGCGGCGAGGCTGTCTACGACCCGTGGAACAAGCTGCTGTCACGGCCGGTGATCTCCAACGACGGCCTCCAGGTCGGCCGGGTGGTACTGACGCCGGAGAGTGCCGCATCGATCCAGGTCAATCGCATCGTCACCGCGCCAGGGCCGCTGACAAACCGGCTCACCGCGGCGGGAGTGCGCTACGTCATCATCGATGCCGGCCCGTTGCTGACTGTGCCCGCGAAGGACGTCGCGAGCGCTAGCAGGCTGCCCGGAGCGCGGGTGATGCTGGCAAGCCGTGAGCTGATCGTGCTGACGCTGCCGGCCGCGGCTCGTCAGTGATCAGGCGCCAGGAACACTGGCTGACTTGCGGTGCCGGCCGGCGTGGGCGCCGGCAGCCGGCAGACCGGCTGTACCGCGCATCCGCCGGGCGAGTGCCAGGCCGACGCCACCCCACGTCAGATCACAGACCGCTGTAACCAGCCGTGCGGCCAGCGCAATAGCCAGCGCCGGACCGCTGGTCAGGACAGGCGCGAGGGCGGCGACAAGCAGGACCTCGCGCGCGCCGATGCCGCCGGGGAAGACCACCAGTAGCAGGGCTACGGAGCAGGCGAAAGCGTAAGCCCCGAGAGCCAGCACCATGGAGCGAGCGCCGTCGTGCGCCACGTCAGCAAGCAGCACCCAGACCTGAAGACCGAAGAGAAGCCACCCGGCCATCGTCCAGCACAGTGCGACGGCGAGCCCGCGCCAGCTAATCGGATGCTCGAGTGACTCTTGCCTGATCAGGCGGAGCGCCAGGTTCAGGCTGCGACTCAGGACCGGTGGTGCCAGGCACACCGCGATGATCGGCACAACCGCGATGAGCAGTAGCAGGTACTTCCTGGCCACGCCGGGGGCAGCGAACGGCAGTGCGATCGCCGCGATCGCCAGGCCAGTGGCGACCGCGACAGCGAGGGCAACGATGACCGAGGCCGCGCCGCGGCGCCTCGGAACGTCGTAGTCATGTCCGAGTTCGACGTGAGCGGCGAACGACCAGACTGCGCCCGGCACGTACTTCCCGAGCTGTGACACGAACGTGACTCTGGCGGCGACGAGGACGGGGAGCTTTGAGCCCAGGTCGGCTAGCAGCCGCCGCCAGGCAAGCATCATGCAGAAGGCGGCTCCCATCGACGCGGCGAGGGAGCCTGCGATTGAGTACACCTGCAGATGAGTGACCGTCGGCTCGACCTTCGGCCACTCGGCGACTAGCCCGTAGCAGCAGAACCCCAGGATCAGCAGGACCAACCCGGTGCGCACCCGCCGGCTCGCCCGGATTCGCAGCAGCACGGCGAAGAGAGTACCGGTCTACTGCGCTTAGGGCCAGTAGCTGCCGTTAGCGAAGAGACGGACACTGTGCGGCCTTCAGTCTGCTCCCGGCGCCTGCGTGCCTGACATCACCGTTACGTATATTTCCGGCACTTTTGGTTTTCGAATGCCAGCGTGGTGGCTAATGTGATGCTGGCGTGGGGGAAGCGCAGTCGGCTGACTGCTAAGGAGGCTCAGCAGTGTCACGTCTCATCCTCATACTTGTGAGCATCGGGGTCGGCCTCTTGCTGGCTGTCGGAGCCACGTTCACCACCAGCGCCCTGGTCAGCAGGGCGCCGACGCCCTCGAACCAGGCACCTTTTGAGTACGGCGGTTAGCCTCGCCGGCGAGGCGACTCGGTGGGCGGCGCCATAACCCGCGCCGCAGCGGGGCTATCGGAGCCCTTTGCTGTGCTGTTCCGTCTGGTCGCCTGTGTTCGAAAAGTAGCCGTTTTTGCCTGACGACTTAGCTACTAGCCAGTACTATGTCTCAATCCTGCACAGATCTGCCCCATAGCTGACGTACTGTACCTGCTCCCTTGGAGAGTTCGATGCGACGTGTCCTCGGGGTTGTCCTGACGGGGCTGGGAGCGTTCTTCCTGGTGCTGGCCCTGCTCTTCCGCTTCTATCTGCCGAGTCAGGTCATCAAGTTCCCGCTCAATGAGTACAGCGTTTCGGACCTTACCGGTACCAATGTTACATATTTTAGCGATCAGACGCTTGCGGAGGTCACCGGTGCCACTGTCCGGGCGGCAAGTACCGTCCAGGGGGATGTCGCAGCGGGAAGCTCCTCAACGGCTGTGTGGAATGACGTAACCGGCGTCTTTGACATCACCAGCGGTCCTTCGCCGGGTACGCCCATCGCTTACTCGAGCGAGCGAATTGCCTTCGACCGGCGTTCAGGACTTGTGGTCAACTGCTGCGGTGCCGAGATAGGCACCAAGAAAGTGACGATGTCAGGCCAGGAATTCGTGTGGCCTATCGGCACCCAGAAGAAGAACTACCAGATTTTTGACACGACCCTGCTGAAGCCAGAGACGGTCAAGTTCACCGGGACCAGCACCGTCAACGGCATGAATGTCGATGTCTTTGTCGAGCATGTCGACAGCCAGCAGTTCAAGACGGTGTCGCTGCCGGGCTCGCTTGTCGGCCTCACGAGCCAGTCGACGGTCACGCTGCCCGAGGACCTGACCGCTACTAACACCTTCTACGTCGACCCCGCCAGCGGTTCGCCGCTCAAGCTGGTCGAGAACCAGACCGAGTTCCTGCGGAACCCGAGTACAGGCGCAGCCGCGCTTACCCTCCTGCACGGCACCCTGACGACGACGCCCAAGACCATTGCCGCCGCTGTCAGCACTGCGAAGTCGTCGGACACCGAAATCGCTTGGGTTCAGGACATCGGGCCGCTCATCGGCGGCCTGCTTGGGCTGTTGCTGCTGGTCCTAGGCATTGTCCTGCTCATTGGACAGTACGAGGAGTATTACGAATACGAGGAAGAGGGCGCCGAACTCCCAGCCGGGGCTTAGCGCAATCACGCGACGTGCCGCAGTGTGCTCAGCAGGCCAGGTGCTATGGCCTTCTGCTTGGCCGGGCTCTTAGGGTAGAACCTGTTCTAGCCTGAGAGCCCGGCCGATTTCGGGCTTAGCCGCACTGGAGGTGGCTGTGGGATCGAAGGGGTTCTGGCGCCGGGCTGAGGAGGATCCGGGCTGGATTGCAGTGGTCGATCCCGACGGCACTGAGCACCGCGCGGGTGACCTCCTCATCCGCGTCAATCAGCTGACCCACGCGCTGAAGGCGCGTGGGCTGAAGCCAGGTGACGGCATTGCCGCAATCCTGCCGAATGGCGCGGCGGCGGTCGAGGTCTACCTGGCGGCTCTTCAGGCTGGCTGGTACCTCACCCCGGTCAACTGGCATTTCACGGCTCCCGAGGCCGCTTACATCGCGGCGGACTGTGGCGCCAAGGCCTTCTTCGCCCATGAAAGGTTCGCCCGGCTCGGCACCGAGACAGCGGACCAGGCCGGCATCCCAGCCGACGCCAGGTTCAGCTACGGTGGCATACCGGGCTTCACCGAGGTCAGCGAGCTGCGCGCGGGTCATCCGGCCACACTGCCGGACGATCGGACCGCGGGGGCGACGATGCACTACACCTCGGGCACCACGGGCCGTCCCAAGGGCGTGCGGCGCGCCCTGTCGGGCCTTGATCCCGATGATGCCGTGGTCCTGGGCGCGGGACTGCTGTCTTTCTTCGGCGTCACCGACGGCCAGCCGAACGCGCACCTGCTCACGTCGCCGAACTACCACACCGCAGTCACCGTATTCGGCGGCGGCGCCCTGCATCTCGGCCACACGCTGGTCTGCATGGACTCCTTTGACGCGCAGACGGCCCTGGCGCTGACCGAGCGATACCGGTGCACCAACTCGCACATGGTGCCCACCCAGTTCAAGCGGATGCTGTCGCTGCCCGACGAGATCAAGGCCAGGTATGACCTGTCGTCCATGCGCTGGCTGATCCACGCCGCGGCGCCCTGCCCGATCGGGATCAAGCAGGAGATGCTCGACTGGTGGGGCCCGTGCGTCTGGGAGTACTACGCCGCAACCGAGGGCGGCGGGACGATCGCCTCGCCGCACGACTGGCTGGCCCACCCCGGAACCGTGGGCAATGCCTGGCCGATCAGCGAGCTGCTGATCGCCGATGACAACGGGAACTCCCAGCCGACCGGCACGCCGGGCACCGTCTACATGAAGATGGGCATCTCCGACTTCGAGTATTACGGTGACAAAGCCAAGACCGACGCGAACCGGCTGCGAGGTTTCTTCACTGTCGGAGACATCGGCTACCTGACCGAGGATGGGTTCCTGTTCCTCTGCGACCGCAAATCCGACATGATCATCTCGGGCGGCGCCAACATCTACCCGGCTGAGATCGAGGCCGAGATCATCATGAACCCCAAGGTGGCGGACGTCGCGGTGTTCGGCATCCCCGACTCCGACTGGGGCGAGCAGATCAAGGCAGTCGTTCAGCCAGCCGCGGGGGTGGAGCCGGGCGACCAACTGGCGGCCGAAATCCTGGCGGGCCTGGAAGGCCGGCTCGCCAAAATGAAATGGCCGAAGTCCGTCGACTTCACCGCGGAACTCCCGCGCGACCCGAGCGGGAAGCTACTCAAGCGTCGGTTGCGTGACCCGTACTGGGCGGACCAGGCCACCAAGATTTAGTTGCCAAGGCTCCGGTCGCTTAGCCTGGCCGCCACCCGCTTGAGCATGTCGATCAGCCGAGTGGCCGCGAGGGGGTCCGGTGGCTGGCCGTAGGTCACGGCGAAGATGTGCCGGCGCGCTCCCGGCAGCGGGGTGCTGGCGATGCCCGGATGCCTGGCCACTCGCAGGCAAAGCCCTGGCAGCGTGGTGACACCGAGGCCAGCCGCCACCAAGGCCTGTACCGCGAGGTAGTCATCGGTCGTGAACGAGATCTTCGGCGTGAATCCGGCTGCCTCGCACTGACGGACGAGATAGCTGCGGCAGCGCTCGCAGCCCGCGATCCACCGGCTGCCAGCGTACGCAGCCAGGTCGGGCACCGGCGGCTGCCCGCCGCCGGCTACCAGGTGCACCGCTTCGTCGAGCAGCAGCGTGCCCCGTGTTCCCTCATCGGCGGGTTCCGGCGGGGCCTGGTCAAGATCGGCCTGATAGTGCTGGAAGACCACGGCTACGTCGACGTACCCGGCCCGCAGCATCCGCAGCGCCTCCGGCGGCTCAGCCTCGGTCAGCACGAACTCCATGCCGGGTGCCTCGGCTGCCAGCATTGCCGCCGCGGCCGGAACCAGTGTGCCGAGAGCCGACGGGAACGCCGCCAGTCTCACGCGGCCTTCGTGCAGGCCGACATGTGCCGCAAGCTCGGTCTCGGCGGCGTCGAGCCGGCCGATGATCTCTTCCGCCCGCTCGGCCAGCAGCCGGCCAGCGTCGGTCAGCCGGATACCGCGGCCGACGCGTTCCAGCAGCTGGGCACCAGTCTCGGCCTCGAGCCGGGCGATGTGGTGACTAACCGACGGCTGGGCGTAGTTCAGCTCTCGTGCCGCCGCCGTTACGGAGCCGTTCCTGGCGACCGCGACGAGCACCCGCAGCCGGGTCACGTCCAGCATTCACCAACTATAGATGGCCTCGTTGTTATCCCGGCATCCCATCAACCTGTCTGCTAGTTGGCTGGGCTGCTCCGCGGGATTGCCCACCGCGGGGGTATAGATCGTGAGAGCTTCTGCAGGGCCCGGTCGGGCATGCCGCCTAGCCGGACTACAGCATCATGGTGGTGTGCGTGCGGAAAAGATGATCTGGCGGCCGGCGCCCGGATGGCCGGAAGCGCCGGCGGGCTGGCAGCCCCCGGCTGGCTGGCAACCACCGGCCGACTGGCCGCCTGCGCCGCCCGACTGGCAGTTCTGGGTGCCTCCCGAGCCGCGCTTCCCGGTGCAG
This sequence comes from Streptosporangiaceae bacterium, assembly GCA_036488155.1. Classification (GTDB taxonomy): domain Bacteria; phylum Actinomycetota; class Actinomycetes; order Streptosporangiales; family Streptosporangiaceae; genus JAJYUU01. The sequence continues at coordinate 1,066 of DASXIA010000373.1, read as the reverse complement.
TCGAGGGAATTGACCCGAAACGACCTGGTCCGAGAGACCAGGCTGATGATGATCGCACTGCTGGCGCCGTGGATCCTCAGCGCGGTGCTGACGCTGGCCGTGCACGAGATCTCGCATGCAAGCCTCACTCAGCTGCCGACCTACGACCCGCATCAGCCTGTCGTCAACGTCGTCCTCGGACTGATCAGCTACCTTCCGGTAGCCGCCGTCGTCCCGCTGGCGCTGCTGCTGCTCGCCAGGACCGGTCAGCGTCCCGCTGACCTGGGCCTGACCGGCGCGCGGTGGCCCGACGTGCGTGTCGGCGTAGGGCTGGCAGCAGCGGGCCTGGGCTGTGAGTTCGTCCTGGCTATCCCGTTCACGCGGCTGGATCACTCGGTGCTGGTCAACACGGCGGGCCCGCTGCACGTACCGGTCTACTACCTCATCTTCGGCCTGAGCCAGGCGCTGATTACCTCGATCGCCGAGGAGACAGCCGTCAGCGGGTACCTGCTGACCAGGCTTGATCAGCTCGGCTGGTCACCGTGGCCGGCGTTCTGGGTTAGCCTCGCGCTGCGTACCAGCTATCACGTCTACTACGGGCTCGGGGTAGTGCTGACCCTGCCGCTCGGGTACTTCCTGACCCGCTCGTTCCAGAAGCACGGCAAGCTCAGCCGGCCGATCCTGGCTCACTTCTTGTATGACTCAGTGATCTTCGTCATCGCGATCTTGGTGCATTAGCTGTCTCCAGCGCTGGAGTTTCCAGGACTGGGGTTTGCCGCACTGGGAGCATCGGGGTTTGACGGACTGCCACGGCCCGTCAGCAGCGGGTCAGCCGGGCTACGCGGTTGGCGGCCGGGGGCAGCGGCCTGTGAGCGCCGCCGCCAGGCGATTCCGGATAGCGCCTCAAGCACCACCCGGTTGGCCAGGAAGGCCGTGACCTCAGCGTGGTCGTAGGGCGGAGCGACCTCGACGACGTCAACGCCGGCCAGCGGAAGCTCCATGGCGATGCGGCGGACGGCGTCGAGCAGCTGACGGCTGGTGAGGCCGCCCGGCTCGGGCGTGCCGGTGCCAGGCGCCATGCCGGGGT
>DASXIA010000366.1:0-13454 GCA_036488155.1 Streptosporangiaceae bacterium | reverse complement strand
CGCCGTGGCTCAGCGGGCCGGCCACGAGATCATCCTGGTCACCTCGGGTGCCGCGAGGCTTGGCCGGCGGCTGCTGGCATTTGAGGGACCGACGGCCGGGGCAGCTCCCGCGCTGCAGGCACTTGTCAACTCGGTACGGTCCGCCATCAGCACGGCGGCCGGCGACGACCGCGACGATCCGGGCAGCAACCCGCGGCGCGCTAGCGAGGCTGGCAGGCTCGTCGACTCGCTGACAACCGTGCTGAGCGGTTACGCAAGCGCGGAAGCAGGACCGGGGGCCAGCGAGACCGCGCTGCCTTCGGCAGTGGGCCAGCCCGCCCTTATGGCCCTGTACCGGCAGCTCGCCGCCGCGGTCGGCGTCGAGGTCTGCCAGATCCTCGTCTCGCGCAGCGACCTGTCGTCCGCGCGCGCCATGGCCGACCTCGGCCAGTTGCTGCGGGACGCGGTCGGCCGTGGCCTTCTGCCGATCGTGAATGGCAACGACGCGACTGACCCGCTCGCCGCCCTCGACAACGACCAGGTGGCGGTGGCAATCGCGGTGGCCGCCGAAGCGCCGAGGCTGCTGTTCCTCACCGACGTGCGGGCCGCCTACCGGGACTCCTCGCTGACCGAGCGCATCGTCCGGCTCACCCCGGCGGAAGCGCGGGCGGTGCGGGTGGCGGCGGGCGGCACCGGCCGTGGCGGCATGGGCTCGAAGCTCAGCGCGGCCGCGCGGGCCGCCTGCTGCGGGGTCGAGTGCACCATCGGCTCAGCCCGCGAACCCGACGTCGTCGCGCGCAGCCTCAACCCCCGCGCGCGGATCGGCACGGTCGTCAAAGCGGCGGGTCCCCAGCTGGAGCCGGCCAGGCGATGGATCGGCGGTATGGCTTACTCGGCCGGCTCGGTGCACGTGAACCGGGAGGCCGAGGACAGCCTTCGCAGCGGCACCACGCTGTTTCTCTCCGGCGTGAAGCGCGTCGACGGAGACTTCGCGGCCGGCTCAGTGGTGGAGCTGCTGGACGTCCGGCATCCTGAACGCCTGCTGGGCCGTGGCTCGGTGGCGCTGCCGAGCGCCATCCTGAGGCTGCTGCGCGCCCTGTCGCCGCAGGAAGTCGCGTGCGTGATCTCGATCATGCTGCGCCTGAAGTACGCCGGCCAGGCCGGCGGCCGCGAGCCGGATGCAGCCGGCAGCGCGGCGTCCCTGCTTGACCCGGACGTCTACAAAGACAGCCGGGAACTCGCCAACGGGACGTCCCGTGCCAGCCAGGAGGCGTACGCGCAACTCGCCGCCGCCTCGCCGGAGCGGATCGGGGAGCTGGCCGATTCGCTCCTGCTTGCACAGCCGGCCGTGTCGGCTACGTTCCTGCTGAACAGAGGTTTCCTGCACGGTCAGGTGCCGACGGATCCGGCGGCGCGCCGGGTCGTGCGCAGCATCCATGCCGTGCACCGCGAGTCGCTGGTGGTCTTTCCGGTCTAGTGGCTGCCGTCCTGCAGCCCGGCAGCATGCAGCCCGCCGCCCGCCTTCGGGACGACCACGTACTGCCGCAGGTAGAGATCGCGGAACGTCACCGGCCCGCGCGGGCCAGGCACGACGTCGATGTTGATTCCCGTCTCCGGAAGCGACAGCAGCTTGAATCCGTCCAGCAGCCGGGGTGTCGAATTCCAGAACGCACCCGTTCCGGAATAGGTGTCCAGAAAGCGCTCCGCGGCGGCGGAATCGCGAGCCACGATCGACGCCGCGAGCCCTGACGTCTCCCGGTTGGCGATCTCGGCTGCGTCTGCCGCACCTTCCGCCGGCGCCACCGTGATCGTCGCCTCAGATCCGCTGTCCAGCGCCCATTCGTGACCCAGCGCGTGCCGGTGCGGCGGCAGCGACACCGCGATGCCGATCCGGTCCGCCAGTGCCGTCACCTGAGGAACCAGCTCGTCCCAGATCGCCCGCTGCACCAGGAGCAGGTTCAGCCGGTTACACACCCCGAGCCGGTCCAGGCTTCGCTCGATGAGCTGCAACGCCAGCGCGATGTCGGCCGACGGGTCGACGTAGATCACCGCTCCCCCGTCGGCGTGTGCGAGCGTGCGCACCCCGTGCAGCGCGGCCTCCCGCGCCAGCTCGCGAGTGCTGTCACCACTGCCGCGCAGGATGACCAGCGGGATAAGCCCCGGCTGGCGGACGAGAGCAACGGCACTCTCCCGGCCGGGAACGCGCACCAGCTGGATCGCAGCCGTCGGCAGCCCCGCGGCCGACATCGCGGGTCCGACGACCGTGTCGATCAGCACGGCGGCCGACTTGATCGCGCTGGAGCCGGTCCGCAGTACGCCGGCGTTACGCGACTTGATCAGCTGCGAGGCGATGTCGACCACGACACCCGGACGGGCTTCGAAGTTCGCCCCGATCACGCCGACGGGCCGCCGCCACTCCTGTAGCTCAAGCCCGTCCGGCAGGTCGCGGATTCGGGACTTAGCGGGCTGGGCCGGAATCTGCGCCAGCGCCCGCAACTGATCTGCCATGGCCTCGACGCGACTCATGTCCAAGCGCAGCCTGTCGACGAGGGCGTCGGCCATGCCTGCGGCTTTCGCCGCTTGAACGTCCTCCGTGTTCGCTGCGATGACGTCCGCGGCCTGTTCACCGAGGCGGTCCGCCATCGCAATCAGCGCGCCATCCAGGCAGTCGGCGGTTGCGTCCCGGAGCGCGCTGATCGCGGTCCGGGCGGCTGCCCCCGCTGCGGCGACGGCTGCATCGGCAGTGCTCATGCGGCAGAGCATAGTCAACCTCATGATCGCGAAGACTTCCGTATCGGCGGCGAAACAAAGTCTTCGCGATCATGATCTACTTTGTCGCATGACTGACGACATTTCGGCCGGCAAGCCGCTGACGTTCGGCCTGGTAGGCACCGGCCACTGGGCCAGGGTCGCGCACGCGCGTGCACTTGCCTCAGTTCCGGAGATCAAGTTTGCTGCCGTCTGGGGCCGCAACACCGAAGCGGCCGCCGGCCTGGCCGCAGAGTTCGGGATAACTGCGCACGTCGACTTCGAGGCGTTCCTCGCCGAAGTCGACGGCGTGGCCTTCTCGGTTCCGCCGGACGTGCAGAGCGAGCTGGCAGTGCTGGCGGCCCGCGCGGGAAAGCACGTGCTGCTCGAAAAGCCCGTGGCGCTGACCGAGACCGCAGCGGACGCCCTGGTCCGGGCGGTGGACGAGGCTGCAGTCGCGTCGGTCGTGTTTTTCACCGCCCGGTTCCAGTCAGATGCCCGAGCGTGGCTGGAAGAGGTTGTGGCCGGCGGTGGCTGGCAAGGCGCCAGCGCGCTCTGGCTCGGCGCGGCCCTGGATGAGGCCAGCCCGTTCAACACGCCGTGGCGGCGCGCGAAAGGCGGGCTGTGGGACCTCGGGCCGCACGTGCTCTCGCTGCTCTGGCCCATCCTTGGCCCGGTGGAGACCGTCACCGCGGATGCCGGCCGGGGCGACCTCACGCATCTTGTGCTGCACCATCACGGCGGGGCGACCAGCACGGCGACGGTCACGCTCGGCGCGCCTGAGGCAGCCGACGACGGCTTCGACCTGCAGGTGTGGGGAACGCGAGGCCGGTCGGCAGTACCGCACCTGGCCGCAGACCCGGTGCCAGCACTGCAGGTGGCGCTGACCGAACTGGTCGCCAGCGCCCGGTCGGGAAGCCGGGGCCACCCGTGCGATGTCCGGTTCGGCCGGGACGTGACGCGCGTCCTGGCGCAGGCGCAGCGCCACCTCGACGCCGCCCGGCTGGCTGAAAATCCGGCCTAGTGCTGGCGCCGCCAGGTCTAGGCTGCTGGGGGACCGACCGCTGAGTTGCTGCCAGGAGGAGTCATGGCTTCATCACTGAACCCGTACCTCAATTTCAACGGCAATGCGCGCCAGGCAATGGAGTTCTACGCCAATGTTTTCGGCGGCGAGCTAACCATGACCACCTTTGCTGAGCTCGGTGCCGGCGGCCCCGATGGCGACCGCATCATGCATGCCGCGCTCACCACCGACGCTGGCTACGCGATCATGGGAGCCGACGTTCCGAGCAGCATGGAGTATGAGCCGATCACCGGCGCGTCGGTCAGCATCAGCGGCGACGACGCCGCAGCGCTGCGGCGGTACTGGGACCAGCTGAGCGCAAGCGGGACGGTGCGGATGCCGCTGGAGAAGCAGGCCTGGGGTGACGAATTCGGCATGTGCTGCGACCAGTTCGGCGTTCCGTGGATGGTCAACATCAGCCAGTCGTGACGTCGCGGTGGACTGACGACTGTTAACCGCGTTTGGCCGCCGCGCGCTGCGCTTGAGCGAGCCGGCGGTGAGCCGCCTTGAGTTCGTGCGCCGCCGCGTCACGCTCGCGCTCAGATTCCGAGGCGGCACGTGCGAGTTCCGCATCCTCGCGCTTGGCCTCGCCAAGCTCTCGCTCGAGGTGCTGGATCCGCCGTCGCAGGAACTGCCGCTGCTCGGCAACGCCAGCAAGCTGTCCCTCGGCGGTCTCGAGCGCGCGGGCAGCAGTTTCCACGTCGGTTCCGGCCGCCTGCATCATCTCGGCAGCGCGGCGCGCCGCGGCGACCGCCGGATCCGCCTCGGCCCCTGCGCCGGAACGGGCAGTGGGTGAATGCTCTGTGCCGGAAACTTCAGTCCCCGAGATCGCGCCGGACGCTAGCGCTGAGGGCCCGGTCTTGACCGGTTGACCGCGCTGCCGCGCTGGGCCTGGTCTGCGTTGCCCGCCCGCCGCGCTCCGGCTGGCGGGTAGCGCTAGCGCGGCAGTCAGATCGACCTCGCCGAGGCCGGCGTAGGCCAGCGGCTTCGTCAGGCGCCCGGCCTGGACGGCTGCTCTTGCCGCTGAATCAGCGAGAGCTGCCTCGAGCGTCGCCCTGACTTCGCCCATGACGACAGCGCTAGCCGGCTGGCCGGCCCGGCTCGCGATGTCTGCCGCTTGCGGCAGCAAGTCGTTGATGACGTGCCTGCGCTGGCCGGATAGCTCCCGCAGCCGGTCACCCGCAAGCGTTCGCTGTGCCTCCTCCAGCGCCTCGGCGACCTCAACGAGCCGGCCGAGCTGACCGGGAGCCTCGCGCGACAGCTGGTTGACGAGCCAGGCACTGGTAGTCGGCCGGGCGAGCTTCTTGATGGCAGCCGCGTCGTCCCGCTGGCCGGCCTGCCGGGCCTCGCGGGCACGCTCGTCACGAGCCGCGGTGAACTGCGCCGGCGTCAGCGCATAGAGCTCGTCGGCAACCTCGGTGACTGGCTGCACAGATCATGATCGTAATACCGATGACCCGGCGCGGGCCTCCCGGCCGCTCGATCCGCGCGCCGAACTCGTCATCCTGGGCGAGTTCGTTTTCCGGGGCGAGCCCCTATCTGGGTGGTTGCACGATGACCGCAACGCCTGCCCGCACCCGGCCGGCCAGCCGCGTCGTCGCAGCGTCGGCAATCTGGCCGGCCACATGCCGGGGAACCGGTCGGGTAGCGCCGGCCGGCGGGGCGAGTTCGATCGCGAAGTCCAGTCCGTCCGGCGCCGGGCTCAGGCGAACGCGAATGCCCGGCGCGACCTCGGCGGCGGCCGCCGCTACCTGCTGCCAGACGTCTGGATCTTCGTGCATGGCTGGCGGCTGCGCCCCGGCGGCCATGGCTGCGAGCCGGGCCCCCTCGATGGCCAGCGGCACCGGCCCGGCAATGTCGATCACAACCGCGGAGGACTCTTGCACTGCCGACTGCCAGATACCAAGCGCCGGCACCGGCACCGGCCTGGCAGCAGGCCGCCAGCGCCGGACCGCATCGAGGCAGGTGAATGCAGGCAAGGCGGGGCGGCCGTCGCGGCCGATTATCGAGGGCAGCGCCACCTCACTGGCCTTCTCGCCGCCGGCCGGAAAGCCGCGCGGCCCGAGGCCCTGGGGAGTACCGCGGGCAGGCAGTCCGGCCGGGTTGCCGTGACCGCCGACTGCGGCCTGCCCTGTCGGCTCATCGGCTGGCTGGCCCGGCTCATCAGCGAGCACCGCGACCACGGGAACGAGCAACCGGCTGCCGGCCAGTGCCACCAGCGCATCGTGTTCCCGGCCCGTGCCGGCGGCGTAGGCTGCCAGCGCCGCCGCAACCGCAGGCTCGCAATCCCCGTGATCGTCGCGGTAACGCGCGTCACCGGCAGTCAGCTCAGCCACCGGCTCACTGTAGTGTCCCGCCGGTACCGTCCGGCGCGTGATCGCGCGCCAACCGCCCAGTCCCCCGAGTGGCGGTAGCCTTGCGCCAGGCACGAACCAGCCTGACGGGGAAGGTCAGTGACACTGCGGGCGATAATGGGAGTGCCGTGAATTTAGCCGGAAGTCATGGCACAGTAGGCCCAAGCACAGCAGGTCAGAGCACAGGGGACAGCGTGAGCGAGGTCAGCCAGGGGCCCAGGGCCATTGCTCCCGGCACGCTCCTGCACAAGGCAATCCCGCCGCGCATGGTCGAGCCGTACTTGACCGGCCGCCGGTCTATCATTTCCGGATTCGTACACCGCGTGGCCGATGCGCACGTTTCCAGTCCTGGAGATCTTTATCGCTTGTTCGGACTCGGCTATCACGGTTCAGACTTCAGCCCGGAGTCGGGCGAGATCTACATGCTGCGGTGGCGGGCGGTTGGCACCGAGACCTACATGGTGCCCTACTCCCCCGAGCACGGCGGTGACTGGGTGCTGGCGCCGCCATTCGCCGGCAATGGCTTCGCGAGCAACGGCCAGATAGTTGCCGAGTACTTCACTGACCCGATCCCCGTTCCGGTGGGCGCGGAAATCCACCGGATCGGCATCGACTCCTCCGATTTCATCGCTCGTTACGACGGGCAGGTCTGGCTCCGTCCGGCAGAAGGGTCGAAGCTGTGCGCTACCGGCTGATGGCGACATACCGCGGATCACCGTTTGAGGCAGGAATTGGCCCGACTGACGACGATATCGTCCTGTTTGCCGCCTGCCCGCCGCCGGAGGAGCTAGGTTTCGAGCCGGCCACCGGGCACTGGCGCAAGCAGCTGCGCTTCGCGGACGTGCAGGCCGTCTGGGAGTCCAGGCCGGTCGGCACCTTCCGCGGCGAGCGGTGCATGGTGCTGGACGACCTTGGCGACCGGCTGCACATCGGCTACCTGGGCCACGATGGTTACAAGGCAGCGGAACTCGGCTACTGGCAAGTGGACCGCGGCGTGTTCGAGCTGGTCGCGCCCAGGTCCGAGGTCGGCGACATCCTGGAGGAACGCACCGAGTACGCGCGCCCGGCCAGCTGGACCGACGCGTCCGGGCCGCTGCAGCCGTCGCCTCGTCCGGCGAGCCAGCTGAGCCAGGAATGGCCGAGCTCGCCTGTTTACCCGGTCGAACGGCGGCCTGACTCAGCTGCGTACACGATCCCGGCGGGCCTGGCCGGCCGGACCCCTCCAGCCGTCGCGGCTGAGCCTGAGAGCTACCAGGTGTTGAGCGAGGGCTTCAGCGGCGAGCCAGGGGCTTACCGGACGGTGCCGGTGCCCGATGACACGACTGGGGTCGCGCTGCCCATCCCGGCCGAGGCACCGCTGCCGCTCGAGGCCGAGGCTCTCCGGGCGGCTTCGGCTGCCCGCCGGCCCCGGCGGACCGCTGCCCAGCCGCTCGCTGCCACGCCACCGGGCCAGCAGCGGAGCGCTGCTCCCCCGGCGCCGGCATCCGGCCAGCACCGCACTGCGCGGGCGCGGCTGGCGACCGAGCGGCTCTTCGCTGACCTCGCCAGCCTCGCCGGGATCCCGGCCGACAGCTACGCGGTCGGCGAGGAGGTCGACGGGGCGATGTGCCTGTTGCAGACCGACCACGGGTTCGAGGTTTTCCACTCAGCGGGGGGCGCCAGGCACGAGCTTCAGGCATTCGCGACCGAAGAGTCGGCCTGCTTCTACCTGTTCGGGCTGCTGGCAGCCGAAGCCGTACGCAACGGCACCCTCACTCGCGCGCCAGCAAGCCGGCTCGCCTGAGCACGGACCGCGGCCGCCGCTTGAGCCGCCGCGGCGCTCCGGAACGCGCCGCCCGGCGGCCGCTCGCCCGGGTGAGAGTTCTGGCCGGTCACGAGTTCTATCTGTGGGGTTGGTGAACTTCGCACCGTTGACCAGCCGCGACAGCTAGGGTTCAATGTGCTGGCGGGGCTGAAGGTCCCCCGCTCCCCAAGCAGCCCCGCCGGCATTTCCGGCGTGTCGCGTCAGCGTGCAGTTCCAGCGGGCCGCCATCCAGGCTCCGTCCGCGGATGCCAGAGTTGATCCCATGTCACAGTCGACGCTTCCGCTTACCGGCGCGCAGTACGACATTGCCGCTGGCGAGTATCACGCCACAATTACCGAGCTCGGCGCCGGACTCCGCTCACTCAGTCTCGGCGGCCAGCGCGTCACCAGCCGCTACGACGCCGACGAGGTGCCGCCAGCGGGCGCTGGGCAGCTGCTGGCGCCCTGGCCGAACCGGATCGACCGCGGCAAGTACTCCTTCGGCGGACGCGGCTACCAGCTCGACCTCTCCGAGCCCGCGCACGGCAATGCCATCCACGGCCTCACCAGGTTCGCCAGCTGGAAGCTCATAGCCTCGGCAACCGACCAGGTCGAACTCGGACTGCGACTGCTCGGGCGGCCTGGCTACCCCTTCTGCCTGGAGCTAAGCGCGCGTTACCGGCTCGACGCGGAATCCGGACTAGACGTCACCGTGACTGCGCGTAACACCGGCAGCAGCCCGGCCCCGTTCGGGACTGGCTCGCACCCCTATCTGGTGGCCGGGACCGGGACCGTCGACAGCTGGCAGCTGCAGCTGCCCGCCGCCCGCTGGCTGCCAGCGGATGAGCGGGGCATCCCGGCAGGCCAGCCGCGCGAGGTGGCCGGCTCGGAGTATGACTTCCGTGAGCGCCGCTCCATCGGAAGCACCTCGCTCGACACCCCGTTCACCGGCCTGCAGACCGATCAGGATGGCCGGGCCTGGGCGCGGCTGGCCGGGCCGGACGCCGAGATCGCACTCTGGGCCGGGCCGGGATACCGCTGGCTGCAGGTGTTCACCGGGGACGCGCTCGGGCCGGACGCCCGCCGCCGGGCCGTGGCGATCGAGCCGATGACCTGCCCGCCTAACGCCTTCGTCAGCGGAGTTGACCTGCTGACCCTCGAACCGGGCGGCACCGCGACGCAGGCATGGGGAATCCGGGCTAGAAAGATCAGCTAGGAAACGGCACAGTCCGAGCTAGCAGCGCCTCGATCCGCGCCAGATCTTCGGGCGAGTCGACGTCGTCGGGCCGGCCGGTGTCGCCGCACTCGACCTCGGTCACGAGGTCGGAGTGCGCGCGGAGAAACGGGCGGGCGCCGACGTCGCCGGCTGCCAGCGCGATCACCTCCGGCCAGTGCTCGCGGCTGATCAGGACCGGGTTGCGCGGCCTGCCGTCGTAGCACGCGACCGCTACGCTGGCGCCCGCCGCGTGCGCGGCCAGCAGCCTGCGCACCGCCTCCGGCCCGACAAGCGGCTGATCGGCCAGCGCGACCACTGCCGCAGCGCATTCGTCAGGCACGGCGCCGAGGCCGACTGCGAGCGACGAGCCCATGCCTGCAGACCAGTCCGGGTTGTACACGCTGGTCACGTCCCCGTCCCCGCCGCTCTCGCCGGTGCCCGGTCCGGCGAGGTTCGTGTCTGGTCCGGTCGCGCCGGTCACGACGATGACTGGATCGGTCCCGCCGTGACGCAGCAGGGTGATGCCGCGGCGCGCCATGGACTGGCCGCCGACGACGACCAGCGCCTTGGGGCGCCCCAGCCTGCTGCCGCTTCCAGCGGCAAGCAGCACACCAGCCACGATCTGCGGCTGCACTTACGCGGTCCGCTCGCTCGATACCTCTGCGGGCCGCCGGTCGGCTGGCACGCTGCCATGGTGAATGCGGCCTGTCGTCGCGGTGAGCGGCAGCCCTGTACCGCCCCAGCGCAGCTGAATGAGCTCGGCCGCGATCGCGATCGCAGTCTCCTCGGGAGTCCTGGCCCCGAGGTCGAGTCCGATCGGTGACCGGAGCCTGGCTAGCTCCTGCTCAATGAGGCCAGCCTCGCGCAGCCGCTGGAGCCGGTCATCATGGGTGCGTCTGCTACCCATCGCGCCGATGTAGGCGGCCGGGCGCCGCAGAGCCACCTCGAGCAGCGGCACGTCGAACTTCGGGTCGTGCGTCAGCACGCAGATGACCGTGCGCTGGTCGGTGGTGGTGCCGGACAGGTACCGGTGCGGCCAGTCGGTGATGACCTCGTCCGCGTCCGGGAACCGGGATTTGGTTGCGAACACCGGTCGGGCGTCGCAAACGGTAACCCGGTAACCGAGGAACTTTCCGGCCTTGGCCACTGCCGCGGCGAAGTCGATTGCGCCGAAGACCAGCATCCGCGGCGCAGGGGCGAACGACTGGACGAAGATCGCTAGCTCGTCCCTGCGGCGCTCGCCGTCGGGACCGTAGCGGCGCACCCCGGTCAGGCCCTGAGCCAGCATCCCGCGCGCATCGTCGTCAACGGCCGCGTCGAGCCGGTCACCGGCTCCGAGCGTGCCAGCTGTGCGCTGGCCCTCCCAGATGATCCGCCGGGCGCCGACGATGCCCGGTCCCTCGATCACTGTCGCGACGGCGACGGGGGTTCCTCGCCGGACGTCCTCGGCGATCTCGCCAAGGTAGGCGAACCGTTCCCGGCTGGCGGGTTCCACGAAGATATCGATGATGCCGCCGCAGGTCAGGCCGACCGCGAACGCGTCGTCATCGCTGATGCCGTAGCGGCGCAGCACCGGTTCCCCGCTCGCGGTGACCTCGGTGGCGAGCTCATAGACGGCGCCCTCCACGCAGCCGCCCGACACACTGCCGACGACCTCCCCGGCAGCGGAGACTGCCATCGCGGCACCCGGCTCCCGTGGCGCGCTGCTGAACGTGCGGACGACTGTGGCAAGCCCGAACGTGTCGTTTGCCTCCCACCACTTGGTGATGGGGTCCAGGATGTCGCGCACTAATCGGTCACCTCGGCTAAGTCTGCCTAGCCGCCTGTCCGGCCCGGCATAGCGGCAACAATTCCGTCCGCTGTGATCTTCCTTAGCGTAGGCGCAGCCAGACAGTCAGCACCGGATGCGGTAGATCTTCTGGCTAACTCCGCCTTAGCCCCGGTTGCTGTAGATCCGCGTCGGAGTGACCAGCACGACAGCTCGTCTCTCTGCCGCCATCACGCGGTCGTACTCATCCCAGTCGTCATGCGTGCCGCCCGCAGCCGTGAATACCTCCCGGCGCAACAGCCGCAGGCGCTCGGCGTCTACTCCGGGCGCTGGATCGTCCGGCCCGATGATCCGGGCCCGTCCTTCGACCGCGGCCCATTCCCAGCCGGCCCGGAAGGTAACGGTGACCTGCGGGCGGGCTCTGAGGTTGGCAAGCTTGGCCGGGCCGTAAGTAACGAACCCGACGACCTGCTGCCCGTTGTCAGGGTCTGTCAGAACTCCGGCGTTGACCACCGAGGACTGGATGGTCCCGTCAGCGCGAGCGGTGGAGATTACTGCCAGGAACTTGTCGCGGCTGCCGATCGCCTCGGCATCAGGCAACGTGGTCATGGGCTCGTCCTGTCTGCAGGTAGCGCTCCGCAATAGGTGTACAGCTAGCCGGTTTAACCGAGTGCGGCGGCCGGGTAATCCTGGCACGCTGGCGCAGATGACGATCTCGATCGAGGACCTCGAGCACGCCGCGGCGGCAGGCTGGCGAGCCTGCGAAGAGGACAGGCTTGGCAGCTGGCTGCTGCGCGCAGCCGAGGGCTTTACCGGCCGCGCAAACAGTGCGCTGGGAGCCGGAGATCCGGGCCTGCCGCTGGCAGCTGCCATCGGGAAAGTCTGCTCCTGGTACTCAGAGCGAGGGCTTCCGCCCATGATCGCAGTGCCGTATCCGCCTGGCCAGCCGGCGGCCAGCCACCTCGACCGCGCGCTGGCAGACCTCGGCTGGCCGGTTCGCGCAGACGCTGCGACCGTCATGACGGCCGATGCCGATGTCCTGGCCGCGCAAGCCGGCACGGCCCGCCTCGTCGAGGCGGAGATCGACGCCGAGCCCGACGCGGACTGGCTGGCCAGGTACCACTATCGCGGGCTGCGACTACCGCCGGTGGCGATCAGGCTGCTTACCTCAGCGCCCTGGCAGGCGTTCGGGTCGGTCCGCTCCGGCGGCAAGACTGTCGCCATCGGCCGGGTCGCACACGCAGGCGAGTGGGCAGGCCTCACTGCCATCGAGGTGGAGCCGCGGTTCCGCCGCGAGGGCCTTGGCACCGTTGTGACCCGCGCACTCGCGGCGGCGGCCGCCAAGCGGGGCGCTAGCAGCATCTACCTGCAGGTGACGGACGGCAACGCCGGGGCGCGCGCGCTCTACCGGCGGCTGGGCTTCACTGACCATCATGGCTATCACTACCGCGTCGCCCCTGCCTGACTTGCTGTGAGCGGCCAGCTGCATCCCCGTGCCGTCAGCCGCTGTCCGCCCACCTGGGCGTGACTCCTTCTATATACTGAGAATTGGCGTTCCTATGTACAGAACCTGCGAGGTTTGATGTCCACGACTCAGATAGACCTGGACCAGAGCCTGCTGGCGAGGGCTGCCAAGGTCCTGGGTACCAAGACCAAGAAAGACACAGTCAACGAAGCGCTCCGCCGGGTGGTAGAGCAGGAGACCCGACAGCGTCACCTCGACGAACTGGCGAGCGGCGCGCTGCCTGACCTGGCTGACCCGCAGATCATGGCCGGAGCATGGCGGTAGCCCGCTACCTGGCCGACAAGAGCGTCTGGGCTCGGCTCACGAAGCCAGCTGTCAGGGCAGCTGTCGCGCCGCGGGTGGACCGAGGGCTCGTCGGGACCTGCCCCATCATCGACCTCGAGATCCTCTACAGCGCCAGGACGGGCAGTGAGCATGAGCACTTCAGGGCGCAGCGTGCCGCTTTCGAGTACTTCCCGATGACCGACGAGATTGCCCAGCGCGCCGTCGAAGTACAGGGCCTGCTCGCTCAGCGTGCGCAGCACAGATCGGTCTCTATCCCGGATCTGCTGATAGCCGCGACGGCCGAACGCTACGCGCTGACAGTCCTTCACTATGACGGCGACTATGACCGGATCGCGACGGTGACCGGTCAGGCCACTGAATGGGTTGTCCCGCCGGGAACAGCGGACTAGAACCTCGTCTGGCGGACAATCTCAGGGATTCGCCTTCTTCGGACTAGGCGGCGGCGCTCAGGCGGCGCTATCCGCCGTTCCGGCAGCTAGCTGCGTAGTGATCTGAGCACCAGGGCCGCCTCCAGCGCCGCAATGACCGCGTCCCAGCCCTTGTCCTCAGCGCTGTCATCGGCGCCACTGCGATCCCGCGCTTGATCGAGCGTGTCACAGGTCAGCACGCCGTTGCCGACCGGCGTCCCGGCGTCAAGCGCCACCCTGGCCAGGCCGTAGGTCACCGCGTCACACACGTAGTCGAAGTGCGGTGTGCCGCCTCGAATCACCGCGCCCAGGCATGCCACCGCGTC
>DASXIA010000296.1:0-2894 GCA_036488155.1 Streptosporangiaceae bacterium | reverse complement strand
GCCCGACAATGTCCCTAGACTAGAACATGTTCTAGTCTAGGGGTAGCGGAGGCGGTCGAGCAGCCGGTCAGGCGTGCGGGTCAGCTGGGCTGGAGGACATATGAACGACCGGGACGGAGTGCGGAGCATCGACGCAGGTGCTCCGCCGAGCAGGTTTGCCCGTGGCTGGCACTGCCTCGGCCTGGCCGCGCCGTTCCGCGACGGCACCCCGCATGGGATCGAGGCGTTCGGCACCAAGCTTGTCGTGTTCGCGGGCGAGTCCGGTGAGCTGAACGTTCTGGACGGGTACTGCCGGCACATGGGCGGCGACCTGAGCCGGGGAACGATCAAGGGCAACGCGATCGCATGCCCGTTTCATGACTGGCGCTGGGGCCGTGACGGCAAGTGCGTCAAGATCCCGTATTCGCGCCGGGTGCCGCCGACGGCACGCACCCGGTCCTGGCTGACGCTCGAGCAGAACCAGCAACTGTTCGTCTGGAACGACCCGGAAGGCAACCCGCCGCCGCCTGAGGTGACGATCCCGCGGATTGACGGCGCGTACTCTCCCGAGTGGTCGAACTGGACCTGGGACTCGCTGACCGTCGACGCGAACTGCCGCGAGGTCGTCGACAACGTCGTGGACATGGCGCATTTCTTCTATATCCACTTCGCGTTCCCGACCTACTTCCGGAACGTATTCGAAGGCCACATCGCCGCGCAGTACCTCAAGACCAGGTCGCGGCCGGATTATGAGCCGGACGCGCGGCAGGCGAACGGGCCGGCGACGCAGATCGGGCTGGTATCTGAAGCTGCTTACTACGGGCCCTCTTACATGATCGATTACCTCAACTACGACTACCACGGCGTGCCGATGGACGCCGTCCTGATCAACTGCCATTACCCGGTGACGCCGGAGCGGTTCGTGCTGCAGTGGGGCGTGATCGTGAAGAAGCTGCCCGGCCTGTCGCCGGAGCAGGCGGACAAGGTGGCGGCCAAGTTCGCTAAGTTCGTCGGGCTCGGGTTCCAGCAGGACGTAGACATCTGGACGCACAAGAGCCGGATCGACAACCCGCTATTGTGCGCCGATGATGGCCCGGTATACCAGCTGCGCCGCTGGTATGAGCAGTTCTACCTGGACGTGGCCGCGATCCCGGCGGACATAGTTGCCCGGCACGAGTTCGAGGTGGACACCTCGCGCGCAGTCGAGGCATGGGAGGCCGAAGTCGCGGCGAACCTGGCGGCCCGAGAGCCAGCCGCCGGCGGAGTCGCAACGGTGGTTGCGGGAGCCCCTGGTATGGCCGCAGCGCCGGGAGCCGACCCCGCATGACCGATGGTGTCCGGCTGGCAGGCGATTGGCAGGCACTCCCGGGCGGAGCGGCGCGTGCGGACGACCGGCGGTCGCGGTACTGCCAGGTGCAATGCCGTGAGTGCGGCGCCGTCGTGCTTGCCGCCAAGTTCAGTAGTCAGCACACCAGCGTGCAGTGGGACGCCGCGGCAGTGAGCCAGTGCACCGAATTCGCCCGGCGGACTCTTGCGGGCGAGCCGAGGCCGCTGATCGAGCGCTGTGAGGCAATGCGCCGCAGTATCGAGGTCGCCGCGCTCGACGGCCGGCTACCGGTGTCATCCCCGTGGTGAGAGCGACATGGCCGAAGGCCACAGCGACGAAACGACCGCACCAGGCCGGCCGTGACCGCAGGCGCTGACCGGGTCTTCCATCAGCTGCGGGTGCAGGCCGTGATCCCGGAGACCGACGAGGCCTGCTCGCTGGTTTTCGAGGTGCCACCCGAGCTCGCCGCTGCGTTCGCGTATCAGCCGGGCCAGTTCCTCACCCTGCGGATTCCCAGCGACCGGGACGGCTCCGTGGCGCGGTGCTACTCGCTGTGCAGTTCTCCGCTTACTGGCGATCCGCTGACCGTCACCGTGAAGCAGACGCCGGGTGGTTATGCCTCGCGCTGGATCGCTGCGAATGTCAGGCCAGGGACGGTGCTCGATGTGCTGCCGCCGGCCGGCATGTTCGTGCCGTCCTCGCTCGACGACGACTATCTGCTGCTGGCAGCCGGAAGCGGCATTACGCCAGTGATGTCGATTCTGAAGTCCGTCCTTGCCGCGGGTAGCGGCCGGGTTGTGCTGGTGTACGCCAACCGGGATGAGCGGTCGGTCATCTTCGGCCCGGCACTGAAAGAACTGGCCGCTGACGCGGGTTCGCGGCTGCTGGTAGTGCACTGGCTCGACGTCCTGCAGGGCTTGCCGTCCGGGCCCCAGCTCGTGCCGCTGATCCGGCCCTTCCGGGCTTGCCAGATGTACGCGAGCGGTCCCGATCCGTTCCTCGCGGCAGTGCGGGAGGCGGCAAGCACCGTCGGCGTGCCGCCGCGCGGCGTCCGGGTCGAGAGGTTCCTGTCTTTGCAGCACAACCCGTTCGACGCGGCTCCGCCCGTGGCCGCCGGCGTGGCGGCGACACTGGAGGTGACCCTCGACGGCGAGACGAGGACCCTGCCGTGGCCGGCCCGCACCCGGATGCTCGACGTGCTGATCGATGCCGAACTGGATCCGCCATTCTCCTGCCGGGACGGCATCTGCGGGGCGTGCGCGTGCCAGCTGACCGGCGGCAAGGTGGAGATGGTCAATAACGAGGTGCTGGATGATGCCGACCTCGCCGATGGCTACATCCTGGCCTGTCAATCAGTCGCGCTGACTCCCGAAGTCAGCATCAGCTACGAGTAGATCTGGGGCGGGAATCAGGACAGACCGAGCTTGCCGGCCAGCCGGCCGAGGTAGCCGACAACCTCGTCCTCGGCCCGGTCCGGCAGTCCGAACGCTACGTCGGTGACGCCCATCTCATGCCAGTGGCTGAGCAGCTCGGGGTCTGGCTTGCCGGCCAGGACGCTGATCCGTGGCGAGCCGTCCCGCCCGCTTTC
>DASXIA010000284.1:0-9739 GCA_036488155.1 Streptosporangiaceae bacterium | reverse complement strand
ATTGGCACATCGTGACCAAGCGGCTACGGTTCGTGTTCGCTAGCTATTAGCGGCGGGAATCGGTTGTGTCAGAGCGACTGATGGACCGCCGAGTTGGATGTGGCGCGCGACTCCGGCGATCTTCGATGCCTTTTGCCGTTCCGAGAAGACATCGCAGGCCGGCACTGGCCGCCACGCGGGCGTTCCCGCGCTCGAACTGGAAGCTGGGAGCGCTTCAGTTAGCGCGTCAGGAACGCCGGCGAGGGCCTTGGTCAGGCGCCTACGTAAGCCGCCAGGTGCTCTCCGGTGAGGGTGCAGCGGGCGGCGACCAGGTCGCCGGGTGTGCCCTCGAAGACGATCCGGCCGCCGTCGTGACCGGCACCGGGGCCGAGGTCGATGATCCAGTCGGCATGTGCCATGACCGCCTGGTGGTGTTCGATGACGATGACCGATTTACCGGAGTCCACCAGCCTGTCGAGCAGGCTGAGCAGCTGCTCGACGTCGGCGAGGTGCAGGCCGGAAGTCGGCTCGTCGAGGACGTAGACACCGCCCTTCTCGGCCATCCGGGTGGCCAGCTTGAGCCGCTGCCGCTCGCCGCCAGATAGCGTGGTGAGCGGCTGGCCGAGGTTCAGGTAGCCGAGCCCCACGTCGGCGAGCCGGTCGAGGATGGCGTGCGCGGCTGGCGTCCGCGCCTCGCCGGCGCTGAAAAACTCACTGGCCTCGGTCACCGACATGGCAAGCACCTCGCTGATGTCGCGGCCGGCGAGACGGAACTCCAGCACCGACGCCTCGAACCGCTTCCCCTCGCACTCTTCACAAGTGGTAGCGACGCCGGCCATCATCGCCAGGTCGGTGTAGATGACCCCGGCACCGTTACAGTTGGGGCAGGCGCCCTCGGAGTTGGGGCTGAACAGCGAGGGCTTCACGCCGTTAGCTTTCGCGAACGCGGTGCGGATCGGGTCAAGCAGTCCGGTGTAGGTCGCCGGGTTGCTCCGCCGCGAGCCGCGGATCGCACCCTGGTCGATTGACACCACGCCCTCGCGTCCGGTGACTGAGCTCTGCACGAGCGAGCTCTTGCCGGAGCCGGCCACGCCTGTGATGACGACAAGTACCCCGAGCGGAACGTCGACATCGACATCGCACAGGTTGTGCTCTGTCGCACCGCGGATCTCCAGCGCGCCGGCGGGCGCCCTGACGGTCTCCTTGAGGGCGGCACGGTCGTCGAGATGGCGGCCGGTGAGGGTGTCGCTAGCCCGCAGACCCCCTACGGTGCCCTCGAACACCACCTCGCCGCCCTCTATGCCGGCCAGCGGGCCAAGGTCGACGACGTGGTCAGCGATCGCGATGACCTCGGGCTTGTGCTCCACGACGAGCACCGTGTTGCCCTTATCGCGAAGCCGTAGCAGCAGGTCATTCATCCGCTGAACGTCGTGCGGGTGCAGCCCGATGGTCGGTTCATCGAAGACGTAGGTGACATCGGTGAGCGAAGAGCCGAGCTGGCGGATCATCTTGACGCGTTGCGCCTCGCCGCCCGACAGCGTGCCCGTCGGCCGGTCGAGCGAGAGGTAGCCCAGCCCGATCAGCGCGAACGAGTCGAGCGTCTGCCCCAGAGTCGCCAGCAACGGTGTCACGGACGGCTCGTCGAGGCCACGAATCCATTCGGCTAGGTCGCTGATCTGCATGGCGCACGCGTCGGCGATGCTGAGGCCCTCGATTTTCGACGACCGGGCTGCCTCGGTAAGCCGGGAGCCGCCGCAGTCCGGGCACACGGTGAAGGTGACCGCCCGCTCGACGAACTCGCGGATGTGCGGCTGCATCGCCTCTTTGTCCTTAGACAGCATGGACTTCTGGATCCGCGGGACCAGCCCCTCGTAGGTCATGTTGATGCCCGCGATTTTCATTCTCACCGGCTCGTGGTGGAGGAAGTCGTCTAGTTCCCTCTTGGTGTACTCGCGGACCGGCTTGTCCGGGTCGACGAAGCCCGATTCGATGTAAAGCCGGGAGTTCCAGCCGCCACCCTTGTAACCGGGGACGGTGATCGCGCCCTCGCTGAGTGACTTGGAGTCGTCGAAGAGCTGGGTCAGGTCGATATCAGTGACCGTTCCCCGGCCTTCGCAACGCGGGCACATGCCGCCGGTGATGCTAAAGGCGCGTCGCTCCTTCACGGTCTTCCCGCCGCGCTCGAGCGTGACCGCACCTGCTCCGCTAATTGAAGCGACGTTGAAGGAGAACGCCTTGGGCGAGCCAATGTGCGGCCGCCCGAGCCGGCTGAAGAGGATACGCAGCATGGCGTTGGCGTCGGTGGCGGTGCCGACCGTGGAGCGGGGGTCGGAGCCCATCCGCTGCTGATCGACAATGATCGCGGTCGTCAACCCTTCGAGCACGTCGACGTCCGGCCGCGCAAGCGTCGGCATGAAGCCCTGCACGAAGGCGCTGTAGGTCTCGTTGATCAGCCGCTGCGACTCCGCGGCGATCGTGTCGAACACCAGAGAACTCTTGCCTGAGCCCGAGACGCCGGTGAACACGGTCAGCCGGCGCTTCGGGATCTCGACGCTGACGTCCTTGAGGTTGTTCTCGCGCGCGCCGTGCACGCGGATCAGATCGTGACTGTCGCCAGCCTGCCGCGCATGCGACTGCGTGTCCGTGGTCGTGGCCATGCTCATCGTGTCTCCTTAGGCGGGGCAGCCTGCGCGGCGTGAACTCACTGGTCCTGGAGCAGCCCGAGGACGTTGCCGTCGGGGTCGGTGACAGTAGCCACCAGGCGGCCGTTGCCGACATCGCGCGGTGCCTCCTTTACGGTGGCACCTGCTGCGGTCACCTCGGCCAGCTTCGCCTCGATGTCCGGCACGTGCCAGTAGGCCACCGGCGAGGTCATTCCCTGCGCTGCGCCTCCCGGCACCAGGCCGATGTGCTGGCCGGCGACATCGAAGCCGACGTAGTAGGGCGCGTCGTGCTGCGGGGGCGTCCCCAGCAGCGCGGAGTACACCGCTTTGGCCTTCTCCAGGTCGGACACGGGATGCAGGACGGTCTTGATTCCCTCAGTGGACGAGCCGGTCATGGTTACTCCTGATGTCGTGGGTCACATCGACCCGGCGGGATTGTCGGGCTTAACGACGAAGGGCAAGCCCGGAAGCCGACTGCCCGAGCGCCCGGGCTGTCGATTTGTGCCTCGTCAGGAGTATGGCGGCAGCGAACCAGCAGAGGCTTCTCGATTCCTGATCGGTCTGGTCACCTGTTTGGCCACGCACGAGGGCATCCCCGCCGTAGCACGCGCCGCAAGGCGCCGGTAGGTGCTGGGCGGCATCCCGACGAGTTCGGTGAAGCGGCTGCTGAAGGTGCCCAGCGACGAGCAGCCGACCGCGAAACAAACATCGGTGACGCTGAGGTCACCCCGACGCAACAGCGCCATCGCCCGTTCGATGCGCCGTGTCATGAGGTACCCGTACGGCGACTCACCGTAAGCGAGCCGGAACTCGCGGCTGAGGTGCCCGGCCGACATGTGCGCGCCGCGGGCCAGCGCCTCGACATCCAGCGGCTGCGCGTACTCCCGGTCGATCCGGTCGCGGACACGACGCAGCCGCGCGAGATCGCGCAGGTGCTGCGCCTCGCCGGGTCTGCTGGTCACCGCTGCATTTTATCCGCCGGGCGCACTACGCGGGCTCGGCCGCGCGGATCCTCCCTCGACCCGGCTGCGCCGGGCCGCCAAGTCATCAGCGTCTGCCCGGGCAGGGCTGGCTGGCGCGCTCGGAGGGACTCGAACCCCCAACCTTCTGATCCGTAGAACTGGGCTGGTCGTCCAGCGTCATCCATGGTTGCTCGTGAGCTGGGCCCGGATTCCACCGCCGTCGGCCGCGATCGCTGTAAGGCTGCCAAGTTGGCAACAGCAATGGCAGCAGGGGCTGCCGTCAGGACGCGCAGCGATGACCTGCATCCCGGATTTAGCGCTTGGCGATAGCAGTCCTCTGGCCCGCGTATATCCCGCTGGCTCACCGACGGGCGTCAGCGGCGACTGGCGACCCTACGGTCCAGGTACTCGCCCAGCGGGATATCCGGTATCTTGCGCCACACCTTCGGCCGCGCGCGCGATACGTCGGCCAGGTCCGCTCGGTCGAGGTCGACTAGGCCCTCAGCTTCATGCAGCTGCTGCTGCGTGGCGTGCCGATTCGCCTTATTGACTAGCCGCTTACGCAGAGGAATCGCCTTGCGGGAAGCCTTGTCATTTTCCCCATAGATGCTCCGGCGATCCCTGGCGTAGCTCAGCGCCTTCTTTTCCTGGGGAGATCGCCGCATGAGCGCAAATCTACAGGGGCCATGACCAGCTTGGAAGGCTAAGACTGCCATTCCGATGACCAGCGCTGGCCCAGGTCATCGCGTTCTTGCCGTGCTCGTGAGTCACCGCCTGGAGCCGCGTGTCGCCGTCCGATCGGGCACGCAACGGGCATGGTCTTCGCTCACGTTTCGCTGGGATGCTCGCTATCTCGGGGCGGCCTAACGAATTGCACGCATCTCTCGTCGCAGGCGCCGAGAGCGAGGTAGTTGTCACGAGCCTGAGCTAGGCTCAGCCTGCCGTTCGGGCCGCCCCGGACCTCGTCCTTGTCATGGTCGTCCTGGCCGT
Source organism: Streptosporangiaceae bacterium (assembly GCA_036488155.1). Lineage (GTDB taxonomy): Bacteria > Actinomycetota > Actinomycetes > Streptosporangiales > Streptosporangiaceae > JAJYUU01. The sequence goes on along the minus strand of DASXIA010000284.1, from coordinate 5,145 downwards.
CGTCTTCCCAATAGCAAACCTGACAGATCTCGTATGCGCTGCGCTCGGTCAACGTCAGGAAGCCACAGCACGGGCACCGATGCGGGCCGCTGAGCCGATCGCCTGTTACGTTTACGAACTGTGCCACGTGAGGATCTTGCCCCAAGATCACCTGCTTGCAAAGTGCCGTATCGACCTGCGGCGCAGCGCCTGACCTGGCCACTGATGCAGCGGGGAGTGTCCGCGAGACCCCGCGACGCACCCGCGCGGCCGGCGCAGCATCCGCCCGCCATCTCACGCCCAGGAGGACACATGCGACGAGGCGAGGTCTGGTGGGTCGAGTTCGACGAGCGACGGCCTGTCGTGCTGCTGTTGGAAGACGAGCCATCCGGGTTCCGGGCGATGCAGGTCGTCGCTCCGGCGGATACCGACTTCTCCGGCCTGGGAATCGAGGTGGCAGTCGGCGTCCCGGAAGGGCTGCCTTTTGAAGGCGTGCTGCGGTTCGCGTTCCCGTGGCCGGGCTTTACCCCGTGCACCTGGCTGACCACCCTGAGCCGGAACGACCTGATCGAGCGGGCGGGCGCAGTGTCCGCCGCCAAGCTCAGCGAGATTAAGGATTCCCTCCGTCGGCGGACTCAGGCAGACGGAGAAGGAACGGGCGCCCACGCTGACGAAGGTCGATCTCGTCCGCACGACCGACGGTCCGCGACGCCTCAGCAACAAGATCACGATCTACAGCTGGAGTACTAACCGCGCCATCTGCAGTGTGATCGATCTTCCCCGTCCTCCTCGCAGGCGCCGAATCCCTTGCGAGCAGGCGCCGGGTCCAGTGTCGGCGGAACGCCGATCGCGCAGCGACGCCGTAGGCGCTCTGGACGCGGCGGCTGGGAGCGGGACAATCGAGAGCGAGCCAGACTGCTGCGCCCCCGCATATCGGACGTGACGGGTCAAGGTCGGAGACTTCGCTCAGGCTGGTACGGCGCGGGCGTGCCGGGCGGGGCCTCCCCAAGGCCAGAGCCCGGCGCGGGGAGCGCCGGACGCGGTGCCGCGCAGCGGCACCGCCTTGATGTAAATACGGCTCAATTCGGCAGCGGATGGTTCATTGGGCGTCAGCGCGCGCCGAAAGGCCGCCCGGATGAAGGTCCTTCAGGTAGTAGACGAGCGTCCAGTCCCACCTCGCCCGGGTTTCTCTGCCCTGCTCGCGGTAGCCGAGGCTGAGATAGAACGCCATTGCTTCTGGCTAGTTGGTCGCGGTGTCGAGCCATGCCTGCCGGAACCCGCGCCGAGCGGCGTCGGATTCCAGACGCGTCATAATGGCCGCGCCCAACCCGAGTCGCCGCTTGGCCGGGTGGACGCGGACACGCAGGATCTCAGCGCGTTCCGGCATCTGCGCCATAGGCCGGAAGCCGCCCATCGCGGCAATGCTGCCGTTCAGTTCGACCACGAGCAGTTCTCCGCCAACCGAAGTGAAGGTGCTGTCCGGATCGGCCAGGTCGCTGAAGGCCTCGGTAGGCATCGACTCGACCGGAGGCAGCGGAAACGCGACTGATGCCCCACAGCAGCGACGCCTTCCCGGCCCCGGTCGAGCCGTCACGAGCATGCAGGAACGCGCGCACGTGGACCGGCTCGTCCAGGCCCTTAAGTACGAACGGTGCTCACCGGCGTGCGCGAACTGGCTCCGCTACGGCATCACCCCGAAGAATCCCCGCCCCGGACTCAAGCCCGGCCACTGCCGCGGCCGCGCCCACCAGCCCGCCTACCTCGGCTACGCCGGCCGCCGCGTCCTGGCTTCCCGCGTCAGGCTGGATCGGCTGACTCCAGCCCATGTGCAGCAGCTGATCAGCGAGACGCGGACGACGACGACAAGCCGCGGACGCCCGCCTAGCGCCGCTACCCAGCGGCATGTGCACAAGCTTCTCCGCAACGCTTTGGCCGGCTTGGTGTTCACATCGGGGCTCGGAACTCCCCTAGAGCCGCGGAACGTTAATCGCCGCTGGGACGAGCTGCGCGTGCGTGCCGGGCTTGAGTGGCTCCGGCTGCACGATCTCAGGCATGGCTGTGCCACCTTCATGCTGGCGGCGGGGGTGCCTACACGGACGATGGACGTGCTCGGCCACTCTGAGATCGGCGTGACGATGAACACCTACACCCACGTCCTAGCCGATCTTCGCCACGACGCCGCGGATGCCATCGACAGCATTCTGGGCGGCGATGGCAGCAGGCTTGGCAGCAGTACGGAGGACGAGGCCGCCGCAGATGGTGGTTGAGCTGGCGCGCTCGGAGGGACTCGAACCCCCAACCTTCTGATCCGTAGTCAGATGCTCTATCCGTTGAGCTACGAGCGCAGGTGAACCCCGCATAGTGTACGGCACCTTCAGGATGACATGTCGGCCGTCCCCGCGGCGCTAGTCGCGCGCTGGTCTGAGGCTTCCCAGCGTAACCGGGCAACCGGCCCACCGCAGGACGGCCCGTACGGCCAGCGCCTCGCGCTTAGCAGCCGGCAGCGCTCAGTGGAGTATCTCGGTCTTTACTGATATTGCTGATTCAAGGTACATCTGGTCAGATAGCAGCCAGCGACCGGTGGCTGACGGGCCTAGACGGGACCGGACCGAGACTCGCGCGGGGTTCAGTGGAGCACGACGGCACCGACATCCTGGCCGCGGACAGCCCGGACGATGAGACAACGGGCTGGCTGCGTAAGGCAGCTATCGGCGGCCCGGTGCAGCCAGGTCGGCTGCCCGACGGCCGGCCGTGCCTGACCATTGGCGACGTGCGCGGCTGCGCCGCGTTCAACCACCTTCAAGGCGACAATCCGGAGCATGACTGTGGCGACTGTGGCGTCGTCAGCTGCGCCGACGTGCTGAATCAGTTCGGCGTGCGACTGACCGAGGCCGATGCTTTCCGGCACGCTATGCGCCGCCACGAGCTGCACGTGGTGCCGGGGCTGCCGGATCAGTCTGGCTGGACGCTGCCGGCCGAGCAAGCAGCAATCCTGACCGATTACGGCGTTCCGGCCCACGCCGAGGAGGCTCAGCCGGTCGAGCGGCTTGCGCTCGCGGTGCAGCTCGGTCACGGCGTCATCGCGATGGTCAACGCCGGCGTGCTGTGGAGCGACCCGCGCGGGCTCGGTCACGGTCAGGCCAACCATGCCGTCACCATTACCGGCATTGCCCGCGACCGTTACGACGGCGCACTGCTGGGTTTCTACATCAACGACAGTGGCACCGGCCAGTCCGGTCAGTTTGTCAGCGCCCGCCTGATGACAACCGCGTTCGAGCACTAGGGCGGATTTTGCGTCGTTACGGACTGGACACACGCAACGGGCCTGGCCCGCCGGGAGCCTGTGTAGGTTCTGGCGAGCTAGGATCCGTGCTTCGCGGGGTCGACGGAGAGCACGATGATCGAGCCACGGGGCACCTTCACCCCAGCCGCTGGTGACTCGGCGGTTATCGTGCCCGGAGCCGCCGCTGGAGAAGCGGCCGTGCGGACCTCCACCCGCATCTGAAGCGACAGCAGAAGCTGTTTTGCTGCGCTGTCGGTCATCCCGAGCACGTCCGGGACAACGATCGTGCCACCCCCTGCTGAGACCACGATGTTGATCCTGACGCCTTTGGGCTCAGCGGCGCCGGCGCGCGGCGAGGTGCCTACGACCAGGCCCAAGGGGACGGCATCGGAATGCTGCCGACTAACGTGGCCGACAGACAGGCCGGCCCGCACGACGGTTTGCTCGGCGCTCACCAAGGTCTCGCCGGCAACCCTCGGCACGATGCCTCCCGCTCCTCCTGACGCAGCCGGAGCTGTGCTGAGGTGGCGCGCCAGCGGGTACGCACCAGCACCAAAGGCCACGACCGCCAGAGCAGCGATTGCCAGCCCTGCCTCGCGACGCCGCCGACGCCGGTCGCCCCGCGCCCTGATTACCTGAGGTCCTGACGGCTTGGCTGCTAGAGCGACGGCCTCCGACCCTTCCTGCAAGATCGCCGCGATGTAATCAGACATGGAGCGACGCCTCCTCCTGGAGCTGAGCAGCGAGCGCCTGCCGGCCCCGCACCAGACGTGCTTTAACCGCAGCGGGGCTTGCGCCTGTCTCTCGCGCAATCTCCTGTACTGACAGACCGACAAGGTGGTAGAGCACAACCGCGCGCCTCTGGTCGGAATTGATCACGCGCAGGGCGCTGATCAAGGCGACATAATCCGGGCTTACCTCCGGCACCGGGTCCGGCCGGCTGTCCCTGCGATGCGCTGCCAGCCGGCTCCTGGCCTTCCGCCAGGAGCTCACGCTGATCCGCCAGGCCACGGTCCGGACCCAACTTTCGGGATCGGCGTAACTGGCGATCTTGGCCCACCGCTCCCAGGCCCTGGTGTAAGCCTCCTGGACGACATCTTCCGCTTCAGCCCGATCACCGGTCATGGCGTACAACTGGCTGATCACGCGTCCGACGCTGCCCGCATAGAAGTCGTCGAATGATTCCGGATCTCGCATGCCCGTCCTTCACTTGCCAGCCCGTCAACCGCATTGGCCCGCTGTAGTAGACACGCACAAAGTGGCCACCTGGCGACAACCGACTTACCTGGTCTGGGTGAGCCGTCGCGCCGATTGAACTCGCCTACCTGGAGCGCTGGTATTCACCCAAGGCCTGCGTGCCGCACGTCAGCGACGATGCACGTGACGTTGTCCGGGCCGCCACCGGCGATAGCGAGCGCGATGAGGTCTTTAGCCGCCTGGTCGGGGTCGGCTACCGTGCGCAGCACGGCAGCGATGGCGTCGGCGTCGGCGACCTCATGCAGCCCGTCGGAGCACAGCAGCTACCGGTCGCCGGCCTGGACCTCGCGCAGCTGCAGGTCGGCGTCGTAAGCCTTGTTAGCCACGAGCGCTCGCAAGATCAGGCTGCGCTGCGGGTGCGAGGCGACCTCGGCCGGTGTGATCTTGCCATCGTCGAGCAGCGATTGCACCATCGTGTGGTCGTGGGTGATCTGGTAGAACCCACCGTCACGCAGCAGGTAGGCGCGCGAGTCCCCGATGTGCACGAGACCGAGCTGAGACCCGGAGACCACGAGCGCGGTCAGGGTCGTGCCCATATCCGCGAGCGAGGCATCACTGGCCGCCATATGCCGCAGCGTGCTACCCGCCGTGCGCACCGCGTGGTCGAGCGCGTCGAGCAGCTCGCC
>DASXIA010000030.1:0-3364 GCA_036488155.1 Streptosporangiaceae bacterium | reverse complement strand
CGTGGGTGGCCGCAATCGGGTAGTGCCGGAGCGCGACGGTGACATCGGGGCGTTCGGCGCGGAACGCATCGACGACCGCTCTGATGCTTTCGTGTGCCGCCCGGTAGCCGATTGTCAGCTCCTGAGTGCCGCCGGCGAGGCTGCGGGCCTGGCCCCGGTAGGTTTCGGCAGCCTCCACCACGTGGCGGGCGCTGGTGATCAGGTCCTTTCCGCGCCGCGTCAATGTCACGTGCCGGGTTCCGCGCTGAAACAGGGCGAACCCGAGTTCGCCTTCAAGCTTCTTGATCTGCTGGCTTAGCGCCGGCTGGGAGACATGCAGGACCTCGGCTGCCGCCGTGAAGGTCCCTGCATCGGCGACCGCGAGGAAGTACCGCAGCAGCCGGACGTTCGGCTCCATATAAGCAAATCTTATGAGTAGCTGGCGAAATGTGTCTTGGACACCGCTGGCGAAGACAACCCAGGCTGGGATAGCTGATTGCGCTTCGCGAAAGAAGGAGGACCGATGACCAGTCCGCGCCTGGCACGCACAACTGCGCTGACCTCAGCCGGGGCAGCTGCCGCGCTGTGCGCCGCGCAGGAGGAAGCGCTGGCGATGGGTGTCCCGGTGACGGTCGCTGTGCTGGATGGGGGCGGGGCCATCAAGTCGCTGTCGCGTATGGACGGCGCGCCGCTGATCTCGATCGAGACTGCGACCAGCAAGGCGCACGCGGCAGTGGCGATCGGCATGCCGCCCGACGACTTCTTCCAGGCAATCAAGGACGACCCGGCCGCGGTGGCGAGCTTCGCTACCCGGCCCGGGCATGCCCTGATCGCCGGCGGTCTGCCAGTTGTCGTCGACGGCGTCGTCATCGCGGGCATCGGCGTCGCCGGCGCTATGACCGGCGCGGAAGACCGGAGGATCGCTGAACGCGCGGCGACCGCCGCGATCGCCGGCTCTTCGACTCCGGGCCACGGCAATAAGCTACCCGGGTGACGACAGCGCCAGCCAGGTCCGGCGACAGCTCGATCAGCTGCCGGTCACAAAGCAACCGTCATGAATACCGGAAGGAGCCGACCTCATGACCGCACTCGGCGACATCGCAGCCGCCGGGCAAACCGCGGGCTGGCCTGGCAGCATCATCGCCCTGCTCAGCAGCGAACCGACGCAAGCGCCACCGACGGCGACCGTCGTGGTGATCCGCAACGGGCCCTATCTGGTGCTCGGCCCGGTGGCTATCACCGACCACCTCGGCGTTGGCGTCGATCACGACGGGAAGACCGCGTTGTGCCGGTGCGGCCAGTCGGCGACGAAGCCCACCTGCGACGCAGCGTGCATCCGTACGGGCTTCGACGACGCGAAGAGTCCAGACAGGGTTCCGGACCGGCGCGACACCTACGCTGGCCAGCAGATCACGGTGTTCGACAACCGAGGGCTGTGCCAGCATTCAGGTCTGTGCACTGGCCGGCTGGCCGGCGTCTTCCACGCCGACTCCGAGCCCTTCGTCACTCCCAGCGGTGGCCGGATGGACGAGATAGTGCGGGCCGTCCGCGACTGCCCATCCGGAGCCTTGTCCTACGGGATCGACGAGGTCGAAGCTCGCCAGCAAGTCGACTGGAACCGCAGCCGGCCTGCCACCATCACGGTCACGGCCGACGGCCCTTACCGGCTGACCGGCGGGGTCGACGTCATGGACGACGCTTTTCAGCCGGTCCAGCGGCCGCGGGGGGCATCGGATGAGCACTGCGCGCTGTGCAGGTGCGGAAAGTCACAGAACAAGCCCTTCTGTTCTGGGATGCACTGGTACGTCGATTTCCGCAACCCGCCGCCACCGGAGAATCCGACGATCTTCGAGTGGATCGGCGGGTTTCCCGCCCTGCTGCGGATGACGCGCCTGTTCTACGAGAAGTTCGTGCCGGCCGACGACCTGCTGGCGCCGCTGTTTGCGAACATGTCACCCGAGCACCCGCAGCGTGTCGCGGCCTGGCTGGGAGAAGTGTTCGGAGGCCCGAAGCGGTACAGCAGCACCTACGGCGGATACCCGCGGATGCTCGCCCAGCACCTCGGCAAGCACATTGACGAGGCGCACCGCGCACGGTGGGTCGAGTTGCTGACCGCGGCCGCCGGCGAAGCCGGCTTGCCCAACGACCCCGAGTTCCGCTCGGCATTCGGCTCATACATCGAATGGGGCTCACGGCTCGCCGTCGAGAACTCCCAGACCGACTCCCATCCGCCGCAGCACATGCCGATGCCGACGTGGAGCTGGCAGACCGCCGCCGGCCCGCCAGGCAGCCGCGTGTCCGCACTCGGTCCAGCATCCGTCGCCGATGCGCCCGTCGTCCTGCCAGGCGACGGCGAGACGCCGAGCTTCGCACGGCACATCAAGACGATGTTCCGCGAACGTGACCAGCGCTCCATGCTCTTCGCGTTCGACCTGTGGTCCTACGCGGACGTCAGCTCCAACGCCAAAGCCATTCTCGCCCGGCTCCGAGCCGGCACGATGCCATGCGACGGCGCATGGCCGGCCGCGCAGACCAACGCTTTCGCGCGGTGGATCGACGAAGGCATGCCGTCCTGACTGACGGCGTGCGACCAATCTCTGCCCCGCAGAAGCCCGACGAGTCCGGCGACGCTGAATACCCCGCCGATCACCTGTGGTTCGTAGGTCCGCCGGCTAGTCGCGCGTCTGTACCACCATTTCGCCGGCACGCCCTCGTCGCGGCCAACAGACTCGTTGGGATACGCCAAGCAGCGCATGAGTATGCGACCGGGCGACGCACTGCTTTCGGCGTGAAAGCGAGCTGACTGGCCGTGTCGTCAGGGAAGAAGTGCGCAGAGATTCGGGTTTTTCGCGCTCGGCTGAAGGTCCGCCCTGGCGGGCGGGCGCGACGGCCCCGCTGTTTGCTAGCGGCAGCGAGCGCAGATGGATGTGCCCCGCGGTCTGGCGGGTGAGCCGACGGCTTGACCGGAACCTGCGGATTGACAGGGGACTGCCTGTGGCCCTATGAGGTGTCACGGGCACCTGGATGGCAGAGCTATGTCTGATCGGAGTCCGGCCCTGCCGAGCGGGCCATCTGAACGGGCCGCGAGATCTCGACTTCGGCCGCGAGATCCTCGGCTCGCTTACGGGGGAAGCCGCGGGTCACCGAGGCGTGAGCTTGATGACCCGCGCGCCTCCAACCCAGGCCAAATGCAGGTCCTGGTAGTTGGCGTTGCCGTCTTGATCCACGTGAACCCTGGTGAAGCGGGCGAATGCCGGATTCGCGACCGCCATTTGTGCGTATGCCGTGACGACGTCGGGCTCAGCGGTCAAAGTCTGGACGTCTGCCCACCTGATCTGAAGGCCGCAGGCTCGCCTGTCCGAAGCTTTCGGGCCCAGCCGGAACT
>DASXIA010000263.1:0-8464 GCA_036488155.1 Streptosporangiaceae bacterium | reverse complement strand
CCGGCAGCCTGAACAAAGCCTGCCTCACGTCACATGAGGGACCGATTGCCGTTGTCGTGGGCGAGCTCAGGCAAGCCGCCCCGCCTCGGGTCGTATCTACCGTCAGGATGCTCCGAAGGCTCGCGCGCTGCCACGACTTGCCTGCGCCACCGGGCGTCGGATAAGACGTCGTGAGGGCCTACTCAGGACTGCTCGTAACCATGCATCAGGGGAAAGGGCGCGAAATCAATGCTGCTGGGTGACTTGCGTGAGTACGTTGCCATTCCGAGAGTGACGGCGCTGCGGCTGGCGCCAGATGGGTCGTGGCTCGCTGCGGTCGTGCAGGCCGTGGGCGGCGAGCCGCCGAAGTTCCTGTCGAGTATCTGGCGGATCGACACGGCAGGTAACGATGAGCCGGTGCGGCTCACCCGCAGCGTGCAGGCCGAGGCAAGCCCGGAGTTCCTGTCCGACGGTTCGCTGCTGTTCGCGTCAAGGCGCCCTGACCCCGAGGCTGGCAAGAAAGACGCGGAGGCGACTAAGGACAAGCCGGCCGTGTGGCTGTTGCCCTCTGTCGGTGGCGAGGCGTACCGCGTCGCAGCTGCTGGCGGCGGAGTCACCGGGCTGGCCACCGCGACGGGGGAGCGGGCCTTCGTCTACGCCGCAGCGGTCTTCCCTGGCGCCAACGGCACCGAGCAAGACGCCGCTCGCAGGAAAGCGCGGGCTGACGCTGGGGTGAACGCGATCCTGCACGAGCCCGGCGGGACGCTGCGGTACTGGGATCACGATCTGGGGCCGGAGTCGATACGGCTGCTCCTTCCGGCCGACGTGCAACTGAGCGACCAGGACAGCGTCGGCAGCGACGCCAGTGACAACAGCGACGACAGTGCCAGGGCAGCGCGCGAGCCACGCGACATTACGCCCGATCCCGGCCGGGCCCTGGACGAGCAGGAATTCGAGCTTGCGCCGGACGGCTCAGCCGTCGTGACCGGGTGGCGAATTACGGAGGAAGGCGGCCAGTTCCGGGACGAGGTCGTGGTCATCGATGCCGGCACCCGGCAGCGGCGGACCCTTCTGGGCGAGCCCGGCTTTGACTTCACCAGCCCGCGGATCTCTCCCGACGGCGAGCTGGTGCTGGCCATCCGCGCGGAGCACGACAGCTACGACCAGCCGGGCGACGAGACCCTGGTGGTGATCGCGCTCGACGCGGCCGGGCAGGCCGCCCGGAGCCCGGTCAGCATGCGTGACTTGCTCGCGGGTTTCGACCGCCGGCCGCTCGAGGCGGCCTGGGCGCCCGACGCCCGCGGGATCTACTTCACCGCGGACGACAACGGCCGCCGCCCGGTATTCCGGGTCGGCCTGGATGGTGGCGAGCCGGTCAAAGTGACCGGTGACGACGCTGCGTACGACAACCTCTGCCCTGCCCCGGACTCCAGCTGCCTGTACGCGCTTCGGTCCTCGATCGAATCGCCGCCCGCGCCAGTACGCATACCTCTGCGAGGCGAGGCGGCCGGTGCTGAGCCGAGCACCGCCGAGCCGCTGCCAAGTCCCGGCGGTGAGGTCGCCCTGCCGGGAAGCGTGACCGAGGTAGCGACGACCGTGGCGGACGGGACCCGGGTCCGCGGCTGGCTGGTGCTGCCGGAAGGTGCCAGTGCCGATCGTCCGGCGCCATTGCTGCTGTGGGTGCACGGCGGCCCGATATCGAGCTGGAACTCCTGGTCCTGGCGATGGAACCCGTGGCTGATGGCCGCGCGCGGCTACGCCGTGCTGCTGCCGGACCCGGCGCTGTCGACCGGCTACGGCCACCGGATGATTGCCCGCGGCTGGGACGACTGGGGCGGCAACCCCTACACCGACGTCATGGCCATCACCGACGCTGTCCTGGAGCGACCGGACATCGACGCTGCGCGGACGGCGATGATGGGTGGCTCGTACGGCGGCTACATGGCCAACTGGATGGCCGGGCACACCGACCGGTTCAAGGCGATCGTGAGCCACGCCGGGCTGTGGGCGCTCGACCAGATGTTCGGCACGACTGACGGGCCGCCGTACTGGCGCAGGCAGTTCGGCGACCCGCGCAGCCAGCCGGAGCGCTATCTGGCCAGCTCCCCGCACCTGCACGCCGACAAGATCGTCACGCCGATGCTGATCATCCACGGTGACAAGGACTACCGGGTGCCGGTCGGCGAGGCTCTCCGGCTGTGGTGGGACCTGCTGTTCCGGTCCGTCCAGGCCCGGTTCCTGTACTTCCCGGACGAAAACCACTGGGTGCTGAAGCCCGGCGACGTCCAGGTCTGGTACTCCACAGTGCTTGCATTCCTCGCTGAGCACGTGCTCGGGGAGGATTGGCAGCGGCCCGAACTGCTGTAAGGCCCCTGATGGTTCAGTAAGGGCGGAGCCATCATCGCGCCCGCTCCCGCTTCTCAGGACGCCGAGCCTGACTTAAGCTGCCCCGGTGTACGACAACGACCTCGCCGACATCGACGAGATCGGCTGGGACCGGTTCATCTACGGCGCCTGGGAGGCGATCTTCCTGGGCTACCGCTCCTTCGGCGGCATCAGGTCGATCGGGCGGCGCTGGAGTGACCTGCTCCAGGCCGGGCTCGGGTGCCCGGCAGAGATAGCCGACATACTGGTGCGCGATCAGGTCATCATCCGCCAGGACCGGGACCTGATGGCGATCAAGGACCCGGAGCGCCTGCTCGCCGCGATGGCCGAGATGCTCGCCGACATCGGGTCCGAGCTAGCCGAACTGGACGGGATCGGGCCGGCGGACCGGGAGAGGCTGCTGGCCGCCCACGCGGCTCTGACTGAGTTCCTGCGGGAGAACTTCTAGGTCCCTGCGGGAGAACCTTTATCCGGCCTTGCGGGCCAGCACGAGCGTCGTGGTGTAGCTGACTGTCATCTGGCCGTCCGGGAACCGGCCGGCGATGATCTTCCCTGCCTGGCCCAGGACTGCTTCCCGTACGTCCGGCTCAAGCTCGATGAAGTAAGACTTACTGCGTTCGCCGGTGATCCAGTCGTCAGCCGACACCCGCCGCGTCCACGGCACAACCGCAGTGCCGGCCGGGTCCATCCGGCCGTGCGCCGCCATGCCGTTCGTCCAGTCCGGGGCGAGGTGCTCGTCTCTGAGCTGCTGCGAGCGGTAGCCGGGGCAGGACGTCGTGACCAGTTCCTCGTACTCGGCGAACCAGGGCTCGTCCTCGGCGTGGACCCGGTTCCACCAGGCTGCCCAGTGCCCGCCGGGTTTCAGCACCCTCGCCACCTCGGCGGGGGCTAGCCGCGCGTCGAACCAGTGCCACGACTGGGCGAACGTCACCAGGTCAGCGACTCCGGGCCGGGCCGGCATCCGGTTGCCGTCCGCCAGCACGCAGGCGGCCTGGGGGTTGCGTGCCTTCGCCTTCGCCAGCATCCGCTCGCCGATGTCCAGCGAGACAACCTTCGCCCCTCGTGCGGCGAGCTGCCGGCTAGCGATGCCCGTGCCGGCCCCGCAGTCCAGGGTGAGCAGTCCGGTCAGCGGGCCGGCCCGGCTGGAGAGTTCGGCGAACAGCCCGTCCGGGTAGGCGGGCCTGGCCGCGTCATACTCACCGGCGGCCGAGTCGAACACCGACCGGGTTATCGCATTACTTGGGGGCATTACCCCATTCTCGCCGGCCTGGCTCGTGCGAGCGCCTGGCGGTAGCACCAGAGCGGGAACGGGCTGTTGCCCGCCAGCCGCTGGAGTGCCGGCGGCTGAGATCGTTTCGAGCCCGTTCCCGGCCTGATGCACTTTACGGCGGGACGCGGCCAGCTAGCCTGCGTGGCCGTAGACCGGCACGATGGCGGCCTTGGCGATCGTCGCGAACGTCAGGTTGAAGCCCGCCACCGCAGGTGAGACGTCGGAGTCAACGCCCAGGTGGTCGGTGTTGAGCGCGTGCACCGTGAACACGTAGCGGTGCGGCTCTCCAGGCGGCGGCGCGGCACCTCCGAAGTCCTTGGTGCCGTAATCGTTGCGGACCGAAAAGGCTCCGCCAGGCAGGCCGTCACCGGAACCGCTGCCCGCGCCGGCGGGCAATTCGGTCACTGAGGGCGGGATGTCAAGCACGAGCCAGTGCCAGAAGCCCGAGCCGGTAGGAGCGTCCGGGTCGTAGCACGTCACGGCGAATCCCTTGGTCTCTGCAGGAAAGCCATGCCAGTGCAGTGACGGGGAAATGTTCTGGCCGCTCATGCCGAAAGCGTTGTATACCTGGGTATCGCTCATCTGCTGGCCGTCAGCGACGTCGTCGCTTTCTACGGTGAACGAGGGGACTTTCGGCAGGACGTCCTGCGGAAGCGGAGCGCGTTCAGTCATCGATTCCTCCAGTTCGGGGAGCGGGCGTAGCCAGGTCAACGCTACTGAAACGGCCAGCGGGCGGGGGCACGGCGGGGCCACACTGCCGCCGGTATGCGGTTACCGTGGTGCCGGTACTGGCGTTTGGGCGGGTTTGGGGAGAGGGAGGACCGAGCGGAGTCGTGAGGGTCACGCGGGGGCCGGCCACCTGGGCGAAGCGAGCGTTCGTGGCCATTGTCCTGGTGGGTGCCGCTGTCATTCCTGGCCGGGCTAGCAGCGGGCAACCGCAGCACTGCGCTGGCATCCGGTGCACGATGGCGGGGTCGATCCTCTGGACTGCCGGCCTGCCCGGGGTCTGGCTCGCTCAGCCCGGCGTCTCGGGCACAGTTCCCTCGAAGGTCGGGGCCTACGCGGCGATTGGCGGCGGCCTCGCGGTCGTTGGTGAGGGCACGGAGGTGAGCGCGTTCGACGAAAGCACCGGGAAGCGGTTGTGGCGAGTAGCGCTGACCGGCGTTCCGGCCGGGTCGGCGGTCGTGGGCGTGCGTGCGTTCCGGCAGGTAATCGCGGTCGGCGTGGCTCCTCAGCTACTGACCGCTTCGAAGGGCCAGTCATACGGGAGTGGCCGGTCGGGGAGCGGACGGTCGGGGAGCGGGAAGTCGGGCAGCGGTCGGTCGGGGGGTGGCCGGTCGGGGAGCGGTCGGTCGCGGAGCGACCTGTCGGGCACCGGGAGGTCCGAGGTGATGCTGTCGGCCGCGACCGGCCGGCAGATCCGGATCTACCCGGCTGCCACCTACGGCGGCGCCGTAGCCGCAAACGACGACAGCACCGTTATCGTGCGTACGCATGCGATCACTGCCTATGACAACTCAACTGGGCGCCTCCTGTGGAGCCGTGCGATCGGAGCCACTGGACAGGCCTGGCGCGTCACCGGCGACACGATCTACGTCACTGACGGCGGCGGCTCGCCTGGCACATCCGGATCGACGACAGTGCGCCGGATTGACCTGGCAACCGGAACCGAGCAGGTCATGCGCACGGCAGCGGGGACCGCACCCGGCTGCCCAGCGGTAGCGGGGACAGGCGCTGGCTCGCAGAGTGCCGAGGCGCAGACCTCTCCCGGCTCGCTGAGTGCTGCGGCGGGAAATGTCGTGCTGTTTTCTGGCGCGAACGGCGTGCGGGCATACGACGGTACGAGCGGCCAGCTGAAGTGGTGTCGCACTTCCGCTGATGTTGAACTCGCCGATAGCGAGCAGGGGAGCGTTGCGTACCTGGCAAGCGGCAACCGCCTGCTCGGCGTCAACGCCTCGACTAATAAGCTCGTTAGTTCTGCTCCGATATCGGTTGCGGCGAGCTTGTACTCGGTGACCAACGGCGTGGCGCTCGGGCTCGATGAAAACGGGCTCGGGCAGGCCTGGGGCTACAACCTGAAGACGAGGCGGATCGTCTGGACATCCGCGGCGCTGCCCTGGCCACATTACTTCGTCGACCTGTCCGGCCTGGGTGGCAGCACAAGCCCCGGCAGCACGATCGCGTTGCTCGCGGCTTGCGCTGACGTCGGGGCGGCACTGAGCACGAACGCTGCGCCAGTCTGTCGCCGCCCGGAGCTCGAAGCAGTCCGGATCTGAGCTGAGCTACTTGCCCGCGTACAGCGGGGAGAGGCCGTAAGTCGGCCTGCAGAGCTTGGACTTGTCGTGGACCGCGGACGCGGCGCGGATTTGCGTGCAGGAGTTGCCCGAGGTAGAGCGCGCGAGGAAGACGATCGCCACGACCGCGATCGCCACCGCTATCGGGAAGAACAGTGCAGCACGCTGCCGGGGCTGAAGGTGCAACAGCCGCCGGATGCGCAGCCTCGTGCCGACGGTGCCGGGAATCAGGCGCAGCCGGGCCAGAACCATCAGAGCTCTATGCCGCAATTGTTCTATCCTTGGCATCTCTTCGTCCCGGTTGAGCCTGGCGAAAATGGCGTAGAGCGCCGCAAGCTTCGGGTCTGATCCCTTAAGTGTGCTTTCGATCTGCTCAAGCACCCTGCGCTGCCGTACAGGCAGGCCCATCGAATACCTCCGATCTGGCCCGTCGAGATCTGCCTCGGCACAACCTAACAGGCTGCTTGTGATCATTCTGTGACCGGGCTGACGTCGATGGGTGACATCTGTAACGGTCAGATCCGGATGTGAGGCACAGGTGCCCGGAGCACCGCCCGCACTAGCCTGGACCCGGAGCTGCTCCGATAGTTGCCGCCGGCTACGGGGCTCGGACGGGAGCAGCTGACAGGGGATATATGTCCAGCCAGTCGCTGCTCTACCTTGTGATCGGGGTAGCCGTTCTCGGTTTGCTCATTTACCGCCAGCTGAGCGCGCGGCCCGTGCAGGGTAACCAGCGAGTTGTGCTGATCCTCCTGATCGTGGGCCTGGTCGAGACCGCTCAGTACCTGCAGAAAACGCACGCGGGATCGGTGGCCATCGCGGCTCTGGCCGGCAGCCTGGTGCTAGCGGCAGTGTTCGGCGCAATGCGTGCGGCAACCGTCAGGATCTGGCTACAAGATGGCCAGATCTGGGCGAAAGGGAACCTGCTCACCGCGGCACTATGGATCGTTGCGCTCGCCGCGCATCTCGGCTACGACTACCTGATCGGCCAGCACAAGGGCATCGGCGGTCTCGGCGATGCCACGCTCGTCCTTTACCTGGCGATCAGCCTCGCGGTGCAGCGAGTCATCGTCGGTGCGCGTGCACAGCGGCTCAATCCTGAAGCAGCCAGCCCGATGGGATCGGGCTCAATCTGAGTCAGCCGGCCCGCTCGGCTAGGTAACGGTCCTCACGGGCGTAGTCCAGGAATGAGCCGAAGTAGGGATCGCCCAGCCAGGCCAGCGCTCGGTCGCCCTCATGGCCGGCGGCTGCCGATGTCAGCCATTCGACTTCGGCTGCGACAGTGGCCGCGTAGTTGCCCACCGGAAGGTAGCCAAGATCGAGCGCAGCCGTCATGTCGAGCACGATCGGGAACCTCGTGTCCCACGGATGACGCCCGAGGGCCGGGTCGGCTGTGGCCGCTGACCCGGCCGGAGCGTCGAGCAGTACCTCCTCCCAGCTGTGCCCGAGCAGGCCCGCGATCGTCCGGGCAATCTCGAGCGCGCTGGGCGCGTCAGGGTCAGCACTGTTGAGTATCCGGCGCCCTGGCTTTTCAGCCACCGTCTCGACGAGCGCGGCCACGTTGTCGGCGGCCACCGTCTGAGCCACGCCTGCCCCGCGTCGCGCCAGGAACACCGCTGGCCGGCCGTCGAGCACCCGCTTGACGAAAACCCATTCGCGCGGCCTGGCGGCCCACGGGCCGTGAACCTTTCCCAGCCGCAGCACCGTGACCGGAGCGCCGCTGTCGAGCAGGACATGCTCGGCAGCGACCTTGCAGGCCGCGTAGCCCTCCCTGCTCTGGTAATCGGTTCCCGCGGATGGCGCGGTGGTGGGCCGGTCTTCGCGCACCGGCCCGTCAAAGTGCGGCGGGATGGCGGAGTTCGAGTGGTGACCGGCCGCGTCGACGTAGACGGCGTTGCTAGAGATCATCACCGTCGAGTTCGCCGCCAGGGCGAGCGGCAAGAGGCTGGCCGCGTCGGCAGCGGTGTAGCAGAGGCAGTCGGCAATCAGGTCGGCGCCATCGCCGACGGCGGCGAGCAGGCCCGGATCGGACCGGTCGGCTGCGATGAACCTGGCACCGCCTGCCGCCAGCGACGCGGGCATGTGCGCGGGATCCCGTCCGGTGAGGTCGACGCGCCAGCCGGCGGCAAGAAGCCGCCTCGCCAGTGCCGTGCCGACGAGACCGGTTCCGCCGATGACCAGAGCGCGACGCATTCCGCCCAAATTACCCCACGGCAGCCAGCCTTCGAGCACTTAGCACCCGAAACGGTCCTTCGGGCGCCCCATTATGAGCGTTATACCGGATTTCTATGGGCCATTTCGGGTGCTAAGTGCGTCGGGTATGGCGCAAAGTAGGGCGAATCAGGCTCGGTCTAGTTTGTCGGCGCGCCATACGCCAGCGAGTACCGCCAGAAGAGGCGGCGCCGAATCCGCGCACCGGGCAAAACTCGAGCCACCGCTGGCGGCGACCGTGTCGGGATAATCCGCGATCGACAGTCCGTCATGGCTATCCGTCGACCAGTAGATGCATTCGAGCGTTCCGCCGAGGGCTTCCACG
>DASXIA010000250.1:0-26995 GCA_036488155.1 Streptosporangiaceae bacterium | reverse complement strand
TTAGCGTGTTTCGCTCTGTCAGCCACGCTAGGGAAATCGCCGGCCAGGCAGCAGCCGGCGAACACCCCTCCTCACCCGGGGGATACCCCCACGCCGACCATAAGAGGCCCGCCGTCGCGGCGCCGACGGCGCGGCCTTCTCCGGACGCGCTGCGGATGCGGCTTGGGTGCCAGTGGCTGGGCGAAAATCGACGTTGGCGATCGTGATGCCGCAACACAGCGCCAGAAGCCGCACGCCCGCCCTCGAAAAGAGCGCCGTTTGGCTAAACGATGACTGCGCGACCGCCCTCGGGCCAGGTCGTACAGGCAGTGTTGTATCCACCCGGCGTTAAGCTCATCGGGCCCCGGCTCGCCCCATACCCAACGCGGATCTTCCGCTCGGCGGTCCAGGTCCGGGTACCTACCGCCCGCCGGGGGCACGGCGACAACCCGGTCAGCGCACAGTTCCGGGAAATGATCACTGCTGAACACGTCACCCAGGGCGATGTCAGCATGCACATTGTGGATGGCCACATTCAGTTGGGCTGACCGCACATGGCGCCAGCCGCAGCAGTTCAGCCCTCGGCCAACTGCCCGCCTTGCTCGACTGACTTAACACCAAGTCAAGAAGGACGGGCAGCAGCCGTCAGCATGACGGGCTCTATGCGCTTAACGGCTCTCCGAGCCGTGTGAGCCCGGCTGGTTAGATCGGGGTAACCTGCTCGGCCTGCGGGCCCTTGGCGCCCTGGCCGGCAGTGAACTCGACCCGCTGGTTCTCTGCAAGACTGCGGAAACCGTCAGTCTGGATGGCGGAGTGGTGAACGAAGACGTCGGCGGTGCCGTCGTCGGGGGCGATGAAACCGTAGCCCTTGTCAGCGTTAAACCACTTCACAGTGCCCTGAGCCATGTTGCTTTCTCCTGCTGTACGACCTTCGGGATCCACGGACGTGTTCCCGGGTTGCTGCGGCCGCCTGCCTTCTCGAGGCTGGAATCCGTATGCCCCTCGGCGCCCGCGGTCAGAATTTCGCGGGCGCTCTCACACGTGCACGAAACTTCAACTACAACTAAGACTAGCCAACAACCATCGCGGGCGCGGTTGTTCCCCCCGAGCCACGCTCCAGGCTCTATCCGAGCTAACTGCCAACCGCCGCCCGCCCGGCCCGCCGTCCCCTGCGGCGGCCAGGATGTCCGCGGCCCAGGCCCGGGCGCCGAACGCGTGCAGCAGCATCGCGCCCGGGAGGCGCTGACCAACGTGGCGAGGCACGCCCCCGCGGCGCGCGCCTGGCTGGAGCTAGTTCATGGCCCCGCTGAGCTGACCATTACCGTGGCTGACGGCGGATCGGGTCCTCCGCAGCCGGCTCCCGTCCGCCGGACTAGGGATCGCCGGAATGCGGGAACGAGCCGCGATGCTCCGCGGCCGGCTCACCACCCAGGCCAGGCCCGAGGGCGGCTTTGCCGTGGCTGCCCGGCTGCCGGCTGAGGACCGCCGCCGGTGAGCGGCGACCTCGGCTACCCAGGCGGTCCGGCCGGCGAGATCAGGGTGCTGATCGCCGACAACGACGCCGTCGTCCGGCAAAAAGCACACAAAACACCTGCGGCGCTTAGAGCGAGGACACTCAAATTCAGGCTCGAGATAACGGCGGCCATTTGCCACCCGCGCCGGCATGACCCAGCCCGCGCTATCACGCCTCGAAGCCGGAGGTGTCATCCCTGCCATCCCGCTGCTGGACCGGATCTCCGCTGCGCTGGACGCCGATCTCATCGTCGAGATCGCGCCGCACGCCGCATCGTTCAGCGCACCTGCCGACGACCGGAGGGTGCCTACGATAACGACACTTGTTGCTGGGCCTGCGATAGTCGAGGTGTGATTCTCGATTTCGCTGGTGCAGTACTCGACGTGGGCGTCACGGACCTGGGCCGGGCTGAGGAGTTCTATGTAATTCTCATCGGCCGAGGACCAGACCTTCGCCCTCAACCAGACCAGTGCGAGTGGAGGCTCCACCGCGATCCTGAAGTGGCATTGCGCATCACCGCCGACGGTTCTTCCGCTGGCCACGGCAAGCTCGCTCTCGGCGTGGCTAACCTGGCTGCCGAGAGGTCACGGCTTCTGCGGCTGTGGGCCGATCTGCCGGAGGCATCGGAAAAACCCGGCGTGATCACGCTGCTCCGCCTGCACGACCCGGATGCCAATGAAGTAACACTCTGGCAGGACTTGCTGAGGTCCAGGCACGCATAACTGCACCTGGGTGCTCAGCCCGTTGAGACCGCTTCTGCCGCTTTCAGTTCGTTGGCGCGATGGTGAATACCTGGCCGCCAGGAAGCATGAAGTAGTAGGGGTGACCTGGGTGGCTGACCTGGGTAAGTCCGGCGTCGAGCGCGGTCTGGAGCAGGGCGGCTGGATCGGCGGCACGGAGTTCGAGCCATGCGCCGAGCCCGGGTTGTTCGTCATCAGGTGCGTCGTCAGTGAATTCGATGCTGAGATGTCCGCCGCCGGGAAAGCTCACAATGAGCATCGGCTGGTCGATGCCAGGCCACTCGACGGTCCGCACCGGGTAGCCCAGCAGCGCCTCAAAGCACTGAGCCAGTTCCTCGCGCCGGTGAGGACGCGCGAAGATGTGCGCGTTGCTGCCCAAAGTGACCACGACCTAGCCGACCCTCCCGCACGATCTTGGAGCCAGCCCGAGCCCGGGCCCGCTAACGTCGCATCCTCCCACGAGGTCAGATCGAGACGTCCGGTCATGCCGCATTCGGAGACGGTTTGCCAATGAACCGGGCCGGCCCCTGCCAGACGCGGCTCGCCGTTCGAGTCAGGTAAGGCCGTAGGCGCGTTCGACGCGGATGCGGACTACTAGGCGGTGATCACGAACCATGGCGGCCCGATAGTCGGCCCAGTCAGGGTGCTCACCTTGCACGGCACGGTAAAGGTCGATGAGTTCCTCGACCGTTGCGTCGTCCGGGTCGCCGGCCACGGGCGATAGGTCGGCGGTGCCTTCGGCCACCGCGTAGCTCCAGAAGTCGCTGCTCGAAACGTGGAAACTCGCTCGCGGGTCGCGGCGCAGATTCCGAACCTTGGCCCGGTCCTCGGTCGTGGAGATCCGGATGAGCTGCTCGTCGGCGTTGAAGGCGTAGTTCACGTTGGACAGCTGTGGCCGCGCGTCCCGCCGCATGGTGACCAGGATGCCTTCGCTGCGCTCGCGCAGCAGTTCGGCGAAACGAGGTTCAATCACGACATGTGAACAAGAGCAGCGTGCTCAGATGTTCCATGGTGGCACCACCTCGCAGCGCTGCTCTTAGTGCCTCGGCGGTGCTGGCCCGGTCCATACGGCACGATTTCGGGGCCGCGCAGAGTCAGCGATCGGGGCGTAAGCCCGAGAAAGGTAGTTCGGGCGGAGGCCGGCGTTGTGGCCGGTGATTAGCCCGTTGCCGAGTCCGAGACGACGGTGCCGAACCGGCTGCGGTGGAAGATCAGCGGCTCGCCCGCGTAGAACTTGACCCGGTGAACTCGCCCGATGATGATGTCGTGGTCTCCGCTTGGATGCCGGTGCTCGAAGGTGCATTCGATGTGCGCGATGCAGCGATCAAGCAGCGGGGCGCCGAAGATGCCCACCCGCCAGTCCAGCCCGGCGAACTTGTCGTATGAAGGGCGGGCGAACCGCTTCGCGATCTCCTCCTGGTCAGACGCAAGGACGTTGATCGCGAAATGGCCGCTCCGGCCAAAGCCGTCCAGGCTCGGCGCGCGATGGTCAACGCAGAAAAGCACCAGTGGCGGCTCGAGCGAGACCGACGCGAACGAGTTGGCTGTGAGGCCGTAGCGGGTGCCGCTGTCGTCGCAGGTCGTCACCACCGTCACGCCAGTGGTGAAGCTGCCAACGGCCTGCCTGAAGTCCCAGCTGTCGAGCTGGCCGGCCCTGAGCTGCCGAGGTGCAACCATGGCATCATCTCCGAATTGCCATGAGGGCAACAGAATTGCCTCTAGGTCCCATTCTAGAGTTGCCGGCGTTCCAGCGGAATGACTGCAACTTGCAACGCCATTGCCCGATCGGCAATTCATTAGAGAGCTGATGAGATAAGTGCCGCCTTGTTGGTGAGCAGTTCGACGGCCGAGCGCATGGCCCGCGGACTGAACCGGATGGCAGGACCCTGCACTCCGAGTATTGCGACCAGCTTTCCGGACCGGTCCAGAATGGGAGCTGCCACTGCGTTCAGGTCCTCCTCACGCTCTCCCAGTGCCTGAGCCCAGCCCGTTTCCCTCGTCTTGGCGATCTCGACGTCGAGCACGGACCGGTCGACGATCGTGCGCTCCGTGAACGACTTGAGCGTGCCGCCGCGCAGCGTCCCACCGTGGGCGAGGAATACTTTGCCCACGGCCGTGGCGTGCGCAACGCTCGTCCGGCCGACTTCGGCGACGCTGCGTACTGTCAGCGGGCTCTGCACGAAGTCAAGCGTGAACGCTTCGTGCTCGCCGGGAACCGACAGCGTCGCCGTCTCCCCGATCCGGTTGCCAAGCTCCTCCAGGTGCGGCCGCGCAAGTGAACGGATGTCCAGTCCCACCGAGTTGGCTAGCCGGACCAGTCCGATGCCCAGCCGGTACCGCCCCGTAGTGGCGACATGGTCGACAAGGCCCCCGGCGGTCAGGGTGGCCAGGATCCGGGAGATCGTGCTGACGTTTATGCCGGTGCGGCGCGCGATCTCGTTGGTCCCCAGTTCCGCCCGCGCCTTTGCAAGCTCGTCGATTATTGCGATCGCCCGCTGGACAGCTGCGACCTGACGAGTAGCTGGCTGACCTGTTCTTGCCACGGTACGATTATCCCAACTTCGGAAATAGCATTGCCTATATGGCAATAGTAGCGCCGAGGAAAGGCTTGCCATCAGGCGGAGGGCGATTGCCATGACTTCCATCCCAGCCAGCAGCCGTTACGTCATCGTCGGTGCCGGAATCCACGGGCTCTCCACCGCGTGGCATCTCGCCCGCGAGCTCAAAGCGCGCGGCCAGAGCAGCGAAGACATCGTCGTGCTGGACAAGCGCGCGGTGGGTGCTGGCGCATCGGGCATCGCCTGCGGCGTCATCCGGAACAACTACTTCCAGCCTGCCATGCGTGAACTGATGGCGCACTCGGTATCGGTCTGGGAGTCCGACCCCGAGGCTTTTGCTTACCACCCGGTCGGCTACCTGCAGATCTCGCCCGAAGCGATGCACGAAGACGTGGCGCAGATTTTCGCCGAGCAGCAGGCGATCGGATATCCGTCGCAGCTGATCGAGAGCGAGCGTGACTGCCGGGCCTACATGCTCGAGATGTTTGACGACTGGCAGGCGCCCGGCATCACCGCGATCCTTCACGAGCGCAAAGGCGGCTACGCGAACAACGTGAGATCGCTGCGCGGCTTGGCTGCTAAGGCCGAGGCCGAAGGAGTGCGGATCGTGACCGGCATCAGAGTTACCGGGATACGCACGAGCGGCGGCGCGGTGACCGGGGTGGCAACCGATCACGGCGAGATCGCCTGCGACGAGCTGGTCATCGCGGTCGGCCCGTGGATCCGTGACCTGTGGGCAATGCTGGACCTGCCGGATCGGATCCCGGTGACAGATCGCGATGGCCGCATCCACCCCGACCGGCCGATGTGGACTTACTGGGCGTTGCAGGAGGGCACGCTGGCTGTCGATCCGAAGGAGTTCACTGACAACCGCGGCTCGTTCCCGCCCGTACTCCACGTAGATTCCAGCGCGCCCCTGTACGACGACGGTACCGAAGATCTGATCACCGAGGAGATGTGGGGAATCTATTACAAGCCCGACTTCTACTTCGGCGGCGTGCAGGGCGGGACGTCTCCGTATGTCGTGGCGGCGCCGGCCGCGCAGGTCGCTGTGGACCCGTACGGTCCGGAAAGCCCGGAGTACACGGTGACTGCTGACTTCGTCAGGATGTGGACCTCGGCGCTCGCCCACTGTCACAAGCGCTTCGAGGGCAAGCGAGACCTCTACCGCCACGAGCCGACAGGCGGGATCGGCGCGTTCACCCCGGACAGCTTCCCGGTATTCGACATGTTCCGGCAGAACGCCTACGTGATAGCCGACTCCAATCACGGGTACAAGATGATCGGTGTCGGGGCATTGGTTGCCAAGGAACTGCTCGGCGAGCAGCAGGCGTTGCTGGCGCCCTTCCGGTTCAGCCGTTACAGCACCGGCGACCTGCACCCGACCAGCAACTCGCCGTTCCCCTGGAGCTGATAACGGCCGGACCCGCTCGGTCGTGCCGGGCAGCCCCTGCGGGGCCCTCAGCTTGCCGGAACCACGTCCTGTTCCTGCCTCAGCAGCGCCATCTGCTCGGCCGTCGGCTCCGCCGGCACCTTCTCACGGAAGGTGATCTTTGCCTTGTCCTGCACGAGCCGCCGGAAGAAGAACAGCAGCACCGAGGCGACGAGCACGCCCACGCCGATGAACATGTCGGTCGTGGTCCCGTAACCGGTCAGCGACGGATTGGCGACGCCGAATCCGATCAGGACGGCGTTGAACACCGCGAGCACCACGGCGATCCCGACCCAGATCGGCCCGACCTTGATCGGCCGCGGCCAGCTCGGCCGGTCTCGGCGCAGCAGAAGGAAGCCGGTGAGGGCAAAGAAGTGCGCCAGCACGTAGCCGATGTTGCTCATGTACAGGATCGCGAGGTTGCTGGAGATGAAGAGCACCAGTAGGACATTGACGACCAGGTCGACGGTCATTGCGCGGGCCGGGACGTGGAAGCGGTTGAGGTGATACAGCTGCTTCACCGTCATGTCGTCGCGTGCGATCCCGTAGAGCGCCCGCGACCCGTCGGCGGTCGAGGAGATCATCGACAGGAACAGGCTGCCGATCAGCAGCACGAGCATGAATCCCGCAGCGCCGCTGCCTACAACCTTCGCGAGGGCAGGCACGTAGAACTCGCCCTCTGCGGTTGTTCCGCTGGGTGCACCGGTCACGCCGCCAAGGCCAAGCGGGAACAGCAGGAACACCAGCAGCGTGAACACCGCTGCCGAGCGCAGGGCGATCGTCGTGTCGCGCCTGGTGTCGTGGTACTCCGGCGCAAAGGTCGCACACACCTCGGCGGCGTACGCTGACCACCCCATCAGGAACAGGTAGACCATGGCCAGCTTGAAGCCGCCGAAGCCGTGCAGGGCCCAGGTCATGTTCGAGCTATGCCAGTCGCCGGTCAGGTACGGCACCAGGATGAAGATCACGAGCGGGACCATCAGCCCGACGCCGGTCACGTACGAGATCCAGACCGCGGGGCGGATGCCGAAGACGTTCAGCAGCCAGACCAGGATGATGCAGCCGATCGCGATGAAGTGTGAGAGACCAAGGTGAACCGAGCCGTCGAAAACCGACCATGTCGCCGTCGGGAACCACTGCGCCTGGATCAGGTCACCGATGACCTTGCCGAAGATCGACAGCACCACCGACCAGCCGATCCAGTAGCCGAACGCGCCGATCGGGCCGACGAGGGAGAACCGGCCGCGCCAGCCCTCATGCGCGTACAGCGAGATGCCGCCGGGCTTGTCCGGGAACATCGACGCAGTCTCGGCGTAGATCCAGGTTTGCAGCATGCCGACGCCTGCCGAGATCGCCCACAGCAGCACAGCGCCCCAGGTGCCAAGCGCGCCCATGGAGAACCCGAGCGATGCGATCAGGAAGCCCGGGTTGCAGAGGGCTATGACGAACCCGTCCCACCAGCGGAGCGATTTGAGCAGGTGCCGCTCCTCAACGAACGCCTCGGCCACCGGGCGCACCTCCGTTCACTCCAGGTAAACGTTGTGTAGCACGAGCCAGCCGTTGTGTCTATACGATCTGTGATACAAATCACATTGGCTCAGGCGCCAACAACCAAAGCCGGCATCCGGCGAATGGCCACCGGGATGGTAGCCGTCAGCCCTGTTCGCGGCGCCGCGGAGCACCTACAATGCGGGCATGCGCGGTGCCCTGATCACCGTTCGCTGCGACTGCGGCGAGACCGGCCACGTTCCGCACGGCGAGCGGTGGCGGTGCGATAAGTGCCGGCGCTCATGGGACACGGGCCAGATCCCGGCCGACGAGTACTGGGAGATCATGCGTGACATGCGCCGGATGCGCCTGTCCGTGATCGGCACCGCGCTGGTCCTGGTGCTTCCCATCGCCGCGCTCGCGCCGTTCATCGGGATACGCATCCTGTTGCTGCTGCCGGTCGTGATGAGCTTCTGGTACATGTTCTACATGCCCAGGTGGCGCCGCCAGGTCCGGGAACGGGCCAGAAACCTGCGCAGGTGGAAGCTCCACCCGGAGTGACATGGCCCTGCAGCGCCAGACACCGCGGCCGCATTCGCCGGATCGCACGGGCGGCCGTCCGATCCTGCTCGGCACGCTCGATGCTCCTTTTGACCACGACGCGGTGACCTTCGCGGTGGACTCGGCGGTCGAGCTCGGGCAGCGGCTGATCATTGCCAACTTTGTCGAGCGGCCGCCGCTGCCGCTGTCCGCGATGCTCGGCTACGACGACCTTCCCTACACCCCAGAGATGGCCGACTCCCTCGAGCAACCCGCCCGGCTGGCTCGCTCGCTGGGCGTCGAGGTGACCAGGCTGCGAGTGAAAAGCTTCCATCCCATCCAGGCCATGCTGGAGGTTGTTTCGGAGCAGGGCGCCGGGCTTTTCATATTCGGACCGGACCGTTGCAAGATTCGGCGGCTGAAATACTGGCGGGCTGCACGCGCCATTCGGTCTCGGGCAACGGCCTTGGTGTGGCTGGCCGAGTGATTACCTGACGTAATCACCATCTGATTAAACGTCGTTTCCTCTCAGTGGATGCCCTTAGGGTCTGACCTGGGCGGCGAGACAACGCGCGGCGCGGCCGCCGGACAGATGTGCCGAACTCTGCGCTATTTCGCTGATCAAATGAGAGGAAACGACCACTGTCCGGCTAGCGGTCTCAGGGCCCTGAGCAGATTGCGGATTGCAGTGCGTCCGTCCGGTGGCCAGATGAGGAGCTGAGGAACCATGGAGAGCTTGCGCGGGCAGGTCGCTATCGTGACCGGCGCGGCGCGTGGCGTCGGGCTTGGCATCGCCACCGTGCTGCGCGACGAGGGCGCGGAGGTCGTGCTGGCTGATCTGAACGAGCCGGCGGTGCGCCTGGCCGCATCGCAGTT
Organism: Streptosporangiaceae bacterium; assembly: GCA_036488155.1. GTDB lineage: Bacteria > Actinomycetota > Actinomycetes > Streptosporangiales > Streptosporangiaceae > JAJYUU01. Next base: position 17,869 of record DASXIA010000250.1, on the reverse strand, counting down.
GTCCAGCTCGGGCGAGCACGCGATCGGTGTCGGCGTTGATGTCACCGCCCCGCCGGACATGGCCCGGATGGCGGCCGAGGCCGTCGGCCGCTGGGGCCGGATCGACATCCTGGCGGCGAACGCGGGCATCTACCCGCACATCCCCCTTGCCGATCTTCAGGTCGCCGATCTTGACCAGATAATGGCAGTTAACCTCCGCGGCGCGTTGCTGGCCATTCAGGCATGCCTGCCGCAGATGACCACGCAAGCCTACGGGCGGATCGTGCTCACCTCGTCGATCACCGGCTCGGTCGTGGGCCAGCCGGGCTACGCGCATTACGGCGCAACCAAAGCGGCCATGCTCGGGCTGATGCGTTCGGCGGCCCTGGAAGTCGCGAGCGCCGGAATCACGATTAACGCTGTGCTGCCCGGCAACGTGCAAACTCCTGGGTTTGCCGATCTCGGGCCTGAGCACAGGCGCCGCATGCTCGCCGCGATTCCGCTCGGCAGGTTCGCCGAGCCGGAAGATGTCGGCTGGGCCGTGCGCTTTCTTGCCGCCAGGGAAGCGCGGTACATAACCGGCCAGACGCTGATTGTCGATGGCGGCCAGGTGCTGCCGGAAAGCGGAGACTTAGGCCTGCGAATCACCAGTGCTGGGGCTGGTGAACACCGCGTGGATAGCAACAGTGCTATTCATCGACACCAGGCCCATCAGGTTCCAGGTGACGCCGAAGTCGGCCCGGTTGATGCGAACCGTGACGTCGAGCCACACCTCACCGTCCCCGTGGACCGCTGCCGTGGCGTCGAAGGTGAGGGGCCGGGTGCGGTCACGGATGCTGAGGACGCCGGAGACTGTGAGGCCCTGACCTGACGGCCGGATGCCACCGCAGGTGAAGGTGATGTCCGGATAGTTTCCGGTGTCGAAGAAGTCGGCCGAGCGCAAGTGTCTGTCGCGCCTGGTGTTCCCGGTGTCGATAGACGCCGAGGCCATGGTCACCGTGCCGGTTACCTCGCCCGTCGGGGATACGGTGGCGTTGCCGGTGACCTGGCGGAAGATGCCGTTCACCCTGGCCAGGCCCCAGATCATCCTGTTCTGCAGCGAGACGGTGGAGCGCGACTGGTCGAGGCTCCACTCCCTGGCCAGCGCTGGGCTTGTCAGCAGTTCTTGCAGGGCCACCGCGGTTATCTGCTCTGACGGTGCCATGGTTTCCTCCTGCGGTCGTCGGACGGTGCTTACCCGAACTGGCCCGGCTGGTAGTCCCCGGCCGGCTGCTGGACGATGACGTTCATGCGGTTGTATGCGTTGATGAGGGCGATGACGCCCGCCAGGGCAACGATCTGGTCATCGTCGTAGTGCTTGGCCGCGTTCGCCCAGGCCTCATCGGTGACACCGCCGGCAGCATCGGCGATGCGGGTGCCCTGCTCGGCGAGTTCGAGTGCGGCCCTCTCAGCCTCGGTGAAGACTGTCGCCTCGCGCCACGCCGCGACCAGGTTCAGCCGTTGCTGGCTTTCCCCCGCGTGCAGGGCATCCTTGGTGTGCATGTCGGTGCAGAAGCCGCAGCCGTTGATCTGGCTGGCCCTGAGCTTCACTAGCTCCTGCGTCGCGGCGGGCAGAGGCGAATCATGCAGCACGGCGGTCGCTGAGTTGATGTGCTTGACGAGTTTCATCGCCAGGGGGTTGCCGAAGTAATCGATGCGGGCGCCCATCGTGGTCTCCTTGCCGCTCTTGCGGGTCACGGCGCGAGCCAGTGGTCCGCTGGATGGTTCGTTCTTCTCAGCAGTACGACGACACAACCCGCCAGGATGTGAGGTGACGCGCCAGTGTCACATTCCGGTGCGGTGTGTCGTCGGATTGGTGAGGGCAAGCGAGTAGGGGAAGGACAGCGCCATGAGTAGCCAATCCGGGCTAGGAGACACCCGGCCTGGTCCGGGCCTGGATGCGGTCATGAGCGAGCGGCGTCAGCTGATCAATCTGGCCTACCGGCTGCTGGGCTCGCTGGCCGAGGCTGAGGATGCCGTGCAGGAGACCTACGCCCGCTGGTATGCCATGTCCGGCGAGCAGCAGGACGCCATAGAGTCCCCCGGCGCATGGCTGACGACGGTGACCAGCCGCATCTGCCTGGACCTGCTCGGCTCGGCACGGGCCCGGCGGGAGCGTTACGTGGGCGAATGGGTCCCCGAGCCGCTGCCCGATCGTGCCGAGTGGATCAGCGCGCGGCCGGGTGGCGCCATGGCCGACCCGGCCGACCGGGTGACCCTGGATGAGTCGGTCAGCATGGCGTTCCTGGTCGTGCTCGAATCGATGACCCCGGCCGAGCGTGTCGCGTTCATCTTGCATGACGTGTTCGGCTACTCCTTCGCCGAGGTGGCCGAGATCGTCTGCCGCTCGCCGGCGGCATGCCGCCAACTGGCCTCCTCGGCCCGCCGCCGCATCCGCTCGGCGCAGGCGCCCGCGACCCCCACGGCTCGGCAGGCCGGCATTGTCAGGGACTTCAAGCACGCATGGGAAGCCAAGGACATTGGCGCGCTCGTCGGCCTGCTTGACCCGGACGCCGCCGTGATCGCTGACGGCGGCGGGGTGGTTGCTGCGGCGCTCCATCCGATCAGCGGCAGCGAGGAGATCGCCCCCTACCTGGTCGACATTGCCGCCAGAGCGCCCGGCCTGATCTTCCTGGAACGCACTGTCAACGGCCAGCCAGGCCTTGTCGCCCAGCAAGACGGTGTCACGGTCACTGTGTTCGCCTTCGATGTCGCAGCTGACCTCATAGCCCGCATCTGGGCGATACGCAACCCCGACAAGCTCCGGCCCTGGATGACGGGTTAGGCGGGCCGGGTGACGGGAACGAACCCGCGCTGTCAGCTTGAGAAGTCTCAGCCGCCGCCCGGCGATGACCTGTGAGCTCAAATCTCGAATGATCCTGATTCCTGCGGGGGAGCGTTGCCGCACATCAAGATCTCCGGATCATATTCAGCCGCCGACCGGCGCAGGCCAGGTATCCGTCGAGCTACTGTCGCGCGGGTCGGTGCTGCCGGGTTGCTCGCGCTTGCATGCGTGCTGACCGGGTGCAGTTCAGCGCATTACGGCATGACGAGATGCCCTGCAGCGCCACGTGTCGGCAAAGCGGCGAGGGCGAGCGACCTGAAGCTGCTGCCGAACTCAGCGCCGACTGGTCGCGGATCGACGAGACCCACAGACTGGACCTGTAACTATATTCCGGCAGACCAGTACCAACGCTGGCTGCACGGCTCCCATAACGCAATGAGCGTCGAAATCTACCTGTTCCCGAAAAAGATCGTTAACAAGTGGCTCCTGGGCACCGTGGACGGGCACGCCGCGCTCCGCAGCGGCGCGGCCACGGTCTCCGGCCACATCATGCTGGCCGGCAACGAGGCGCCCGTCACCTCATTCAGGACCGGATACGGAGCCTGGACAGGACAACGGCTGCCAGACGGTAGCTACTCGGCGCTGGCTATCTATCTGTCGTCTCGTCAGGCGCCGCGTACCGCCGCGGAATTCCGGACCGAGTTGCAGGCGCTAGCGCAGCTGAGCGGTCTGGACTGACCGGCATCCTGTGTTGCACGGACCAGTCACCGTTTGCGGGCTGGGGTTCGACACATCACCTAGCTGAGGTGATGTGTCGCCGCTGACTGCACCGGAGCATGGGGGGAGCGGTGCATCAGTCCCCATGCTGAGGCCCTGCACGACAAGTGACGCTTGAATCAGGGAGGCACCAGCTATGTCCGACTTGAAGGTTGAGCGCAAGGAATCACTCAGCCGTGACGAGGCAGCCCAATTGCTCTCTCTTCTGTCCAAGGCCTTCGCAACCGGCAATCACGCGGAACTGCCGTTCTCGCCGAGCGAGGTGAGCCTGTACATCCCTGACCGCGTGCGTGCCGAGCTCGAGGTTGAGGTCGAGGGCGACGAAGTTGAGGTCGAGGTGGAGTTCAAGTGGTCGATGGTCGAACACGAGACAGGCCTGCCGATCGGAGAAATGGCAGCTTCGCCGGTCACGGCGCGGCAGGGAAACGGGGCACGCAAGCCGACCCGGAGCACTCGGGGGCAAAAGCGCTAGCCGCGATCGTGGACTATCTCAACTCACGCTCAGTTGCTTGTAGCCGTCAGCCGTGGTTGTAGTGCCGCACCCGGCCGCCCTGCCTGCATGAAAATGGCCGGCTGTGTGGCATGCATGTGGCATGGCAGCCTCAGCACCAGGCCAAGTGCTCGTCCGCTGCAACGCACCTCTATGGTGAACCGATGGCGTCGGTCAAGCAGTTCCAGGTCACCTTCGACTGTGCAGAACCTGAGCGCGTCGCTCGATTCTGGTGCGAGGTGTTGGGGTACGTCGTACCGCCGCACCCGGAGGGGTTTGCTACTTGGGACGATTTCGATCGCTCGCTCGCGCCTGAGGATCAGGACTCTTGGTTCGCATGCATTGATCCCTCAGGTGTGGGCCCGCGACTGTTCTTCCAGCGCGTTCCCGAAGGCAAGGTCGTCAAGAATCGGCTGCATCTTGACGTGCGGGTTGGCACCGGGCTCGCGGGTGATGAGCGCCTGGCCACGCTTGAGGCCGAATGCGCACGGGTGGTCGCCCTCGGCGCGGTACGCGTGCGACTACTGCCTGCCGATGACGAGAACGAGTCGTGCATCGTGATGCAGGACATCGAGGGCAACGAGTTCTGTCTCGACTGACTGCCCGTCGCACAGCACCGGGGTCGGCGCGTTGCCCTTGTAGCAGTGCCGGCGTTTCGCCGCGGTTGCGACTCGCCAGCGGGTCGGGGAACGGGTCGCTTCGAGTGCCCAGTTCGGGCCTCAGGCGCCTCCGGTTGCTAGCAGGGCAGCGTGGGGCAGCGCCAGCATCCCGTCGGCCGTGGCGAATTCTCTGCTGAGGTCGTCAAAGTGCCGTTTGATCTCAACGATTTTCTCGGGCGCCTGACGCACGATGAGATGGCCCAAGAAGGACACGCCGGCTGCGGGACCGGACCACCAGTCTGCTGCTGCGACCCGGTGCTCCCACTCGATGATCTGGCTTGATGGCTCGGTCAGGCCGGCTGCAGCTAGCAGGTCGGTAAGTCCGTTCGCGGTGCGCGGGAAGTCGTCTTCCGGCGCGAGGGATGGCAGGTCGTCGGGTCTGGTCACGCCTGCCGCCTGAACAGCGCGGGCGATCAGTTTCTGCCCGCTGCCGCCAGGATCTGCCCAGATCGTCACGGCAACCGTGCCTCCCGGCTTGGTCACCCTCCGCAGCTCGCGCAGTGCCGCAAGTGGCCTGCCGACATGGTTCAAGACGAAGTTTGCGACGACAGCATCGAACTGGTCGTCGGCAAACGGCAGGCTTGGCAGCGTGGCGACTCTTACCAGCGCAGCTTTGGCTGCTTCCTGGGCAAGCTTCGCCATGTCCGGGTCGGCATCCACGGCGGTTACCGTCGCTCCGCGCGCGCACGCGGCTACCGTCACAGTGCCTGTGCCAGTCCCGGCATCAAGCACGTTGACCGCGGCTCCTACCCCGGCAGCATCGAGCAGCAAAGACACCGGGTAGGCGCAGATCCTGGCGTAGGTGCGCCCGAAGGCTTCCGCGGTGCCGGCCCGGATTCGGCGCTCGGCGTCATCGAACGCTGTCATGAGTGATCATTCCGACTGTGCCGTCGTCTTGCCAAGGTTCGCCGATCTACGGGCGAACTGGATCATAGCGGGCAAGCATATGCCACAACCGTGAGAGACTTTGCGCGGCTGTGACCGTCGAGGCTGAATGCTGAATACGGCTCAATCCGCACCGGCTCAGGGACGGCCCGCTGCGCTGGATGGCACTCGCTGCCTATGGCAGCGTATCCATCGTCAGCTCATCTGCGCTGTCGCTCAGATAGTTGGGGCGGTTTGGGAAGTCCCGCATGGTGCGCAGTGATGTGGCAAGCAAGAGATTTGGCATCACAGCGAACAGAGCGGCTAGCGCCCATAGCGCGGCCCGGATCCCGATGGCAGTCGCGAGAGCACCTGCGGTGGCCGCGCCGAGCGGCACCGTGCCGGCGACGACGAATCCGGTGGCCGCCGTGACCCGGCCGAGCAGGCGCGGCGGAATGTAGTTCGCGCGGAAGGTGAAGGTTATGACGCCCGCCATTGCCAAGCCAGCCATCACTACGAAGGATCCGGTCGGGAACAGCAGCAGCCGCCAGCCGTGGCCGGTGGCAGGCAAGAGCAGTATGAACGGCGCGGTCGCAATGGAGACGATCAGATAAGTGCGCGCGCTGCCGAAGCGCGTCACGGCGCGGCGTGCCAGAGCGGCGCCCAGCAGTCCGCCGAGGCTGCCCAGGCTGATCAGGACCCCTGCGGTTCCCGGCACGGCACCGTCGGTGCGCACAAGGAAGACGATGCGCAGCGCGAATACGCCCATCATCGCGAAATTCATCGTTGCCGCCACTGCGAGCATGGGCAGCAGAAACCCGCCGTGCCGCCAGGGTTCGAGGCCCTCGGCGATCTGACGGATCATGCGCGTGCGGCCGGCCTGTGCGGATCTCGGCTCAGGCCCCGCCCGCAAACTGAGCAGGCAGACTGCAGACACCAGGAACGTCAGCGCATCGGCGAACAGTCCGCAGACTGGCCCGGCCAGCTGCGCCAGCAGCCCGCCAAGGCCTGGGCCGGCGACCTGAGCAGCCTGCGCACTGGTCTGCAATCTGGCATTGCCTTCCAGGCGATCGTCAGACGTCAGCAGGTGCGGCAGGTAGGCGTTGAACGCCAGGCTGAAGAACATGCTGCTGGTGCCGGATGCCAGAGCGGCGGCCAGCAGCATCGCGACTGTGAGGACGCCGGTCCAGGCAGCGATCGGGATCGCGGCCAGGACTGCCGCGGATACCAGGTCGGCGGTCAGCAGCGTGCGGCGGCGTGGCCAGCGGTCGACCCAGGTGCCGGCCGGAAGGCCGATCAGCATCCAGGGCAGCCAGGTGGCGGCCGTCAGCAGGGCGACCATGCCGACGCTGGCGTGCAGGGTCGACACTGCCACCAGCGGTAGGGCCACTGTCGTGATCGCCGAGCCGAAGCCGCTGATCGACTCGCCCGCCCAGAGCAAGCCGAAGTCCCGTGTGCGCAGCAGACCACCCACCCGCCTGCGCCGCACCGCAGGCAAAGACCATTCTGGGGCCTCCGGCTCGGTACTCATGAGTCAGGCGATCTTTCCGGCCGCGCCGGCGGCGCTACCCAGGCAGGATGCGCGGCGGTTGACGAGCGCGAGGCATTGGTCGTGGCGGACTGCGATGCTCAGAGATTACGGCTGGGCAAAATAACCCCGCCACGCATTATTCGGTCCTGCGCCGCGCACGTGAGCGGCCACTGCCGGATGCCGCACATCCCAGCTAGAAGCCGGGAGCCCCGGCATCCGGCATTATGAGCTGGTGTCGAATAGCTGTTTTTGGGACCCTTGGTCTGAATGAGCGACGTCCCACGAGCGATCTCCGTCGGACGCCGTGTCGTGGTGACCGGCATGGCCGGGGCGGGGAAGAGTACGTTCTCGCGAGCGCTTTCGGCAAAGACCGGCCTCCCCATCATTGTTCTCGACGTCCACTTCTGGCTGCCGGGTTGGGCCGAGCCGACCGAGGCCGAGTGGCGCGAGAAGCAGAAGAGACTGCTCGCTGGCGACGACTGGATCGCCGACGGCAACTACCACGCCACGCTCGATCTTCGACTCGAGCGAGCAGACACGGTCGTGTTCCTGGACATGCGGTGGTGGATCTGCGCATGGCGCGCGCTAGTGCGTGGGATTTCAACGCGCCCGGTTGACTTCGAGCTGCCAAACGGCTGTGACGAGTCCCGTTTGCGTCGGCTTCGCGACGAATGGTGCCTGGTTCGGCGCATCTGGCGAGTCCGCCGCTCTGAGCGCGAAAGAGAGCTGAAGATCCTGTCGCAGCACGGAAAGCATGTGGCGCTGTACATGCTCCGGTCCAAGCGCGCCGTGCGCGAGTTTCTCGACGTATGAAGCGGGTGCTGGCCGGTCTGGCCGCCGAGCGGGGCACCTCCCTCCGGGACCTACCGGTACCTTCGCGCGCGCGGCGATCACGGCGACCGATGGGCCGTTCGGTTACCGGAGTGCGCTGGCGTTATCTCTATAGCGATGCCTGACCTCGCTGATGCCACGGCCCTGCTCCGGCAGCAACACGACAGCCTCGAGAAGAGCGGGGCTTGACGCCAGGCGGTTCGCTCAGGCCTTCTGGCCGAGGCCGGCCCATAGAGCAGCCCCCGGATTTGCCCCGGCCAGGAGGTCTGGACGCCACTCCGGAGCCCGGACCAGCCCTGGTTCGACCATTTCCAGGCCATCGAAGAACCGCTCTACCTGATCGCGGCGGCGGAATGTCACGGGCTCGGCCTGCGCCTGGTTCTGGCGCTGCTGCGCGTCGGCCATCGCGTCGGCGTCAATGTCGGCAGCCGGGTGCGACATGGCCAGGTAGCTGCCCGGCGACACAGCACTCATCAGCCTCGCCACGATCCCGCTAGGGTCGTCTTCGTCGCTGATCAAGTGCATGACCCCCATGAGCATGACCGCTACCGGCTGGGAGAGGTCCAGCAGCTGCGCGGCCTGGTCCAAAATCGGCTCAAGATCACGTAGGTCCGCCTCAAGGTAGCTGGTGGCACCCAGAGGATTACTGACGAGCAGCGCGCGTGCGTGCACGAGAACGATCGGGTCGTTGTCAACGTAGACAACTCGCGCACTGGGCGTTACTGACTGCGCCACCTCATGGGTGTTGTTGGCGGACGGGATACCGGTGCCGATGTCCAGGAACTGCACGATCCCCGCCTCGCCGGCCAGGTAACGCACCATCCGGGCCAGCAGCGCACGGTTCGCACGAACGGTGGCGATGACACCGGGATAGGCCTGGATGACCGCATCACCGGCAGCTCGGTCAGCAGCAAAGTTATCCTTCCCGCCGAGCCAATAGTCATATACGCGGGCCATATGGGCCTGGCTAGTGTCCAGAGAAGACTCGAGCCTGCTGGCGTGCTGCGTGTCCCCACCCCGGTGGTCCGCAGATGCTTGCCTAGGCTCAGTCATCACATGGCCTCTCTTTTAAAGTGAAGACAACATTACTGCGCCCAAACCATGACTGCTGGGTTCCTAATGGTCTGACCTGGTCGGCACAGCAGCAAGGACCAATTTCCGGCCTATTATGCCCCAACACCAGCGGCTGCGATGGCTGGCTGGTCGGGCAGAGGGACAAGGTCGCGAAGCTGACCGGAGGTCAGGCGTAGCAGCGGCCCCGGCGAACTCCCTGGGCCGCGGCATTTGGCCGTCGATCCAGCGGAGCTGCGCGTGGCTGCCGCATCCATGATTAGGGTCTCGCGGGGTATCGGGATGCGCGGGACTGGTGCTGGCTCAGGACCATGGAGGCTGCGATCTCGATCCATGTGGGGACAGCACTGCCAGGCCGGCTGGAGAGGTCTGCACATTACGGCCGCGCGCAGTGAGAGCACTGGCCAGGTGAGCCGACCACTGTTCCGCATTCGCACGGAAGGCGAACTCCAGGTCGTCCAGCGTCGACACCACCATCAGCGAGCTACGGAGCCGACGGCGCTTGCGGCTGGTGATGCTCGTAATCGAATCTAGCGGGATAACCGTGACGCTATCGCCGCCTGCAGCCACCTTCTGCGGCACCTGACGTCGCGCGATAGCGCTGCCGACGGCCATGCCGCCGCCCGCTCCCACGAGCCCGCCTATGGCGCCAGGCCCACTGTGAGCGAGCATGAAGCTAAGCACGGCAACGACGGCGAAGCCAAGGCCAGCGCACCAACTGGGAATCCGGGACCGGACGTGCGCGAGTTTGTCGGGGTACAGCACTAGCATTCCCGGCACGTTTGACCTCGCCATGGACAGCACCGCTAGATGCATCCGGATCGGCGCGTCGATGTTGGCCATTTCTCTTCCTTCTTTGCCTTATCGCAACAATGGATCGCCTGGTTCCGACATCGGGCGGAACGCCGAATATCACTGTGCGTGCTGGCGAGGAGCTACACCACACGGCTGCGCCCACGGAATTTTCCACAGGTACTGCTGACGCTGACGTGTTTGTCGGCCAGATTGGCGCAGGCGTCACGGATGACTGGCGGCGCGCAGCACCGCGCCGGCGGCCGTTTGAATCTGCGACGGGTGTGGTGGTGTGAGCTGGGCGTTGTCCGCGCGCATGAGGCGGAGCGGGGCTCCTGTTACTCTCCGCGTGCCGTCAGGCCGACCAGCCAGATCACTGCGATGGCGTTGCCTTCGCTTGCGCCGGCGGCCCTGATCGCCTCGACTATCTTGCGGACGAACTTGACCTCATGCAGGGTGAGACTCTCATAGTCCCCGGCATACCAGGGGATCGGAGCCGAAGGCGCGTCGCCGGGAATGTGGTCACGAGCAGCCACCACGTCGGAGACAGGAGCGCGGCCGCGGGCGACCGCGACGAAGGCCGCCCGGACCCGTCCTTCGAGGGCTAGAGCATCGGCGAGAAGGTTTGCTGTCGATGGGCGCGCTGTACGGCTGATTCCTCTTTCAAGATCACTAATTGATCGCGGGCTCAGGCCGCTCTTCCACGCCAGTTCTTCCTGAGTCAGGCGTGCTTCAGCCCGGAGTTGCCGTAGGAGCGAGGCGAAGTTGATTGCCGACGGTACAGCCGACGACTGGCCGATCATGGCAGCCTCCCACGGAAGTGGCCAAGAAGCTGTATGAGGGAGGACGCGGCCACGAGGCCGGGAACGTCCGGGACAGGGTTGCGATGGTGAAGTTGTCGACGTTGACGAGCCTCGCTGGCTGAAGTGATCTATGTATGTGTATGGGTTAGATTGGGCCGATCCAGGTGCCTTTGGCGAGCACGTGGTACCGATCTGGAGGAATGCTGCCATGCCAATAGCTTCGACGGCGCAGTGACATTTGCGGAGCCGCTCATTGGCACTCCATTTCCTCGCTGTTACGATGAAGCGTAACTGAGTTGCTCAGTAAGTCAACGGGTGACCTACTGATACGTACAAGTAGTCCGTGCAAATGGAGCAAGGGGTGACTACCCCTAAATACCAGTACATTGCCGACGACCTGAGGGACCGGCTTGCCGCCGGTGCGCTGCCGCTTGAGCCGGAAGGGCCCGGCGGCCAGCCCAAGCTGCCTGGCGAGAAGGATCTCGCTGACGAGTACAACGCGTCGCGGAGCACCATTCGGCTCGCTCTGCAGGTGCTGGTCAACCAGGGGCTACTGGAAACACGCCACGGTCTGGGCACATTTGTGCTTGACCGGCCAATCCCACGAGCCGTGCCGCTCGACCAGGAGGAGAACTGGCGGGGAGGCGAGCACGCGGAAGCCGCCTTCAAGCCAACCGGAGGCCTGGGCAGCGCTCAGACCACCGCCAGGTTCCAGGCCGAGACCGTGCAGGCACCCGCAGAGGTCGCCAGGAGGCTCGGAATCACCGAGGGAGACCTGGTGATCCTGCGCCGGTCCCGCCAGCACATCGACGGCAAGCCGTGGTGCCTCGTCATCTCGTACTACCCGATGGACATCGCGCGCGGCACTGAACTGGAGACGGCCAGGCGCCTGAGCGCCGGCAGCAGCCAGGTTCTGGCTGACCTGCACCACGAAGTCATCCGTTATACCGACAGCATCTCTGCTCGCATGCCCGACCCGATCGAGCTCGGCTTCTTCCGGTCCTCCGGCATCGTCCCCGTCATAATCGTGAGCCGCACTGCCTACGACCGCCGAAGGGCGGTCCGGCTGACCCGCTACATCTTCCGCGCCGACCAGGTCGAGCTTGGGCACGAGCAGCCCGTGAGGTAGCCGAGCAGGTCAGGTGCTGATTCACCCAACGCGCACGCCGAAGGTGTCGAATCAGCACCAAGAGCGCTCGCGCGGGCCGTCAGGCACCCGGCCGGTTCTGTGGGTACTTCCGTGGGCTGTGCTTCGTGGTGAAAATCCTGCGATGAACCTCTAATCGTCCCATGCGCACTTCAGCTGAACGACATCAAGTCGTCGATGCGATCCTGGCGCGCTGTGAAGGTGCGCGATGACACCGGCGCAAGGGTCGGGGACTATTCGGATCGCTGAGCGGGGATTTCGAATCGATCTATTCAGGACAGCGATCGGCGGGTGGTATTGGTTCGGCTTCGTTCTGATCCGCCTAGCATGGGGTGACCTCGGTGAAAAACATCGGCCTCCCCTTGTGATCGCCGCGGACGTTGCTATCTTCGCGATGCTGTTTTGGACGTTGTACCGGCCCTGGCATATGGGCATTCTTATCGGCGAGCGTGGCGTCACGATTCGCAATTATTTCCGGACGCGCCGGGCCAGATGGTCGGAGGTAGCCGCCTTTACCGACGGGACCACGGACCGCGGCAAGTGGGCTTTGAATGTGATGTTGCGCGACGGGCGTGGCGTTGCTGTTACCGCGACGCAGGCGCAGCGCGGCAGTCCGGAGGTTCTGACAGCGGTTAGGCACGTCGCTTCTCTCCACGGGGTGCCGGCGAAGGTATCCGGGATTCCGGCCGAGCGGCCGCGGCCGTGGCTGGATGCGACGTCCGAGACTAGAAGGCTGCGAACCTGGATCGCGGCTTGCTCGGGCATCGCGGTCTCGGCCGTGGCCGCTACCGTCCTGCTGGCTCAGTGGGGCAGCGCCCACCGCGCTTACTCCCCAGCCAATCTTGCAGGATTTGTCGCGTTGATCGTCCTGCTCCGAGGGATGGCATTGGGCATGCGCCTCCGGAAGCGGCAGGCACCAGTGTCGGACCGCTACGGCGAGGGAGGCTGGTTTGCCGTGCCACTGCCCAAGGACACCGGCTTCGCGCCTGGCCTCGTTACGCGCACCGAGCCTCGTAAAAACGGCATTCAGCTCTGCTACTTCTTCCCTCCTACTGGGTCGTTTCTGCCCACACTTGACCAGCTGCGCGAGTTGCGCCCGGCCGACGTGCTGCTGGTCCAGAAGCTGGACAAACTTGATAAGGACTGGCCCCGCCTAGGCAACGCCCCAGGCTGGGATCCCAGCGCATGGCCGGTGCCGGCATTCCGCGTATCGGCGAAGAAGAAAGACCAGCTATTGAAGGCTATCTACGACGACGACCTTAGGTTCGTCGACGAAGCGATATCCGACCGCACGGAGCTCGACGGCTTGCCCAGCAACGAAGTGCTCAGCTCTTCCGCGATTGCGGGCGCACTAGCGCAATTGCTGAAGGCCCGCTCGCCAGTGTGACGGGCGAATCGTTCAGTGCGGTTCGCCGATGCGCCCGGAGATGGCCCGCTCATCCCGAGCGAACTCGTCATGCCCCGAACTAGCTGGACAGGGACACCAACGGTCGCGCTGGCCGGCCTGGCCGGCGAGCGGGGCACCTCCCTCCGGGACGCGATCGACCACCTGGCCGAGGAAGCCCAGCGGCTACCGCCGACTCGCCGCCGTCAGCGACGTAGCCTGACACGCGGCCTGGCTGGGAGATGTGTCGCTCTGCTGCGCGGGCGGTTCGCGGCCTGGCCGCGGGCGCCGAGGCGGCAGACAGGCCACTGCAGGCAGCTGGCTTAGACGGCAAGGCCTCGCAAGGTGAGGACCCTAACTAGCCGCTTTTGCTAGCAGTCACCGGGCGGCAGACGGCACGGCCGTGCAGGCCCGCGGCTCGGGGCTGATCAGGTGGCCTGACGTCGGGGGCCGCGTTCCTCCAGGCGAATCTTCAATTGTTGCTGTTCGGGGTGACGAGCGAACGATGGATGACGCGGACCGCGTCTTCATCGGTCAGGTGGTCCGCGGCTTCGCCGCGCGGGATCTGCGCGATGCGCTGGATGAACCAGGGGTCGCCGCCTTGCCGGGGTTCGCCGACCGCGAAATCTGTGGCAGTTTGCTCTTCGACGAAACTTTGAAGTCTGGGCACTTGTACAGGGAGCCGAGGCCGGGGTTTTTGGCGATCGCCTCAGACGGGTGGTCGGGGTGGTCGATTGCCCGGTGCAGAAGTTCTATCGCGTTCGCCGACACCGAGACCCAGCCCCTTCATGGTCAATCCGCCCCAAACCAGCGCTCAGCTTTTGTCCTCGATTTCCCAGGCGTGGTCGAGGACGTGCCAGGCGCAGCGCCGGATGGAGTAGCGCACCGGCCAGGTACCGGTCGTCGCTGCAGCGCGAAGGGCCATCGATATAGCAGCGCGCTGCTGGCGCCATGGGGTATGCGGAGGAATCCGGGTACCGGTCTTGGCGCTGTAGGCGCGTTCTGCCTCGCGGACGTGCGCGGCGATTGCGTCGCGGTCACGGCCTCCGCCTCTTGGGCCTTTACGCAGTTGAGCCGGGGCGTCCTCGACTACCGCGTCGAAGTACTGCCAAGACCGTTCGAGCAGCCCCACCAGGCGGTCGGCCTCCTGGTGATCCAGAGGCTCGTTATCCCACGGGCCTCTCGCGTCCGGCGCTCCGAAGTCTGTGGTTCTGTTGCCTTGGACGCGGCCGACGACCTCGACCGTGCCGGGTGCGAATCCGGGGCCTGCGACAAGGGCGTATCGGTCGGCGTAGTCGAGCAAGAGGTCGAGGGCCGCTTCGTTGCCCTTTCCCCGGCGGCACCAGCCGGGCCAATCCAGGGCAGAGGCAAAGACCCACGTTTTGCCCTGCTCGAGGCAAACGCGTGTCACTGCGGGTTCGACAGCGAGGTTTCGCCGGGTTCGGCGTGCCGACGACTCTCCTCAGCTTGATCTAAGTTACATCTGCCCTAGGTCACATCTGCACGCCCTGATGCGTCAGCTCTATGAGGCAACGCAACGAAGGACGGGGCAGATGCGTAGCGATAACTGTTGGGTAGATCTTGGCGGAGCCCGGGGAGAGCGGCCGTGATGGCGCTCAGGTCACGGCTGCCGCGTCATGTGACCAGCCAGGGGTCGCGGCAGGTGCAGGGAGATCGCTGGTCGTTCCTGTTCGGGGAGCTCGCGCTCTACACCTTCGTGGTGCTGGCTGCCACGGGCGTCATTCTGGCCGTGTTCCTGGACCCGTCCATGGAGCGGATCATCTATCACGGCTCATACGGCCCGCTGCGCGGTGTGCCGGTCAGCAAGGCCTACGAGTCGGCCCTCCATCTCAGCTTCGACGTACGCGGCGGGATGCTACTGCGGCAGGTACACCAGTGGGCCTCGCTGATCTTCGTCGCGGCGGTCTGCCTGCAGCTCCTGCGGCTGTTCTTCACCGGCGCGTTCCGCCGGCCAGGCGGACTGCACTGGCTGATCTGGGTGATCCTGCTCCCGATGGGCATGGCGGCGGGCTGGACCGGCACGATCCTGCCGGACGACATGCTCTCCGGCGGCGGCCTCGGACTGCTGCAGGGGGTGGTCCAGTCAATCCCGGTGGTGGGCACCCAGCTGATGCTCTGGCTATTCGGCGGCGAGGTCCCCGGCCATCGGATCATTCCGTTGTTCTACTGGCTGCACGTGCTGATCCTCCCGGCCGCGATGGCCGGGCTGTTCGCTCTCCAGCGCCGGCTGGCCCGGCGGCACGGTTATGCCCGCTTCCCCGGCCCGGCGGGCTCCGGCCGGCCTGGGTCACTCCGCAGCGCCCCGGCGGCCGCCTCAGCGGCGATGTTCTTCGCCACCTGCGGGCTGCTCACCCTGCTGGGGGCGCTGGTGCAGATCAGCCCGATCTGGCTGTACGGGCCCTACCAGCCGGGGGCGATCACGGCGGGAGCCGTGCCCGACTGGTACATGGGCTTCCTGGACGGCGCGCTGCGGATCATGCCGGCCTGGGAAATCCAGGTAGCCGGTCACCCGCTCACCCTCGCGGTGCTTGTGCCCGGGCTCCTCGTTCCCGGCGCCTTCTTCACCCTGCTGGCCGGCTACCCCCTGCTCGAACGCAAGCTCACCGGCGACCGGGCTGTGCACTTCCTGCTGGACCGTCCGCGCGACGCGGCAACCCGCACGGCGGTGGGCGCGGCCGGAGTCATCTTCTATGGCCTCCTGTGGGCCGCAGCTGCCAACGATCAGATCGCCTACCACTTCAACCTGGACCTCTACGCCGTCACGTGGTTCTTCCAGGTAGCCGTGCTCGTCGGCCCGCTGCTCGCCTACACCCTCACCCAGCGGATCTGCCTCGGCCTGACCCGCCGGGAGCAGGAAGAAGCCGAAAACGGACGCCCCACCGGGCGGATTGTGATGACCACGGGCGGCGGCTTCCGCGAGATCACCGAGCCGGCACGGCGCGCCGTGGCGGGAACCTCGCGTGTGCGGTGAGCTCCCAGGAGGCCTACGCCCGCCGGCTGCGCATAAATGGCTCCCGGCAACCGGTGGCGCGGTCTTCTTACTCGCCCAGCGCGACCGTCACTCGAACTCCGCCGACATCTGTCGCCGACGATCGACCGTCAAGCGCGTGACATCCGGCCGGGCGTAGTGGCCGACGGGATCAAAGTTATGCCGCTCCTCGCGTACGCGCGCGTGATCGAGTTCAGCGACGAAGAGCCCTTCCTCCCCGACGACCGGCTCGATCACCCATTCTCCGTCCGGCGCCGCGATCGCACTGCCGCCGTTCGCCAGCAGGGACGGCGTGTCGTCGAGCATCGTGTCGCGCAGAGGGACGCTCGCCGAGATGTCCTCGGGCCGCATCAGACCCGAGGCGGATACGACGTACGAGCGGCTCTCCAGCGCGACGAAGCGCGTGATGTCGGCTGTGTTGTGCAAGCTGCCAGGCCAGACCGCGACGTGCAGGTCCTCGCCCTGCGCGTACAGCGCTGTGCGCACGAGCGGCATCCAGTTCTCCCAGCAGTTTAGGCCGCCAACGCGAAACGTTCCGAGCGCGTGAACACGCAGCCCGTGGCCGTCGCCGGACGCCCATGCCAGGCGCTCCTCGTAGGTCGGCTGGAGCTTGCGGTGCACGGAGCGTATCTCACCACCTGCGTCGATGTACACGAGCGAGCAGTACAGGCTGTGCCCACCGCGATCCGGCGGGCGCTCCATCACCCCGAGATAGGCCGCGACCGACCGCTGCCGACAAAGCTGCGCGAGCGCGCCGAGATCGCCGCGCTCGATAACGACACCCTGGTCGAGGTAGTGCGCGAACATCCTCTTCTGCGCGGCGCTGTTGAACCGGGCGCCGTCGGTCCGCTCGATCCAGAACGGATAGCCGGGCACAAGCGCCTCGCCGAACGCCACGAGGTCGCAGTTGGCCGCGGCGGCATCGCTGACGAACGAGACGACCTTCTCAAGCGTTGCGCCGCGATCCAGCCAGACAGGCGCGATCTGCGCCACACCGACCGTGATCCGGTCCCGCCCTGACATGCTCAACCCCCCGACTCGTTCTCCCATCGCTGCCATCAACGGGCCGGAAGCGGGCGTGCCTCCAGGTGGTCGGCCATCGCAACAGCCTAGACGGCCACCTGCACCGGATCGGTCGGCGCGCGCCGCTGCGTGAACGCGGCAACGCCCTTATGGAATTCGTGACGGCCGAAGCTCTCAAGAATCTCAGTGTCCGAGGGCGTGCGTGGATGCCGCGGGCTAGGTCACTTAGGTCATCCAGAACGCTGGTTGGGCCGGCCGTCAATACCGCTTACGTGATGATGCGCGTCGACAGCGCGCTGGACACGGCCCCGCGCACGCCTCGATCGCTGCCGGGCCCGGGCAGAGCGCCGGTGCGGCGCCCCACGGCAAGCGCGAACTGCTGCTGCCAATCCCGCGGCGCCAAGCCGGCCAGCGAGGTTGGCGCTGCCGGGCCGAGATCGGCGATCACCTCGCCGAGCCGACGGGCTGAACCCTCATGTGGGCGACGTCGATCTTGCCGCCACGGGCGATGATGCGGAACATGCTCCATGCCAGTTCATGGCGGATTGCCTCCGGCAGCGGCGACAGGTCGATGTTTTCGGACCGGCCGCGCTGATGCGCCAGCCCGCCGCGGTATTCCTCCGGCACGGTGTCCGCGCTGAAGCAGGACGGGCGCATGCCGGGCGGCATGGCCTCCCACAGGCT
>DASXIA010000226.1:0-2121 GCA_036488155.1 Streptosporangiaceae bacterium | reverse complement strand
ATCATGATGAGGACCGGTCCGGCCCACCCCCAGAATGCGCTGCCCAGCACGAGCGCACTGCCACGGCGGCTCGCGCGAGCCATCAGCGACCCTTCACCGGCCTCTGAGGCGCGCATCGTCTGGTACGCGTTCATCGAGAGCTACGGTATCGGCCGGCCCGGCTAGCCTGGGCGACGAGATGGAACGAGCCAGCGAGATCGGTGCTGCGGACCGTTGGCTGCGCCGGTTCACGCGCGGCGATGGCGGTCGAGGGCGCGAGCCACTGAATCACGCTCGACGCACTGGAACGGGTCAACGCGCTCCTCGGCAACTGGCTGCACGAACCGCACCCCGCTGGTAACGAAGCGCTTCCAGCCGGCTGCAGCCAGCGCTGCGTCGCGATGAGGCCGATGTCCTGCAGGAACTGGACCCCGACTTCCGGGCAGCCGAGTCCGCCTTGCGCGGAGGTGCACTGGTTCCTGCCTGCCCAGTTGTTCGCGTTCAACCAGAAGCCCTGAACGCCGTCGGCTAGCGCTGCGCGGTAGTCGCTTACCAGATTCCGCGGGGTCTGGACGACCGGGCTGTTAGTCGCGAGGCCGGCCAGGATGAGGATGTTCTTGTTCACGGCGCGGATCTCCCTGACGCCGAGGTGGATGAAGGCGTTGAACGCGCCTGGGTTGTCGTTGGTGAATTGGCTCTGGATGTCGACCGCGTACGCGCCGCAGTGCGCGGAAGTCACGTCCTCGCCAAGCATGGCCCGAGGTGACTTGACGTACGGGGTGATGATGACCTTCAGCTGCGGGTCGGTTCGCTGAAGCCGGGCTGCCTTGCAGATGTAATAGCTCGGGTCGGCACTCTGGGCGGCCGGCGTGTGCCCCCACGGCTCGATGTCGAAGACTGCTGTACCGGCCACGCCCGCTTCGGCAGCGGAGCGCAGCCTCCAGTAATTCGTGTAGATCGGCTGCTGGCCGGGCAGGCAGGCGTATGGATCGGACCTCCCGCCGCAGCCGACCCAGGTGAACTGCGGCATGACGACGCCGTCCTCGGACGCCTGCTGCCGGAGCACGGCCAGGTCGTTGGACTTGACGAGCCACTGTGGCTGGACTGGCCCGGTCGCACCGGGTCCGTGCGCCGGCCGCGACGCGCCGAGCGGCGCGGTGCGCGCAGCCTCTGGCGGCCCGATCGCCAGCGTCGCGCGATGCGGCATCACCATGGCGAGGCTCAAGCTCACGCCCAGCCCCACGGCTGCGACGATCTCGACGGCTCGGCTGGCATCGCGGAAAGGGTTCCGCATGCCTCGGGATATTGCGCTCACCACCATCCCTCGCGCGAGTAACGCGTCGAGGACTCGGGCCTTTTACGCTGGTCGTTAAGCCTGGGTAAGACCCGCTTGAGCGCTAGTCATCCACCGGCGTGACTGGTAGGCGCGACATGCAGCGCCGACTCGGCCTGCTTGGCCAGTCTCAGGTGCGTATGCAGCATAGGCAAGTAATGAGCGGCATACGCTTTCACTGTCGGATTGCTCCCTGCACTCTCTTCTTTCCTGAATATGGCGATGGCTGTCTGGTGGCCACTGACGGAGGTTCTGGCGAAGGCGACGTCCATGTTCCTGCCTTTCTGGCCCTCGACCCGGGTCACCATGGATTTAAGCTGCGCGCTCGGCGCCGGCACGGTCACATGCAGGCGCGAAGCTAGTGCCCGGAGGTTGGCTTGCGCTGTTGTGTGGTCGCGGACGTAACGGCCGCCGAGGTTCTTCGCTGCCGTGGTGGTCGCATGTGTCTGCATGAACCCGCCGAGCGAGATCTCGGTCAGGTTGATTTGCGACGCCTCGTCCATGAACATGCGATCCTGGCTGGATACCGGCTGGGCGGTGCGACTCGCGTTACCGGCCCTCGCGCTGGCACCAGCCGCTGCAGTCCCCGCAGTCGCCGCTATGCCTGAGCTTGCCGTGGCCAGGCCGACGGCGATCCCGGCGCATGCCGCCATCTTTTGCAGGGTCATGGAAGCCTCCCCTCATATCGCTGCCAGGATCACTCCCCGCTAGCGGTCCATGAAAACGAGGACGGGAGGTAGCTTCCGTGCCGCAGATGTCCGGCTATCAGCGGGCACAATGCTGCCATGCCCAAGGCCAACGACACCGCT
>DASXIA010000199.1:0-1794 GCA_036488155.1 Streptosporangiaceae bacterium | reverse complement strand
CTGGAGACCGCCGAGAAGCTGACCCCGGTGGAAAAAGAGCCGTCGATGCGGCAGTTCCTGCTGCTGGTCGGCGGACTGCGGGCACTCGGCGAGGGCATGCACGACCCGCGGCTGGTGCTGGACGCGTTCCTGCTCAGGTCGCTGGCGGTGGCCGGCTACGCCCCGGCGCTGGAGGAGTGCGCGGTCTGCGGGACGACCGCACAGCAGGCCGAGACCTCCGGTGGCCTGCGCGCCTTCGGTCTTGCTTCTGGTGGCCTGACCTGCCAGAACTGCCGCGCGCCAGGCTCAGCGATGCCGGCTGCCGGCACCGTGGCGCTAATGAGCGCGCTGCTGCGCGGAGACTGGCAGCTTGCCGACGCCAGCGAGCGCAGGCACCAGGTAGAGTGCAGCGGCCTGACTGCCGCCTACCTTCAATGGCACCTGGAGCACTCGATCAGGTCGCTGAAGCACGTGGAGCACGCTTAAGCAGAAGGAAGCCGTCACCGATGAGCCCGATGAAGCGCCCGGTCACGCCGCCTTATCCGCACCCTGACGGGGCTCAGCCGCCGAAGATCCCTGGCGAGCTCATCCCGCGGCACGTTGCCCTGGTGATGGACGGGAACGGCCGCTGGGCCAAGAGCCGTGGCCTGCCGCGGACGGAGGGCCATAAGGCGGGAGAGTACGCCCTCTTTGACGTCATCATGGGCGCGATCGAGCTGGGCATCCCGTACTTGTCCGCCTACGCGTTCTCGACCGAGAACTGGCGCCGCTCACCCGACGAGGTCCGGTTCCTGATGGGCTTCAACCGGGACGTCATCCGGCGCCGCCGGGACCAGCTGAACTCGATGGGCGTGCGGATCAGGTGGGCCGGCCGCCATCAGCGGCTGTGGCGGTCGGTGATCTCCGAGCTTGAGGACGCCGAGCGGATGACGGTCGGGAACTCGGTGCTCACGCTGCAGTTCTGCGTCAACTACGGCGGCCGTGCGGAGATTGCCGACGCGGCTAAGGCGATCGCGCTCGACGTCGCGGCCGGCAAGCTAAAGCCGGAAAAGGTCGACGAGAAAATGATCAGCCGGTACCTGGATGAGCCGGAGATTCCCGACGTGGATCTGTTCGTCCGGTCCTCCGGGGAGCAGCGGACGTCGAACTTCCTGCTGTGGCAGTCGGCGTATGCGGAGATGGTCTTCCTCGACACGCTGTTCCCCGACTTCGACCGCCGGCACCTGTGGCAAGCCTGCGAGATCTACGCGAGCCGGGACCGCCGGTACGGAGGCGCCCAGCCGAACCCGGTCCCGCCTGTCACCGCCTGAGCTGGCCCCGCCTGTGCCTGCCGTGCTTACGCTGGCGCAGCACGCGTGGCGTTCCGACTCTTGGCGCTGATCGGTTGCCACCCAGCGCTGACCCAACCAGTGCCGTTATGCCGCGCCGCTCCTGGCTGGTCAGGACGAGGCACCACACGGCTGCCCCGTAGGCCAGCGCGAGGGAACCTGCCCAAGCGAGCCGGGCAGTGAGCCCGCTGGCGACATGAGCCAGCACCATGGCGGCACCGCCAAGCGCCGCAGGCCCAGCGAGTGAGCGCAGCCGTCGGTCGGTAAGCGGCAGCCACGGCAAGGAAGCGAGCCGTCGCGTCACGCCGAACAACAACACGGAATCGACCGCGCATCCTGCCGACCAGACGAACGCCGCTCCGATTACCCCGAATCGCTCGGTGAGTATCCATGCCGCTACCAGGTATGGGCCGAGCTCGGCCACCCTGATCCAGGCAATCGTCCTCGTGCGTCCGGACGCGAGCAACTGCGAGCTCGGCACCCAGGC
>DASXIA010000179.1:0-10692 GCA_036488155.1 Streptosporangiaceae bacterium | reverse complement strand
CTAGCTCACGGCACATCCGGGTGGAAGTCGACGGAGTCACGGTTGCCGACTCGACGAGCCCGCGCATCCTGTTCGAGACGGGCCTGCCGCCGCGCTACTACCTGCCGCTGACCGACGCGAGGACCGACTTGCTGCGGCCGTCCGACACTCAGACCCACTGTCCCTATAAGGGAACGGCCAGTTACTGGTCGGTCGACGCCGGCAACGAACTGCACAAGGACATCGTCTGGATCTACCGCGCGCCGCTGCCGGAGAGCCAGAAGATCGCCGGGCTGGTGGCCTTCTACGACGAGAAGGTCGACGTGTACATCGACGGTGTCCTGCAGCGCCACCCGCAGACCAAGTGGAGCTGACGAGAGGGCTCAGCCGTCGAGGTCTGTCAGCCGCGCCGCGGACGGCGGCCGGGCGGCTTGCAATGTCGCTGCGGCGGATTCGGCGTCGTGAAGCACTCTGAGCAGGTTGCCGCAGGTCAGCTTTGAGCAGTCCGGCTCAGACCAGCCCCGCTCGAGCAGCGCGTCGATGAGGGCCGGGTAGCTCGACACGTCCTCGAGGCCGGCAGGCAGCGCGTCTACCCCGTCGAAGTCGCCGCCGATGCCGATGTGGTCGATTCCGGCCACTTCGCGGACGTGCTCGGCATGCGCGACCACGTCGGCCAGCGTTGCTTGGGGCCGCGGATGCGCGGCGGCCCACTCGCCCCTGAAATTCCGACGGCTGGACAGGTCGCGGTGATCAAGCCCCTGGCGTTCCATTTCCGCCGCGAGACTGAGATCCCAGTCACGACAGCGCTGGGAAACGAAGGCCGGCACGAAGGTGATCATGCATACTCCGCTGTTCGCGGCAAGCCTGGCCAGGATCGCGTCGGGAACGTTGCGCGGGTGATCGCAGATCGCGAGCGCGGACGAGTGCGAGAAGATCACCGGCGCCTCGGCAGTGTCCAGCGCGTCGCTCATCGTCGCGGGCGCGACATGTGACAGGTCAACCAGCATGCCCAGCCGCTGCATCTCGCGGACGACCTCCCGGCCGAACGCTGTCAGGCCGCCGGCCGCGGGCTCGTCTGTCGCCGAGTCCGCCCAGGGCAAGTTCAGGTTGTGGGTCAGCGTCATGTAGCGGACGCCGAGCAAGTAGAGCGCTCGCAGGGTGCCGAGTGAATTGGCGATCGAGTGCCCGCCCTCGGCGCCAAGCAGGGACGCGATGCGCCCGTCCGCCATGATCCGCTTCACGTCCGCGGCGCTGAAAGCCAGTTCGAGCGCTCCCGGATAACGCGCGGCTAGCTGCCTGACCAGGTCTATCTGCTCGAGCGTGGTAACCACCGCCGCCTCGCCCTGCAGCTCGGCAGGCACGTAAACGGACCAGAACTGCGCCCCGACCCCGCCCCGCAGCAGCCGGGGCAGGTCGGTGTGGGTGAAAGCAACGGGCGCTGCGATGTCGACGCTAGCCGGATCGGGCACGCCAGCCTCGCGTAGGGCCCAGGCCAGGTCGTTGTGCCCATCGATGACCGGGAATCGCGCTAGCAGCTCGCGCCCTGCGCTAGGCCGGGCAGGTGTGATGTCAGCGGCGGGGGCTCCGGCAGCGGGGGTCTCAGTCGTCACTCGCCAAGCGTAAGCGGGGTGGAGTGGCCCGGCTGGCGCGGGGATGCCAGGATTACAGGGTGCATCGGCAGCATCTCACCCCGTGGATCATCGGCACAGTCCTGGTCTGTGCTGCGCTCGGCGCCTGGTACGGCCACCATATTGGCGATGGCGGCTCCGGCAATATCGCCCTGATCAGCGCGACCTGCGCGGTGCTCGGCTCGTTCCTGCCGGGAGCCACGACCAGGATCTGGGCCAGGCTCCGCGGCCGCGGCAGGCCGCGGCAGGGCGCCGCCTAGGTTTCCAGCAGCACGTAGGTGTTCTGCCTGCCGTCCTGCTCGCAACTGTGCGTGCCAACGCGACGGAATCCCAGCCGCGCGCAGAGCCGGAGGCTGCGTTCGTTCCAGTCCAGAACCACAGCGCGCAGCAGGAAGTCGCCGGTCCCGGCGTGAACGGCGATATGGCCGAGCACCGCCGCGCCGAACTCCGAGCCGACGCGGCTGCCAACCAGGTCGGGCCGCATGCCCGCGCCGACGTCGACGACTCCTGCCTTCTCGGCAAGGCCAGGCACCCTGGCCTCCGCGCCAGTGCAGACGTAGCCGACAAGCGCGCCGGTCGCCGGATCGGCGACCGCCTGATAGCCGGCCTCAGCTCTGAGCAGGCCGTCCTCCGGCCTGCTGTCATAGGTCCGCCACTGCCCGTCGTATCGCCAGGTCGCGATTTGCTCGGCGTCCGCCGCGGTCAGCGGCCGCACGACCAGACCGGCCGGCCGGCCGTCAGCCGCCGCACTCGCGTCTGCGATCGCGGGCTCGCTGTCTTGCTCTACCTGGTCCACGTGCGGGAGCCTGCCGAAGCACGCGCGGCCCGTCAACTCATTTCTCGCCGCGCGACTGGCGGCCGGAGCATGCGGGACAATGAGATCATCCCGACGCTGCAGTGCAGCACAGGCGAGGAGTGTCATGCCGACTGACGACCCGATCGAGGTCATCGAGGGACTGTTCGCGAGCGAGGGCGCGGCCGACTACCTCGGCGAGGCGGTGACTCAGGCCTCGCACATGTTGCAGGCAGCTGCGCTGGCCGAGCAAGCTGGAGCGACGCCAGCGCTGGTAGCCGCGGCGTTGCTGCATGATGTCGGGCATTTCACCGGCACCATCACCGGCCGCGATCTCATGCGGGGCACCGACAACCGGCACAGCGACCAGGGCGCCAACTGGCTGGCCCAGTGGTTCGGCCCGGCTGTCACTGAGCCGGTCCGGCTGCACGTTGCCGCAAAGCGCTACCTGTGCGCAGTCGAGCCCGGTTACTTCGAGCGTCTCTCGCCTGCTTCCGTTTACACGCTTGGCGTGCAGGGCGGGCCGATGGCGGGTGACGAACTCGCCGAGTTCGAGGCGAGCCCGTTCGCTAAGGATGCCTGCCAGGTGCGGCGGTGGGACGACGACGCGAAGAACCCCGATGCACCGACGCCGCCGTTCGGGCACTTCGTGCCGGTGCTGGCAGGACTGCTCGGCTGAGCGGGCACCCGGGCGCGGACGTGGGACGCGGTTCCGGCCGCTCCTGGTTGACTGACCCAGTCCGGCTGAGGCCGGCCGGAGTGGCTAGGGGTAGCGTGCGCGTTCCCGGCATGAAAGGTCTTTTCATCGCCGATACTGGGCACGGTGGCCGCTAGGGGGTGGCCGGCCGGAAGGGGGCAGCTCATGCCGCGCTACAACCGTGTCGTCGTGAAGCTGAGCGGCGAGGCGCTGGCTGGCGAGGCCGGGTCGGGCGCGGATCCGGCCAGCCTGTCACGGGTTGCCGACGAGATCCTGTCCGTTCGGGACCTCGGCGTCGAGGTGGCGGTGGTGGTCGGCGGCGGCAACTTCTTCCGCGGGCGGATGGCCGAAGGCTGGGGCATCAGCCGGGCTGAGGCTGACAACATCGGCATGCTCGGCACGATCATGAACTGCCTGATGCTCCGCGGCGCGCTGACGGCTAGGACGGACATCGATATCCGGGTGATGACGGCCGTGCCGATGCAGAGCGTCGCTGAGCCGTTCATCCGGCTGCGGGCCGTCCGGCACCTGCAGCACGGCTCGATCGTGCTGCTTGCAGGCGGCATCGGGCAGCCGTATGTGACGACGGATTACCCGGCCGTTCAGCGGGCACTGGAGCTCGAGGCGGATGCGCTTCTGGTGGCCAAGCGGGGCGTGGACGGCGTCTACGACAGCGACCCGAAGCAGAACCCGGCCGCGGTCAGGTACGAGCGCCTCACCTACGACGAAGCGCTCGCCGCGGGCATACGGGTGATGGATACCAGCGCGTTCGTCCTGGCCAACGAGCAGTCCCTGACGATGCACGTCTTCGACGTCGCGGCCAATGGAGCCATGCGGGCGATCTGCGAGGGCGCGGACCTGGGCACCCGGATCAGCGCCAAGGATTAGCTCGACCAGTTCAGCAGCTCAGCGAAGACCGTGGCTGTCCGCCCAGACCGAGATGGCGGCGGCGATCTCGGCGGGACGGTCCTCGGGCGCGTGGTGCCCCGCCTTGCCGCAGTGAACGATCTCCAGCGACGCGATGTGGCTGGCACACCAGTCCGCCATCGCCTCGGTGATGAGCAGCGTGGGCGAGCCCTCGAAGGTCATCAGCAGCTTCGGCACTTGCGGGCTGGCCGCTAGCCACGCGTCGTATGTGCCGATCCGGGCGACGAGCCCGGCGGGCTCGCCGCCAAGGGGCATCTGCCTGGCCCAGGCCAGTAGGGGCCGGCGGCTTTCGCGGGTCGGGTAGGGCGCGAGGTAAACCTCCAGGTCGCGAGCGCTGACGGGAGTGAGCACACCTCCGGTGAACGCCTGCCGGACGAACAGGTCCTGGTCCAGATACAGTTCCTCGCCCTGGTCGCCGCGGATCTTCTCGGCACGCGCCCGCGCCTGCGGCGACAGCTCATCCCAGCCCATCGGCTTGACGATGCTCTCCAGGAAGGCGATGCCAAGGACCCGTTCGGGATGGCGGGCGGCCCAGTCGAATGCGAGCGCGCCGCCCCAGTCATGGCCGACGAGCACGACGCGGTCCAGCCCCACGGCGCCGAACCAGTCATCCAGGTAACGGGCATGATCGTCGAAGGTGTAGGCGATATCGGGCTTGCCGGATCGCCCCATTCCGATGAGATCCGGGGCGAGCAGCCGTCCGGACCCCACATGGGGCAGGACCTGGCGCCACAGATGAGACGAACCCGGGTTGCCGTGGAGGAAGACGAACGGCGTGCCGCTGCCCGACTCCTGGTAGTGAATAGCGGAGTCGAGTGCCTTGACGTCGGGCATGCGAAGTCCTTTACGAGTCGAGGGGCGTGTCGAGAAGCGTCGCCAGATCCTGGACCAGGGCTTTCGCCCTCGGGTCGCCACGGCCGCCCAGCGGGGCCATCAGCCGGTCCAGTAGCTTGCTAACCTCCGTGATGGCCGGCCGCACAATCTCACGTCCGCGATCGGTGAGCGCCAGCCGGATGGCCCGGGTGTCGACGGGGTCGCGGTCGCGCCGGATGAAGCCGTCGGCATCGAGCGCACGGGCCAGCTTGGACGCGTACAGCGCCTCCAAGCCGGTGTGATCGGCGAGTTCGCGCTGAGTCGGCCGTCGTCCGGCTCGCTCCATCCCGTACAGCGAGGCCAGCAGCACGTACTGCGCGTGCGTCAGCCCCAGTGGTGAGAGCGCTCGGTCGACGGCGACCCTCCACTTCATCGACAGCCGCCACACCAGGTAGCCGGGCGTCGGTTCGGTGCTCACGGCAATCAGCATACATGGCTATTAAGTACATGGCTACTATCCGCCCGAGCCCGCAGACGCGGGTAGATGCGGACGGCGGCGTCTGCTGGCTCAGGCTGACGAATTCAGCCCGAAACCCCAGTTCAGCAACCGGGCCGCTGCCTGCGCAGCGGCGTCAGGGCCGGTCGTCGGGCTGCCGAGCACGTCGCCGATCAGTGTCTTCCCGTGGCGGACAGCCTCGAACAGCAAGCAGTGCTTGGCCGCGTCGGTGTAGCCGGTCTTGATGCCATCAGCACCTCGGTACGTGCCGATCAGGCCGTTGGTGTTGTCCCACCAGTAAGCGTGATGATGGCCCTTGCGCCGGGCAATGTGGTAAAAGCGCTGGCCGACTATCGCCCGAAATGCCGGGAGCTTCATCGCGGCCATCCCCAGCGTCAGCAGGTCCGCGGGCGTCGAGTAAGTCGAGCGCTCGGTCGGGTACGGCAGGCCGTCCGGGCTAGTGAAGTGAGTGTGCATCATGCCCAGCTGAGCAGCTTTCGCGTTCATCTTCGCCAGGAAAGCCGGCATCCCCGGGCCGTATGTCATTGCCAGCACGTAGGCGGCGTCGCAGCCCGACTGCAATAGCAGCGCCTCAAGCAGTTGCCGTGCCGTCACGACGTCGCCCGGGTGCAGGCCGGCGCTCTCGCCCTGGTACTTGGCCACGTAAGCGATGACCGCTTTCGGAATCCGGATTGTCCGGTTAAGACCGCCGGCCTCGATGACCAGCAGGGCAGTCATGACCTTTGTGATGCTGCCGATCGGGCGTTCGGTGTCGAGTTTGCGGCTCCACAGCAGCTGCTTAGTGCCCGCGTCCGCCAGCGCGCCGCCAGTTGCCGCGACCCGTCGCGGCGAGCTCGCCGTCTGGACCTTCTGCATGCCTGGCAGCGCGGGCGTAGCAGAAGCGCTGCTCGTCACAGGGCCGGAGTTACTGACGGCCGCCCGCGGCGTGCCAGCCAGAGGAGCGCAGCCGGCCAGTCCGGCGCACAGAATACCCGCGGCCGCCGCGAGCGCGGTCAGCCGCGTGGAGTACGGCATGGCATTACGGTCTCAGCCGGTCGCAACTGCACGGCACGACAGTACCGTGGCCGACCGACCCAGGCGGATCGCGGCGATACTGCATCGCTACCGGCGGGTCGCAGATCAGGGTCCGTTGTCGGGTGGCGGATTTATCCGGTCGCCGTTAAAAGCAACACCATCGGCGGGCTGGGCTGCCATCGCCTCCAGACCCTGGCTAGTCACGAGATCGGCGATGCAGTCACCGGTACCGCCGACGTAGGTGCTCATCAGGTCCACCTCAGTTTCCACGCACCAGGCCCGGTCGTCGGGCCACCAGAGGCTCGGTGATTGCCACCACGGCTCAGTGCACAGCGACGTATACACGGCCGTGATCGGCCCGGTCAGCAGCAGCAGGCGTCGGTGGGGGATGTCGAATGCCGGCGCGTCATGATCACTCAGGGCCAGGCTTCCGTAGCCATCCCAGACCGCGAACCAGCAGCGCTCCGGCGTGCGGGTTCGTCGCGCCAGGACGGGAACGAGCGCAGGCAGCAACTCCTGGGGTAGCGACCCCTCTACGGGCTCTGTATCCCAGATACCTGGCTGGCTTGCACCGTGCTGGAACCGGAATGAGCCGGTGATCGACGCCCATTGCATAGCCCTGTGCGCGACCTTGCCGTTGGCCTCTGCCACCGCGCGCCACGTTACCGGCGTCTCCAACTGCCCGTTCCCGGCCGGATGAAAGATACGCCCGTAGGCGTCGAACCCTGCGGGCACCAGCGAAAGCACGCTTTCGGCGAACCCGCGCAGCCCGGCGACAACCCAGGAAGCCGCGCTTGCATCCGGGGCACTCTCGTAGTCTCCAACACTGGCCATACCGACATCCTCCGTCAGAGGCTGCGCGCGCGGTCGGCTGCCGGGCCGGGACGCGGCGATACCACGGCGGTGCATCTGTTGATTTCCGCGCGTGGTTTGCCCGTTTCGTACCGGTGGAGCCGTTACGATGTCCGCGCTGGGGTTCCTGCCGGCCTGGACTCGCGTCGGCCGGGCTGGCCCGGCGCGGGAGGGTCGACATGAAGGCGCTGGTATTCCGGCACAGCCTCGCCCGTGAGGCAGTCACGACCATCGGCGGTCGCTTCGGCCAGCGAGCCTTTGTGTCGCGGCTGGCGCCGGTGCGTCTCGAGGAGGTCGCCGAACTACCGCTTCCGGCAGCGGACTGGGTTCGGGTCGAGACGACGTTCTCCGGATTGTGCGGGTCCGACGTGAAGCAGATCGTGCTGAACGGCGTCCGCGACAACCCGCTCACAGCGCTCGTATCGTTCCCGCACGTGCTTGGCCACGAGGTCGTCGGCCGCCGGACGGACACCGGCGAGCGGGTCGTGCTCAACCCGTGGCTGTCGTGTGGCCCTCGCGGAATCGTCCCGCCGTGCGAGGCCTGCCAGGAGGGCAGGTTTCCCTGGTGCCGCAACTTCCGCGCGGGCGACCTGCCGGTCTCCATCCACCTGGGTAACTGCGCGGGCGCCGCCGGGGCCCACGCTGAGCGCTTCGCGGCGCACGTCTCCCAGCTGTTCGCGATCCCTCCTGATGTGCCGGACGAGGCGGCCGTGCTGGCCGATCCCGTCAGCGTCTCGCTGCGCTCGGTCATGCTCGCCCCGCCGCCCGACGGTCAGGCCGTTCTCGTCTACGGCTCGGGCACTCTCGCGTTTGCGGCCATCGCGCTGTTGCGTCATCTCTATCCCGCGACCGAGGTGTGGGCCGCCACGCGACCGGGGGCACGGGCCGCCCTGGTGACCCGGCTCGGTGCCAGTTCAGTGCTGTCGTCTGCCCCGGACGAACTCGTCGCGCAAGTCTCGCTACGGGTGGGAGCGCGTCCGCTTGAGCCGTGGAGCAAGCGCGACTGGCTTCAGGACGGGCCTGCCGTGGTCTACGACACGATCGGCTCGACCCAGACCGTGGAGACCTCGCTGCGGCTACTCGCTACCGGAGGCACTCTCGTCGTGTCGGGCGTCGAGCCGCCGAAGCGCTTTGAGTGGACGCCGCTGTACTTCAAGGAATTGCGTGTCATCGGCTCCAATGGCTTCGGAATCGAGGAGGTCGGCGGCGTCGCAAAGCACGCGATGGAGCACTACTTTGACTTCATCTCGTCTGGATTCGATCTGACGCCGGTCATCACGCACCGGTTCCCGCTCGAGCGCTGGGGCGAGGCGGTGCTGACGGTCAAGAATGCGCGGCGCACTGGCGCCGTTAAGGTCTTGCTCGAACCGGGACGGTGAACAGCCCGCCGATCCGGCGCCATTGCAACCTAAGGTTGTCGCCTAGCTGGGCGATCGCCAGCACTCGGTCGAGGCGGTCGCGTGGAGAGTAGTGCGACCCGATCGGGAGGCGTCTGGTGAGCGGTGATCGCGGGCAGGTCGTCAAGGCGATGGCGGTCATCCGGAGGCCGCGAGACGGCGCGCTGCTTGTCTCGGAGCACGCAGACCCGGCGCGTTCCCCGTTCCAACGACCTCTCGGCGGGCACGTTGAGCTCGGCGAACACGCCGAGCACGCGCTGCGACGCGAACTGCTGGAAGAGATTGGCCAGAACCTTTCGGACGTCCGGCTGCTCGGAGTTCTGGAGAACATTTTCCAGTGGGACGGCTCCCTGGCCCACGAGATCGTGTTCGTGTTCAGCGCCTCGTTCCAGAACGACTCGGCCTATGAGATCAGAGAACAGCGGATCCTCGATCATGCTGACGACAACGGGACAGTAGTTCGCTGGCGGGATGCGGAAGCTGTCAGCCCGCCGCTGTATCCGGCTGGCCTCGCCGATCTCGTCCGGGCTGATCTGCTTGCAGCTAACCAGCCTGATTAGCGCAAGCTACCGAGGTGCGTCGTAGCGCCCGGCGCGACTACATCACCCGGCTGCTCACGGAACCGCGTACCAGCCCAGCCAGATTTTATGACCTGAAGGTCAGGCATGTCGTCATAGTCGTTGTCCTGGGTCACGACTGGGATGCGATGGGTGATCGCTGTGGCCGCTATCCAGCTGTCGTTCACCGGCGCCTTCCGTCCGGCCGCCCGCAACTTAGATACCAGCAAAGCCCAGGAACCTAAGACGGCGCTGTCTACCTGCCGTGCCTCGAACCGCTGGGCGAGTTGATAGGTCGACAACCGCCGCGACGCGGCTACCGGATCCCTGGCCTGTAGCACACCCAGGCGCAATTCCCCCAAGGTGACGGTAGAGATGCCCCATTCGAAGTCCTCGATCTGCTCGGCGTCGAATCGTTGCGTCTTGAGCCCGACGAAGATCTAGGTATCGGCCACGGCTCGGCGTGGCGTCACCATGACAGGTCGTCTGTCGTGTCCGGCGGGGTGTCCCTGAGTTCCTGAGCTAGTCCGGTCGTGTCCGGACCGAGAAGCGTGAGCTCGCGAATCACCTCAGTGGCAGGCAGCCAGCGGCGGCGCCAGGGCAGCGGGGCGATTTTCGCGACAGGCCGGTTGTCCCTGAGGACCTCTATTTCTTCTCCCGCCTCCACGCGGCGCAGTATCTCCGCCGTGTGGTTGCGGAGGTCACGGACTGAGATCGCGCTCACGTCACAAACGTAGCTGACCTGCGTAACAGCAGCCTGAGCCACGCGTTGGGGAGCACCCCGGCTGGTCTGGAAAACCAGTCGCTTCGAGCGCGGAACCACCTTTAGGTTCGCAGGCGTGCGAACCCCTCCCGTTGGCCTCGCGCCCGAGCGCGTGGGGCAGGAGCTAGCCGCAGGATGGCGCCTTCAAGCTGCATCGATGCAATATGTGCCGCAGGGCGCGGGCAGTTATCACTGGAAGCTGACGGACGATCATGGTCGGCCGCACTTCATCACAGTGGACGATCTCGACGGTAAGGACTGGTTCGGCCACGCCAGAGAGACCGTCTTCGATGGACTGCGGCAGGCGCTGAACACGGCGGCCACGCTCCGGCACGAAGCCGGCTTGGACTTTGTCGTACCACCTGTCGCAGCCGGCGATGGAGAACTTCTGCGCCGTGTTGATGATCGGTACACCGTGTCGGTCTTCCCGTTCCTGACCGGCCAGTCCTACCCGTTCGGCGCCTACGGGGATGCGCGACTTCGGGACCAGGCCCTGGACATGATCGCCGTCCTGCACCAGGCGACCGCGGTGGTTCAAAGTTGCGCGCCCCGCCATGTACCGAGCTATGGGGGCCGAGAGGACCTTGGCGCCTTCCTTCTCGACTCCGATCGCCCGTGGGAAGGCGGACCATACTCCAAAGCTGCGCACCGTCTCCTGATGGCGAACGCGGCGGATCTCGCGGAGCTTGCCGTCGGCTTCGACCAACTGGTCGACTCCACCGCTCCAGCGCGGGCGAACCCGGTCATTACCCATG
>DASXIA010000170.1:0-4882 GCA_036488155.1 Streptosporangiaceae bacterium | reverse complement strand
CCCGTGCTGCTCGTGCACGATGAAGTCACCGGGCGTGAGCTGGAGCGGATCGATGCCGCCCCGGCGGCGGCTCGGCATTCGGTGCGACGGGCGCGCTCCCGTCCGCGTCCCGGACAGGTCGGCCTCGGCAAGTACCACGAGTCGCGCCCCCGGCCAGATGAACCCGGACTCCAGCAAGCCAGTCGCGACGTGCGCGAGTCCGGACTCAGGCGGCCGCTCCAGATCCCCGTCCCTGGCACCGATCCCGTCGCCGCGCAGTAGCTCAGCCAGCCGCCTGGCGGGGCCGTGGCCCTCGGTCACGAGCACGACCCGCCAGTCCTCGGCCTGCCAGCGGCGGATGTCGGTAAGCGCCCGGCTGGTATCTCCCCGGTAAGCGGGCGCAGGATCAGCTGATATCAGGAACGACGCAGGCTCGCCGACGCTGCCGAAGGTAAGTTCGCCGTCTCCGGTGCCAATGTCGGTGGCAGCGGCTGCCACCGAGTCGGCCGCCGCGAACGGGGTGATCGTCCACCAGGGCAGCTCCAGCGTCGCGGCAAAAGCCCGCGCCTCGGCGATTGGCCGGATCGCGGCCTCGCCCAGGTCAATCGGCACGTCCCCGCCAGCGGCAGCGTTCACCCACGACGCCTCGAGGAACTCCTGGCTGGTCGACACCAGGTCAGCCGCGCGAGCGCGGATGCGCTCCGAATCGCAGGCGATGATCTTGCTGCCCTTCGGCAGGTAGTCCAGCAGCAGATCCATCTTGTCGGTCAGCGCCGGGGCCAGTGCCTCCATGCCCTCGACGGTGATGCCCTCGGCCATCTTGCCGAGAATGTCCTGCAGGCCGGGCCACTCCGCGGCCAGCTGCCGCGCGCGAGCACGGACGCCGGGGGTCAGCAGCAACTCGCGACATGGCGGCGCCCAGAGGCCGTCCTCAGCATTGGCGAGGCTGCGCTGGTCAGCCGCCTTGAAGTAACGGATCTCCTCGACCTCGTCGCCCCAGAACTCCACCCGGAGAGGATGCTCCTCGGTGGGCGGGAACACGTCCAGCAGGCCACCGCGCACCGCGATCTCTCCGCGGCGTTCCACCATGTCGACCCGCGCGTAGCCGATCTCGACCAGGTGGGTAACGGCCCCTTCGAGGCTGGCTTCCTGCCCCGCGGTCAGCTTGACCGGGGTGAGCTCGCCAAGGCCGCTGACCATCGGCTGCAGCAGGCTGCGAACCGGCGTGGTAACGACCAGAAGCGGTCCGGATCGTGAGTCCCCGGCATCCGGATGCGCCAGCCTGCGGAGCAGGGCAAGACGCTGGCCGGAGGTGTCCGACCGGGGTGAGAGCCGCTCGTGCGGCAGTGTCTCCCAGGCCGGGAAGTAGCCGACGCGGTCGCCGCCGAGCAGCGAGCTGAGCGCCGCGGCAAGTTCCTCCGCCTCGCGCGCGGTGGCGGTGACCGCGAGCGTGACCTGCTGGCCGGCCGTGGCGGACGGTGCCCCGCCCTCGCCTGGCTGCTCGGCAAGCGCGGCGACAAGAAGGGGACGGAGTGACGCCGGGGCGATCAGATCACCGCCGAGCGCAGGGAGCTCAGCGGCCTGGTCAAGTGCACGCCGGAGCTCAGGGTCAGAATTGATAACCGGAAGAAGACCGGAAAGACTCATTTCGTCCTAACTTAGGCAGCACGAAAGGCCCGCGTCGAATTGCAACCGCCCACAAGCGGCCGCGCAGTGCACGACAACGGGATGAATACAGTTTACGGCCTCCGGGTTGGTCTCCGGCGGGTACTCGGAGCCGGCCGAGTGCCGGGCATCGATGCCCAGCCAAACGACGCGCCGAAGGTTGGCGCCGCAATTGACGCTACTTGAGGTAGTCGTAGCGCTACTCTAAGTGTCCGTGGCGAGCGCAGACATGCCGCCAGGACTCGACGTCGTAACGACAAGCCCTGGCGCGAAGGGCAGGCACAGAGCATCAGCGGCTGCGGTACGCGGAGCATGGCCGGTTCAGGCAGACACGGGAGCTGAGCAGTTCACCCGGTTCGCGACCGAGTACGCCGCCCAGCATCGAGATCGCGCGATCAGCGTCCTGCAGGCGGGTTGCACCACCGCTGGAGATGAGCTCGACTTGGCTGCGATCCGCGCCAGTGGTGCCGACCTGGTGGTATCGCAGGCCGATGACGACTGCCCGGCCACACGCGATGCGGCCGAAAGCCGGCCGGAGTTGCGCTCAGCGACACTGGCCGAGCTCCGGCGGTTGCCGTTGGCACCACGTTCCCTCGATATTGTGCAGTGCTCGATGCTGCTGCACCGGATCGGAAACGCCGAGCTCGTGCTCAGCCGGCTCGTCGGTGCGCTGCGGCCTGGCGGGCTGCTGCTGCTCACTACCGCCGACCGGCTGAGCGCCATGGGAGCGCTCGACCGCATGCTGCCGCAGTTCGCGCGAGTCATGGCGTGGCGCCTGGCCAGGCCCGGCCAGCCGGGACCGTTCCCCGCCCGGTACGAGCCGATCGCGTCCGCGCGCGGCGTCGAAGCCTTCGCCGGCAGGCATGGTCTTGTCATCGCGCACCGCCAGGCACGCCGGGCAGTCTCTGAGCGGATGGCTGCCGTAGCGGTAGCTCGCACGCTGGTCGCGTGGCTGTCGGGCGGCCGGTTCACGAGCAGCCATGACGAGCTGCACTACGTGATACGCAAACCGGAGGACCCGGACGCAAGGGTCATATAGGGGAGGACTGTGCCGCACTAGCTGCGCTTGGCGCATCCGTCACGTGTAACCTCAGGCATGCCCGGTGGGAGCGGGATGGAGGAAAACGTGACCGCTGAAGCGCAGGCCGTGTCCCCGGCTGAGCTCAGTTCCTTGCCGACCTGCACGCTCAGCGTGAGTCAGCTTGGCGACCTCGAGCTGCTGTTGTCCGGCGCGTTCGCACCACTGACCGGGTTCATGACGGTGGCAGATGCAGTGGCAGTCGGGCAATTCTGGCAGCTCGCCGACGGAACCCCGTTCCCGGCCGTTGTCACCCTGGACGTTCCGGCAGAGGCGCTGCCTGCGGCTGCGGAGTTGTCGGACCGCCTGCTGCTGGCCGACCCGGAGGGCACGCCGATCGCGGTCTTGACTATTCGCGAGCGAACGGCGCTAGGTCCCGACACGCCGCGCGCCGATGCGTTGCATCCGATGGCGCTGACCGGGCCTGCCCAGATCGGGACTGCACAACCCAGCCTCGTGCGGCTCGCCGGACCGGTGTCGGCAAGCCGGGTCCCCGAGCACGGGCCGTTCCGGCGGCTGATGCTGACCCCCTCGGCAAGCCGGGCGGAGCTAGGCGACGGCCCGGTGCTGGCATTCGCGACCAGATCACCGCTGACCAGCCGGCAGATCGGCCAGATCAAGCACCTGGCAGGTCAGCTGAAGGCACGGGTTCTGATCCTGCCGCTGGTTGGCGGACATGTTGACGTGGTCGGCACACCGCAGGCGCTGATCCGCTCGGTACTGGCGGCGATGCCGAGCCTGCCGCCCGGAGCGCGAGTCGTCCCGGTGCCGCTGCCGACCCGACCGGGTTTCGCGGACGGCCGGGCGCGTGAGCTTGCCTTGCGGGCCCGGGTAGCTGCGGCCTACGGGGCGACGCACTTGATGGCCGACGGCGGCTCCCCCGAGGCAGCGGACCTGCCAGCTGGCGCCGACCTCGCTGCCAGCGCCGCGATCCCGATCCGTCCGTCCGGCGACTGGGCCTACGACCCGCGGGCCGAGGTGTGGCGGCCGCACGCCCTGATTGAAGCCGGGACTGAGCAAGAGGATCTGTCTGCCGACCAGCTCGGCGACTTGCTGGACGCCGGTAGCGAGATACCGTCCTGGGTCATGCCCGCCGCAGTCGCTCGCGAGTTGCGGCGGGTGCGGCGGCCAAGGTCTAAGCGGGGGCTAGTGCTGTTCCTGACCGGACTGTCCGGCTCGGGTAAATCAACGATCGCCCGCGACCTCGCGGACGTGCTGACTGAGCGGAGTGACCGCCAGGTTTCGCTGCTCGACGGCGACCTGGTCCGCCAACTGCTGTCGGCAGGCCTGACGTTCTCTCGCGCGGACCGCGATCTCAACATCGCCCGCATCGGTTTCGTGGCCGCCGAGATTGCCCGGCACGGTGGTATCGCGATCTGCGCGCCGATCGCGCCGTTCGCGGCCGCCAGGGCCCAGGTCCGGCAGATGGTCAGCGAGACTGGCGATTTCTTCCTGGTCTACGTGGCGACGCCGGTAGAGGTGTGCGAGGCGCGCGACCGGAAGGGCCTGTATGCCAAGGCACGGGCCGGGGTGATCGGACAGTTCACCGGAGTGTCCGATCCCTATGAGGTGCCTACAGACGCCGAACTTGTCATCGACACCTCGACAGTCAGCCGGTCAGCCGCCGTGCAGGCCGTGCTCTCGATGCTGACCTCGGGCGGCTGGCTCGCCGAGCAGGCAACGCCGGGAAGGTAGCCCGGCCGGTCATCGCGACCCGGCCGGCCCGTCGCAGCCCGGGCGGTCGCCACGGCCCTGGTTCAGGCCTAGTCGGTGTCCTCGGCTTTGGTCCCCGAGTCAAGCTTGGAACCGAACCGGGTGAACCTGCCAGACAACGAGATCGACATCCGGTCACGCCATTTGGAAAGCAGCAACAGGCTGACGATCGCGCTGATGATCAGCGCCAACAGGATCAGCGGGATGCCGCGCAGGCCGAACAGCGCGAGGATGATGGCGGCCGCCAGGAAGAGGAGCAGCCGCAGCAGGGTGTAAGTCAGTGTCGCGCGCATGACAGTACGAGAGTAGTGCACGAAGGCAGGCGCTCTCGCGGCACGCTCCGCGAGGAGTGAGGCACAGTCACGGGCCCGACTGCTTGGGACCGTGGCTCCCCGTCACCGGCTCAGCCAGCAGTCGATCAGACAGGCTGCCGGTCGCAGTCTCCAC
>DASXIA010000113.1:0-7572 GCA_036488155.1 Streptosporangiaceae bacterium | reverse complement strand
CAGGGCGCCGGACCGCACTCGGCGACTCCGGCTACTCCAGGGCGACGGAATTCAGCTGGGCAGCTTCAGCGGAGGCGCACATGATCAGCTACGAGCGGGCGGCCGGGCAGGGCGCCGAGTAGCGGCCTGCGCTGTGCTTGGCTGCGGTGCGCTGGGCTCGCCGTCGGAAGCCTGGCCATCGTGAGGCGACTGCCTCACTAACCGCGCTCGTCCCTCAGCGCGGCTGTCCGGGGATCAGAGCCTGTCGCCGTGGCCGCGCTGTTTGAGCTCCTCGACGACCTGCTTGACCTCCTGAGCGCGTGACCGGGAGCACACCAGCATGGCGTCCGGAGTGTCCACGATGACCACGTCGTCGAGTCCGACGACGGCGACCACCCGGTCTGTCGTCGATACGATGACGGCGTCCTTCACGTCGCGGGCGATCACTTCCGCGTAGGGGGTAATCAGCAGGTTGCCGGACTCGTCGGTCGGAAGCGACTCGCCCAGGGAGTCGAAATCGCCGACGTCGGTCCACGGGAAGTCGGCCGGCACGGTGGCCACCTTGCCGGCCGCAGCCGCGCCTTCCAGCACGCCGTAATCGACGGAGATCTTCTCCAGGCCAGGCCAGACCTCGGACAGCACGTTGGCAGCGCTCGAGCTGCCCCACGCGTCCGCGATCTGCTGGATCCCGGCATGGAGCGCCGGCCGTTGCCTGGCGAGTTCGGCTAGGAAAGCCTGGACGCCAAACACGAAGATCCCGGCATTCCACAGGTACTGGCCCGATTCCAGATAACCGGCGGCCACCTCCAGGGAAGGCTTCTCTTTGAACTCGGCGACCTCTCTGGCCTCCCCCCGCAACACTCCGCCAAGCTTCAGGTAGCCGAACCTGACCTCGGCGTGTCCGGGCCTGATGCCGACTGTCGTCAGGTAGCCGTCGGCGGCGGCGGCCGCTGCCTGCCGGATGATCTCAGCGAACCGGTCCGGGTCGCCGATCAGGTGATCGGCGGAGAACGCTGCCATGACCGCGTCGGGATCCCGCCTGGCCAGGACCGCGCACGCCAGGCTGACGGCCGCACAGGAGTCTTTGGGGGACGGCTCGACCAGGATGTTGGCAGCCGGAACTTCAGGCAGCTGGGCGGAGATCGCCGCGGCGTGCGCGGTCCCGGTGACGACGTAGATATGGTCGGCGGCGGAGAGCGGACCGATCCGGTCGATAGTTGCTTGCAGCAGGGACCGGTCAGTGCCGGTCAGCGGGTGCAGGAACTTCGGCTCGCAGGCACGCGACAGCGGCCACAGCCGCGTGCCGCTGCCACCTGCCAGAATCGTGGAGTAAAGCATCTAGCAACTATGCCCGACTGCGGGACCGTTGTGGCAGTCCGGGTCGTCAGCGCGAAAGGTACGACGACGGACCTACCGGCAAGCCCACAGGACCTGGCGGCCAGCACAGTGCTGCCAGGCCGCGACGCTGGAGCCGAACTCGCTATCCGGCAGCTGGAGGATGGCGGGCTGGGGTGTGACTGGTTTGCCCCATTCAGTGTTGATATGCGGCTGACCACGATCATCCACCGCCGAGGCCCTCGCGACCCTGCCTTCCGGGTCGACCCGGCAGGCGCCATCTGGCGGACCTCGCTGACCCCGGCCGGCCCCGGCACGCTCCGGCTGACCGCGGGCCCGGTCGCGGCTCAGGCCAAGGGCGTGGCCGCGGCTCCGGCTGCGGTTCCGGCTGCGGTTCCGGCGGGTATCGCTGGTATGGGTCAGCCGGGCACCTACGTGCAGGCAGCGGCGTGGGGGGCAGGGGCGCGCTGGCTGCTGGCCGGCGTGCCGGACCTGCTCGGCGCCAGGGACGATCCGTCCGCGTTGCAGCCGCTGCATCCGGGTCTGCGCCGGCTGATGCAGCGGTTCAGCCGCCTGCGGATCAGCCGGACCGGCCGGGTGCTCGAGGCGCTTGTCCCGGCCGTGCTAGAGCAGAAAGTCGTTGGGATCGAGGCGCACCGCGCCTGGCGGCTCCTGCTCACCTGGCATGGCTTGCCAGCGCCCGGACCGGCTCCGGCCGGGATGCGCGTCTTCCCGCCGCCGGCGGTCTGGCAGGCAATCCCGTCGTGGGACTGGCACCGGGCCGGGGCCGAGGCGGTACGGGGCCGGACCATAGCGGGCGCCGCCGCAGTGGCGGGGAGGCTGGAGACAGTGGGCCTGCTGCCCGCGGCGGAGGCGGACCGCAAGCTGCAGTCGCTGGCCGGCATCGGCCCGTGGACCTCGGCCGAGATCCGCCAGCGGGCGGCCGGAGATCCGGATGCGGTGAGCGTCGGCGATTACCACATTCCCGCCCTCGTCGGCTGGACGCTGGCGGGTGTTGTTACTGATGATGCCGGCATGCTGGACTTGCTCGCGCCTTACGCGGGCCAGCGATACCGCGTTACCCGGCTCATTGAGCTTGGCGGCAACGGGCCGCCGCGCCGCGGCCCGAGGATGAGCGTGCGTGACTATCGCGGCCTGTGACAGTGGTGCCATGACCGGTTGCGCAGGGGGCCGGAGCTTTTGGGCCGCCGCTACGGGAAGCACGCCGGGCGCGCCCCGGTTATCGCTCCCACCGGCCTGCGCGGATGTGTGTCAGTGCCGCTGCCTAGGGTGGAGACAAGGCGCATGCCTGATGACGAGAGAGGTAAGGCCATCAGCCCCCACGAGCCAAGCACCCCAGAGCCAGGCGTGAACGTGCCGGCCGGCCCTAGTGCCATCCGCCGCGCGCTCGCCAGGGCAAGGGATGGCAAGACGCTGGACCCGTCCGAAGCCGCCGTGCTGCTGCAGGCGCGCGGCGACGACTTGACCGCGTTGCTCGGGCATGCCGCGCGCGTGCGCGATTCCGGGCTGGAGGCAGCGGGCCGGCCAGGCGTTATCACTTATTCGCGCAAGGTCTTCATCCCGCTGACGCGGCTGTGCCGGGATCGTTGTGCCTACTGCACGTTTGTCACGGTGCCGGGTCGGCTGCCTGCGCCGTTCCTGGCCCCTGATGAGGTCCTTCAGATTGCCCGCGACGGTGCGGCGCTCGGCTGCAAGGAAGCGCTTTTCACCCTCGGCG
Source organism: Streptosporangiaceae bacterium (assembly GCA_036488155.1). Taxonomy (GTDB): domain Bacteria; phylum Actinomycetota; class Actinomycetes; order Streptosporangiales; family Streptosporangiaceae; genus JAJYUU01. Next base: position 4,520 of record DASXIA010000113.1, on the reverse strand, counting down.
ACCGTCCGGAAGCCCGCTGGAAGCAGGCCAGGGAGTGGCTGGAAGCGGCCGGATATGACGACACGCTTTCTTACCTGCGCGCCATGGCGATCCGCGTGCTGGAGGAGACCGGCCTGCTGCCGCACCTGAATCCGGGCGTCCTGAGCTGGCAGGACTTCCAGCGGCTTAAGCCGGTTGCACCGTCGATGGGCATGATGCTCGAGACAACGTCGGAGCGCCTGTTCACCGAGCGAGGCGGCGCGCACTTCGGCAGCCCGGACAAGGACCCGGCCGTCCGGCTGCGCGTGCTGCAGGATGCCGGCCGCAGCAGCGTCCCGTTCACCACCGGGATCCTGATCGGGATCGGCGAGACGCTTGCCGAGCGCGCTGATTCGATCTTCGCGATCCGTCAGGTGACGCGCGAGTACGGCGGGATCCAGGAAGTCATCGTGCAGAATTTCCGCGCCAAGCCCGATACCAAGATGCGCGGTACGCCCGATGCAGACCTGGCCGATCTGGCCGCGACGATCGCGGTGACCCGGCTGGTGCTCGGCCCGGCGGCGCGAATCCAGGCGCCGCCGAACCTCATCGGCGAGGAATATCAGCTAATCCTGTCCGCTGGCATCGACGACTGGGGCGGTGTCTCGCCGCTGACCCCCGATCACGTCAACCCCGAGCGTCCGTGGCCGCACATCGACGACCTGGCAGCGCGGACCGCGGCTGGCGGCTTCGAGCTCGCTGAGCGGCTGACGATCTACCCGCCGTACATCCGGGAGCCGTGGCTGGACCCGCGGGTAGCCAGGCATGTCGCGGCGCTTGTTGATCCGGCTACCGGCCTCGCGGCAGCCGGGGTACTGCCGCGCGGGCTGCCCTGGCAGGAGCCAGACGGCGGCTGGGGAGAGTCCAGCGGCCGGACTGACTTGTTCACGACGATCGACACAACTGGCCGGACTGCAGATCGCCGGGACGACTTCGCTGAGGTGTACGGCGACTGGAAAGAGGTGGCAGCTCACATCGACCCGGCGGCCACTGCCGCATCGGCGTCCCCTCTGGCGCGCCGAGCCCCGGCCGAGGTGCTCGCCGCGCTGCGCAGCGCTGAGAGCGACCCGGCCGGGATCACCGACGAGCAGGCCCTCGCGCTGCTGGCCGCAGACGGGCCCGAGCTGGAAGCCCTCGCCGCGCTGGCCGACGAGCTGCGCCGGCAGACAGCTGGTGACGACGTCACCTACGTCGTCACCAGGAACATCAACTTCACCAATGTCTGCTACACCGGGTGCCGGTTCTGCGCGTTCGCGCAGCGGCGTACGGACGCCGATGCGTACACGCTGTCCCTGGAGCAGATCGGCGACCGGGCGGCCGAGGCGTGGGAAGCCGGCGCTACCGAGGTGTGCATGCAGGGCGGCATTCAGCCGGACCTGCCCGGCACCGCGTACTTCGACATCGCGACCGAGGTCAAGCGGCGCTGCCCGGACATGCACGTGCACGCGTTCTCGCCGATGGAGGTGATGAACGGCGCATCCCGTACCGGTCTGCCGGTACGGGAGTGGCTGATGCGGGCCAGGGAGGCAGGGGTCGACTCGCTTCCGGGGACGGCGGCCGAGATTCTCGACGACGACGTCCGCTGGGTCCTGACTAAGGGCAAGCTGCCGGCCGCAGCCTGGATCGAGGTGATCACCACCGCGCACCGGCTTGGCATTCGCACGAGCGCGACGATGATGTACGGGCACGTGGACACGCCGCAGCACTGGGTCGGCCATCTGCGGGTCCTGCGCGGGATTCAGGAGCAGACCGGCGGGTTCACCGAGTTCGTGCTGCTGCCATTCGTGCACGCGAGCTCGCCCATCTACCTTGCGGGCATGGCAAGGCCAGGTCCGACTCAGCGGGAGAACCGGGCGGTGCACGCGGTGTCACGGTTGATGCTGCACGGCGCCATCGACAATATCCAGTGCTCCTGGGTCAAGCTCGGCGCGGACGTTTGCGAGGACGTGCTCCGCGGCGGCGTCAATGACCTCGGCGGCACTTTGATGGAAGAGACCATCAGCCGGATGGCCGGGTCAGCGAACGGCTCTTACAAGACGATCAGCCAGCTGGCAGAGCTCGTGGCGCCCACCGGCCGGCCGCTGCGGCAGCGCACTACGCTGTACGGGACGCCACCGGCGGAGCGGATGGCAGCTGCGGCGGCCAGCGACGGCGTGTGCGCTTCAATCAAGCGAACGCGCCCGGCACTGCCGCTGCTGCAGTCTTAGAAGAGGCTGGTGGCGGCAAACGCAGCCCAGACCACCTTGCCATCTTTGGCGCCCCGGTTCTGGCCTTCGGGAGCGGGGCAGTAGCCCCATTGCTCGCTGAGCGAGGCCACCACCAGCAGTCCGCGCCCGCACTCTCCAAGGTAGTCGGGCTCGCTGAGCACCGGAATCCCTGCACCAGGGTCGGCCACCGCGCAGACCACGTACGACCCCGCGTGCAGCAGGCCGAGCCGGATCGGCCAGGGCTGCACGCCCTCGCCTGCCTGCGGCAGCGCGTGCCGTAGTGCGTTGGCCAGCAGCTCCGACACGACCGCCGCGACATCGTCAGCGCGATCGGCCTCGCCCCAGCGATGCATCGTACGCAACGCGAAGGCACGGGACGGTCCGATCGACGAAGCCTCCGGAGCGGGTTTCCTCGTCGCGACTCTGGGTGGCGTCGTCCAGTTGCCGCGGCTGCCGAGCCCAGACGGCCAATCCCGGCAGGAGATCCGGGCCATCTGGACAGCAGACTGCAACCATGGCCAGCCGGTGCCGCTGACGGGCGCCAGCTGTGCTGGTGGCGTGGTCATCAGAGGATCCAAGTGGGTCGTCTGGGTCACGAGCACCGGACCAGGCACAACCACCTCGTGACCTTCGGAAATATGGCCGTATAGACCATATCCTGCCGCATGCACAGCGCACTCGCAAGGGTCAAATGCATGTGCATTTGCATTTGTTGCCGGGACTGAGCGGCGCTATGCTGCTGCCGTTACGTGCCGTATGCACGTGCATTTGCAAAGTCAGTCCGAACCTTTCCGTTCTGAGGAGTGAACATGCAGATCACGAATGGCATGAACGCCGGCGACCTCGGCTTGGTCGAGTGGCGCAAGGCCAGCTTCAGCAACCCCAGCGGCAACTGCGTCGAGGTTGCAGCGCTGCCGGACGGCTCCGTAGCGGTTCGCAACTCGCGCCAGCCAGAAGGGCCGGCACTCGTCTACACCAGGGCAGAAATCGCCGCGTTCCTGACGGGTGTCCGGAATGGCGAGTTTGACGACCTGGCCTGATCGATCTCGTGCGAAAAATGTGACAGTACGGTTACGGCACTACCGATCGCGGGCGTAACAGGTGATAACGTGCACTGAGCGCGCAGTTCACCTGCCGCCGATGTGATTCGGTATTCCCGCAGGTCATTGGCTGTGTGCTAGTCAGGGCGGAGCATGGTGACAGGCACGGCGGGGCGGGGCGGCGCGCCATTGCGCCGTGCGGGAGTGATTGTGGACGTGCAGCAGTTTGGTGAAGGGCAACCGGATGAGCTGAATGCTGCCGGGTCTTCCGGCGGGCCGACGGTTCTCCGCATGCTGCTGGGAGGCCAGCTCCGGAAGCTCCGGGAGGCAGCTGGCATCACGCCGGAACGTGCAGGTTACGAAATACGGGCGTCCCGCTCCAAGATCAGCCGGGTCGAGCACGGCCGGGTCGGCTTCAAGGAGCGGGACGTCGTCGACTTGCTGACCCTTTACGGGGTGACCGACGAGAAGGTCCACCAGCGCATGCTGGCGCTCGCGCAGCAGGCCAACAGTCCAGGATGGTGGGCCAGGTACGACGATGTGCTGCCGGACTGGTTCGAGACCTACGTCGGACTCGAGCAAGCCACATCGCTGATCAGAACGTACGAGCTGCAGTTCGTGCCCGGGCTGTTTCAGACCCAGGACTACGCGAGGGCAGTGACGGTGCTCGGCCACCGGGCGGCGCCCGCCGAGGAGATCGAGCGGCGTGTCAGCCTGCGGCTGAACCGGCAGCAGATCCTTACCAACGATGACTCGATGCCCAAGGTCTGGGCGGTGATCGACGAGTCCGCACTCCGCCGGCCGCTCGGTGGCCGGGAAGTGATGCGCGCCCAGCTTGAGCACCTTATTGAACTTACTGAGTCACCGCAGGTGACGCTGCAGATAATGCCGTTCGACCGGGGCGGCCACTCAGCGGCAGGCGGGTCGTTCGCCATTCTTCGCTTCGCCGACTCCGACCTGCCCGACATTGTCTATATCGAGCAGCTGACCGGTGCCCTTTACCTGGACCGGCCGGAAGAGATCGACCACTATCGCGAGGTCATGAACAGCCTTAGCGCCGAGGCGGAGACGCCAGCGGAGAGTGAGCGGCAACTCAAGCAGCTCATCAACACGATCTAGCACCGCGGCGGGACTCCAGGCCGGCAGCCAGCAGCGATCTGGCGGTAACTCGCTGGCAAATGTAACGATATTGGCCCAAGGCGACAAACCAGGAAAGGCGTGGTCAATGGCCAGCGATGGCACACTTGCCTCGAGT
>DASXIA010000098.1:0-31655 GCA_036488155.1 Streptosporangiaceae bacterium | reverse complement strand
TGGCCACCGAGCCGCGCGCGCCGCTGCTGCGCACGTACCCGCTCGAGGTGGCTCTGGTACTGATCGTCGCCGCGAGCTGCGGGCTGAGCCCGTTCTTCTACGGCTTCTACGACATCGGCACGTGGGGGCCGATCGCGCTGGGCCTCCTGGCCGTGCTGCTCGGGCTCGTGATCGCACGGCCCGCGATCCCGCGCCCGGCCGGCCTCGCCGCGCTCGCCGCGCAGGCCGGCTGGCCGCTGCTGGCCGAGCCGTCCTCTGGTGCCCGGCAGGGGCAAGCGGCGCTGAGCTCGTATCCGTATCTGCTGGACTCGCCAGCATTCCTGAGCGGGCATCAGCCGGACCTGATCATCTCGGCCGGACGGCCCGGTTTGTCACGCGGGCAGCTGGCGCTGTTGCGCGGTGCCGGTGGCAGTGCTGGCGCCGGGATGCGCCATGTGGTGCTGAGCCAGGGCCCCGGTCGCTGGTCCGACCCGGCCCGGACGGCCAGTGAGATGGCTGCTCGCGTAGTGCTGCGCGAGGCGCCCCAGGCCGGGCAGTCGAGCTGGCTGCAGTCCTGGCTCGCCGCCGACGCCGCGGCCCGGAAGGCAGCCGATGAGACGCTCTCCGCCGATGGCAGTCTGAGCGAGCCCGCGCTCGCCCGCGCGGTCGCCGCCGCGCTGCCTGCAGGCGGGCTACTCTGGGCGGCCTCCAGCATGCCGGTGCGGGATCTGGACCGGCACATGCTCGCTCGGGCGGACCTGCGGGTGCTCGCGAGCCGGGGGGCCAGCGGGATCGACGGCCTGGTATCGGCCGCGATCGGGGCGGCGATCGCGCACCAGGCTTCGGGCGGCGGCCCCGCTGTTGCCTTGCTCGGCGACCTGGCCCTGCTCCATGATGCGCCCGGGCTGATGCTCGGCCCCGTGGATCAGCGACCTGACCTGTGCCTGATTGTGGTCAACAACGACGGCGGCGGGATCTTTTCGACGCTGGAGCAGGCAGCGTTCCCGGACGCGTTCGAGCGGGTATTCGGTACACCGCACGGCGCGAGCCTGCCGGCACTCGCGGCGGCCGCAGGGCTGCCGTACACCCGGCTGGAGCAGCCTGAAGACCTGCCCGCTGTGCTGGCGGGCACTGGCCTGCGGATCGCAGAGGTCCGCACCGACCGGGCCGCCGGCGCCAAACTGCGCACGGCAATCGCCGAGGCCTGCGCGGCCGCGCTGAATAGTTAACGCTGCGTTGTGCCGGGCCCGCGATCGGTGCGAACTAACCGCGGGGCCGGGCTCACTTAGACAGCGCGACATCCTAGTTGTTGGGTGACCACATAACCGGCAAATCGACCGCCCTAAGTCACCCAAGAACTAGGATGTCGATCCCGTCGCGGACCTCGACCGACCCGTCACGGGTTTGGGTCGCTTCTGCGCCTGTTACGTCCCTTATGTGACTACCAAACCCATGAACGGTGGGACGACTGCCAGGCAGGCTGCTAGCAGCCGCGGCCGCTGCCTGCTCGGTCGACGATCGCCTGCAACCTCGCCGCATGGGCTCCGCGCCAGTACACCTGGCCGCACGACTGGCACTGCGCGAACTCCTGGTAGGTGCGCCGGGTGCCGGCCTCAAGCAACGATTCCACTGCTGGCTTGGCCACCGGGAGCAGCTGACCATTGCACGCCGTGCACCTGGTCCACGGCGCGAGCGGGGGAGCGAACCGGTCGAGCACGTCCCGCAGCTGATCGTCGGGCTGAGCGCCGCGCACATACGCGCCGGCCCATAGCTGCCGGCGGCAGAGCAGGCCGCGGTCTTGCGTCAGCAGCACGCGCCGCTCCGTGTTTGCCTGCGTAACCAGGTCATCGTCGGTTGCGTCGTTGGCGTAGGCGGCATCAAGCCCGATGAGCCGCAGCCGCCGCGCCAGTGCGCCCAGGTGGACGTCGAGCACGAAGCGCGCGGACCCTGGCCGCTGCGGGTGCGGCACGGCAAGCACCTCCACCACATCACCGCCGCGCGGCAGGTAACCGGGCGGTTCGGCTGCGCCGTTGACGGTCAGGCTGCCGACTTCGGTGCGCGGCACCCCGAGAGACTCCACGACATGCAGGAGCGAGGAGATCCCGTCGCACGGCACGCTGACCGGCCCGTCGCGACGGCCGGGCCGGAGGAACATCCGCAATTCAGCCGCGACTGTCACGACTGCCTCCGGCTTACCCATCCCGGTACCATTCCCCGCCTGGCCTCGTGGTCACCCGCTGGCCGCTGCGTAGCTGGTGAAGACTGTGACCATGCAGTCGGACGACCAGTACAACCTGGGCCGGTTCGTCGCCGCTCAGGACGCCGGCGGGACGTATGAGCGGGCGGTCGCTGAACTGAGGCAGGGCCGCAAGACGAGTCACTGGATGTGGTTCGTGTTCCCGCAGATTGCCGGACTCGGACACAGCCCGACGTCGCGGTTGTACGCGATCTCCTCACTGGAGGAGGCCCGCGCCTACCTGGCGCATCCGGTGCTGGGCCCGCGGCTGGCCGAGTGCGCGGAAATCGTCTGCGGCGTTGACGGCCGCAGCGCGGAGCAGATCTTCGGCCGCATTGACGCGCAGAAGCTCCGCTCGTCAGCAACATTGTTTGCGCTGGCCGATCCGGCAACGCAGGTGTTCCAGCGGGTACTTGACCAGTATTTCGACGGCGTCCGCGATCCGGGTACTGAGGAACTCATCTGACGAGGTCGCAGGCTTGGTGCGGCCGGGGCGGCTCACCACCGGCATTCCGGTGCAGACCTGGTCATCGGCAACTAAGGTGATGCGCGTGCCTCGCCACCGGGCCCGCAGGCGTCCCCGCTCCGCAGTGCTGGCTGGCGGGCTGGCAATCCTCGGTGTCCTGGCCGGCGGCGGCTATGCCCTCAGTCACAGTGTGCTCGGTGGCCACACCGCCGGTCCGTCCGCGGCGAATGCAGCCGACCGGTCGGTCGTGGCCTCATGCCCGGCAGGGTCGCCACCTGCTTGCCAGGCAGCCTCGGTCAGCTCGCCGACCGCGGTGTCGCCGGCGACGAGCCAGCCAGCCCAAGAGAAGGCGGCACAGCTGAAGTCAGCGCCGGCCCGCACTGCCGCCCCACGGCGAGCGCGGCCGCATCGTACAGCCGCCGCAGCACCATCGACCCCTGCGCCGTCGGGGACCGGCACCACAGCCAGCGGCGCCGTCGCCAGTGTGCTGGCAGTGATAAACCGGGCACGCGCCGGGGCAGGGCTGCCCGCGTACTCGATGCTGACGGGGCTGCAGACAAGTGCGGGCAAGCATAACCAGCTCATGGCGGGCGGCTGCGGCCTGTCACACCAGTGTCCGGGCGAGGCCGCGCTCGGAGACAGGGAGACGGCAGCCGGCGTGCACTGGACGGCGGCAGGGGAAAACATCGGTGAGGGCGGCCCGGTGGCCGGCACCGCTGCAGCGATTAGCCAGATGGCCGACAGCCTGACCCGCGACATGCTGGCCGAGAAGCCGCCGGACGACGGTCACCGGCTGAATCTGCTGAGTTCGGCCTTCACCAGCATCGGCATCGTCGTCTACCGGGGCAGCGACGGCACCGTATGGATGACTCAGGACTTCGCCAACTGACTGGCCGGTACTGCAGACTGGCGTCATGGATGCAGATCTCGTCGTCATCGGCGCGGGCGCGCTCGGCCTGAGTACTGCGCTGCACGCAGCGCTCCTCGGCCGGCGGCCCGTCGTCGTGGAGCGGCATACCGCCGGATCGCAGGCGTCCGGACGCGCCGCCGGGTTGTTCAAGTCAGTCCAGGCAGACGAGCTGCGGACCCGGCTTGCCCGGCGCAGCATTGATCTGGCGCTGACTTTCCCGGACTGGGCCGGCGGCGAGCTGGTGGTGACACGCTCGGGCAGCTTCCTGATCGCGCGCACTGACCAGCACAAGACCTACCTGCAAACCGAGGCCAGGCAGTCCGCGCTCTGGGGCGTCGATGTCCGTGCGGCGCAGCCGGGTGAGCTGGCAAGCCGGCTCTCCTATTACCGCGGCGATGGCCACGAATACGCGCTGTGGTGCCCGGAAGACATCTACATCGAGGAGCCGATCAGCCTGATCCGGGCGTACCTGGCGGCGGGCCGGCTACACGGCGTCGAAGTGCTCGAGTCCGAGGCGGTCACCGGAGTCATCGTGTCAGGCGGGCGGGTAACGGGCGTCGAGACCACGAAGCGGTCAATCGCTGCTCCGGTAGTAGTCGACGCGGCCGGCGCCTGGACCAGGCAGGTGGCCGAGCTAGCCGGGGGAGAGGTCGCGGTCGCCCCGGTTCGCCACCAGCTGCTGATCACCGAGCCCGCCGATGCTGTTAGTCCGGCGGACCCGATCGCCAGGATTGTCGATGCGGCCGTGTACCTCAGGCCCGCTCGGGCCGGCCTGATGGCCGGCGCCTTCGAGGCGGCTCCGCTGCCGCTGGACCCGCGAGCCGAGGCGAGCTCGTTCAGCACCGATGACGTGCCGCTGGACATCGGCGTTCTGCAGGCCATGGCCCGGCATGTCGCCCGCGAGGTCCCGATGGTGAGCGACGCGGTGATGAGCAACGCGGCGGCCAGCGACGGGGCGGTGACCAGCGCCGTCGCCGAGCATCGCGGCGGGCTGTTCACGATGACCCCGGACGGCCGGTTCGTGACCGGCCCGGCGCCGGACGTGCCCGGCCTATGGGTAGCCAGCGGCTGCAACGGCTCAGGCTTCTCTTCGTCCCTAGCCATTGGCGAGGCACTGGCCGGCTGGATCTGCGGCCAGAACCCGCGCGTCGACATCAGCGCGCTGTCACCAGGCAGGTTCGGCCCGGTGACCGACGAGGCGCTAGTCAAGGCCGGCGTCTGGCAGTACGCCCACTACTACGATCCGGCCGCCAGCTAGCCCAGCAGACCTGCAACCGCAGTGACCTTCCGGGCGTCACAAACTCCGCATGGCTGTCCCGGAGTTGAGGGACAATAGCGGGCAGGATGACCTCGCGAACGCGAACGCGGCCCCGCCGATGCCAATGCCGCGGGAGTCGGCCCCGAGGAGGATCACTATGCGGCGCAGGAATGCCAGACCGGGCTTGCCGTCGGCGGTGGTTGCCGCTCTGGCACTGCTTGCAGCCGGCTGCGCGGCAAGCGGCCACGGTAGCGGACACCCTTCGACAGGTCCCGGCAGGACGCACACCGCCGCAGCACCACCGGCGGCGGCGGCGGTAACGATATCCCCTGCCAACGGCACCAGGCATGCGGACCCGTCAGCGGGCATCACCGTAACCGCGACCCGTGGCACGCTGCGGACGGTCAGTGTGCGTTCCCGCGGTGGCGCCGTGCCAGGGGACCTCAGCGATGGCGGGAAGGTCTGGCACAGCCGGTGGGCGCTTGACGTCTCGCAGCACTACACGGTCACAGCCACCGCGTCGGGCAGCGGCGCGGTCACGGCGACGAGCAGGTTCCGCACGCTGACACCGAGCAATACGTTCCAAACTCAGATCTTCGAGGGCTACAAGCAGACCTACGGCGTGGGGATGCCGGTAATCCTTACCTTCAGCCAGCCGATCACTGACAAAGCCGCGGTCGAGCGGTCGCTGCAGCTGACGACCTCCAAGCGTGTCGTCGGCGCATGGTACTGGGACGGCAACCAGACCCTGGACTTCCGGCCGAGAACCTACTGGCCGGCCGGCACCACGGTCAGTTTCACCGGGCACCTGGACGGAGTGCAGGGAGCGCCGGGCATGTACGACACCCATACGCTGACCCAGACGTTCGACATCGGCCCGTCTCTGGTGGCGGTAGGGAACACCAGGACGCACCGCACGCAGATTTACTACAACGGCAAGCTCCGCTACAACTGGCCGATCAGCTCAGGCAAGCCTGGCGATGCCACCCCGAACGGCAGCTACCTCACCATCGAGAAGGGCAACCCGGTGCGGATGAAGGGCCCCGGCTACAACCTGCTGGTTCCGTGGTCGGTGCGGTTCACGTTCAGCGGCGATTACTACCACGACGCCTACTGGTCGGTGAACCAGCAGGGATTCCAGAACGTCAGCCATGGCTGCGTCAACCTGTCGCCGGCCGATGCTAAGGCCTATTACAAGCTCGCCGTTCCCGGCGACCCGGTCACGATCGTGGGCAGTCCCAAGGCCGGCAAGTGGGACAACGGCTGGACAGAGTGGTTCCTCACCTGGCGGCAGTACCTGCGCGGCAGCGCCCTGCACGAGGCGGTGCTTGCCGGACCGCGCGGCAGCACGTTCGTCAGCCCGGTGTCGGTGCCCGCCTCGACCGCGAAAGCGCCGCTGCGGACCTCGCGGGCGAACAACTGGGTCGCCGGGTAAGGCGGGGCGGCTAGCCCGCCAGCAGCGCGCGAATACGGTCCTGGCCTGCGGCAAGCAGGAGAGTGGGCAGCCGTGGCCCGGTTTCCCGGCCGATCAGCAGCCGGTACACCAGGGCGAAGAAATCCCGCTGCGATGCTTTCAGCTCAGGCGTCGGGCGCGCATCCGCGCTCAGCCCGGCCTGCAGCTTCGGTACAGCGTAGACAAGCCGGGAGAGTCCCTCCAGCGACCAGTCCTCGTCCAGCCCGGCCACCAGCAGATCCAGTGAACTGCGCTCGGCGGGTGAGAGCCCGGCGAGCGCGGTCTGGTCCGGCTCGCCGGCCAGTCGGGTCCGCTCGCTGGCCGGCAACTGGGTCATCGCCCAGCAGCGGGCTCGGTCCAACCGTGGCTGCACCTCGTCCAGCGACCGGAGCCGGTGGCCGGGATCGGTGTCACCGAGGATGCGCAGGATCTGGTCGCTGTCGCCGGTCGTGATGTCAGCGACCGAGGCAAGCATCCGGTACGGAAGCGGGCGCGGCGTGGACGGCAGTTCGCCGGTCGCGGTGCGTATCGCGCGGTCGAAAGTGCTGGCATCCAGCGCGGACGCGGTACCGTCGGCGACCTTGCGGGCGACAGCGTCCCACTCGTCGTAGAGCCGCTGGATTTCGGCGTCGAAGGCAATCGTGAACGACTGCTGCGGCCGGCGCCGTGCGTACAGCCAGCGCAGCACCGGCTCTTCCATGATGTCGAGCGCGTCGGCCGGCGTCGGTACCGCGCCGCGCGAGCTTGACATCTTCGCCATCCCGCTGATGCCGACGAACGCGTACCCGGGGCCGATCGGCTGCCAGCCGCCGAAGATCTCGCTGACTAGCCGCCCGCCCACCACGAACGACGACCCCGGCGCCTGATGGTCGGCACCGGACGGCTCGAAGATGACGCCCTCGTATGCCCAGCGCATCGGCCAGTCGACTTTCCAGACCAGCTTTCCGCGCCGGTGCTCGGCCAGCCTGACGGTCTCGGCGTGCCCGCATGCACAGGTATAGCTGAGCTTGGTGCTCTCGTCGTCGTAACCGGTGACCGTGGTGAGGTCGCGCTCGCACGCCGAGCAGTACGGCCGGTACGGGAAGTACCCCGCGCTCGCCGCGCCGTCGTCGTCGGCTGCAGCGCCGGACCCGTCGGCCGTCTCGGTGTCCGGCGCATCGCTGCCGGCTGCCGCGCCGCTGTCGGAGGCGACCACTGCCGAGGGCGGCTTCGTCCGGTACTGCGCCAGTACGGCATCGATCCGGGTTCGCTCGCGCATCGCCAGCAAGACCTCGTCCACGTAGGCACCCGAGGTGTACATCTGGGTCTGGCTGATGCCGCGGAACTCCACCCCAAGACGAGTCAGCGCGGCGGTGAGCGGCGCCTGGAAATGCTCAGCCCAGTTCGGGTACGCGCTTCCGGGCGGCGCCGGAACAGACGTCAGCGGCTTGCCGATGTGCCGCGCCCAGGACGGGTCGACGCCGGCCGGAACTCTGCGGAGCCGGTCGAAATCGTCGAAGGAGATGATGTGCTCGCACGGCACGCCGCGCCGCTTGATCTCGTCGGCTACCAGGTGGGGGACCATCACCTCGCGGAGGTTGCCCAGGTGGATCGGCCCGGACGGGCTCAGCCCGGACGCCACGACCACGGGCTGGCCCGGCGAGCGGCGCGCTGCCTCGGCGATCACCTCGTCAGCGAAGCGATTCACCCAGTCAGCCGAGGGCCTTACGTCTGCCACGGCGGGCGCAGTCCTTCCTCCGGCGTTCAGTGCGCTGATCAGCACTCGGCCGTAGCCTACCGGCGGGCGGCGGCAGACCGGGCCCCGGCGCGTCGGGGGCCCGAGCCGTCAGAGCTGCTCGCGGGCAGCACGGACCGCAGGTAGGAGGTGTGGGAACCGGGTTGCCGCAGTCGCGGCGACACTAGCCTTCCAGCGCGCGGCGCATCGGGCGGAACTTGGTCTCTGTCTCGGCCAGTTCCGACTCCGGCTGGGATCCGGCCACGATGCCGCCGCCGGCGAACAGCCTGGCCCGGTTGCCGACGATCTCGCCGCAGCGGAGCGCGATGGCCCACTCGCCGCTGCCGTGCGCGTCGACCCAGCCGACCGGGCCTGAATACCGGCCCCGGTCCATGCCTTCCAGCTCCCTGATCAGCTCCATCGCTGCCTCGGTCGGAGTCCCGCAGATCGCGGCGGTGGGGTGCAGCGAGGCCGCCAGTGCGAGCGCGGAAGCATCCCTCGCCAGCACTCCGGACACCGCTGTGGCCAGGTGCTGGTAATCGGCCATCTGCAGCAGGAACGGGGCCGGATCCACTCGCAGCTCGGCGCACAGCGGTTCAAGCAGCTCGCGGACCGAGTCCACTGAGTAGCGATGCTCCTCGGCGTTCTTGGCCGACGCCAGCAGCGCCCTGCTCAGCGCCTCGTCGTCAGCCTTGCTGCCGCCGCGCGCCATGGTGCCCGCCAGCACCAAGGAGGTCACCTCGCGGCCCTCCCGGCGAATGAGCAGCTCAGGACTGGCGCCGACCAGACCGGCGCAGGCAAATGTGTAGCAGCCGGGGGAGCGCGCGGCCAGCCGGTCAAGCAGGACGCGGATGTCGATCGCGGCGGAGGCGTGTGCATGCAGGTCGCGGGCGAGCACAACCTTGCGCAGCTCGCCGGCCTTGATCCTGGCGACAGCCGCCGAAACGACCTGCTCCCATTGCGGCGCGGTGAGACTGCCGTCACTCCAGCGCACCTCTGCCGGGATTGTCCTAGCGGCGAAGGCCACCGGGGGCGCAGCGCCGCCCGCGGTGATGGTGGTCTGCCAGCTCACGCCGGACCTGCGGCCGATGATGACGGCGGGGACGATAAGCACCGAGCCATCTGAGGCCGGGTCGAAGGTAAAGCTGCCGAACGCCACCGGCCCGGTTCCCGGTACCTGCACCTCGTCGCTTACCGTGGCCGCGTCAAAGAGCTCGGCCAGCCATTTCTCCCCGGTCGCGAAGCGGTCCACTCCCGCCGGGATAGTCAGCCGTGCCGCCTCGCCCCAGCCAACCAGGCCGTCTCCCTGGTGGATCCAGGCCGAGGCCGCCGGGTCCGGCAGCCGGGACAGCAGGTCACCAGGGTCGGCGATGCTGACTGTCGTAACAGTCAGGCCGTCTGGCCCGGGCCGTTCCCGGCCGTTGCGCTGTGCTTCCACGGCAGTCCACTTTACGTGCGGCGCCCGGCCACCCTTGCCGTGGGGACCGGCCGCAGCACAGCATGCGGCAGCCCACGGCGGGGCAGCGCGGCTGCCCCCAGCGCGCCTGCCGGTCTCGCCTCACAGGGCGCCTGCCAGCAGGAACCCGAGCCATGCCAGCAGCACGCCGGCGACGAGGCTACCGATGACGTTCAGCCCGGCCTCGCCGATCGCGCCGTCTTCCAGCAGCCGCAGCGTCTCGTAACCAAAGGTGGAGAAGGTCGTTAGCCCGCCGCAGAAGCCAGTGCCAAGCAGCCCGAACACGGCTGGTGGCAGGCCCAGGTGGCGTGTTGCGCCGAGCAGGAAGCCGAGCAGCAGCGACCCCGCCATGTTGACCGTGAAGGTTCCCCACGGGAACACCGAGTCGTGCCTCGCCTGGACGATCCGGTCGGCCAGGTACCGGGCTGGCGCGCCGACCATCCCGCCAGCCAGCACTGCCAGGATGATCACGGCGTTGTGCCGCCCGCTGCGTCGCTGCCCTCTGCCGGCGGGCCGCCGGCGTACGTGTGCACGTGCACGTCGTCGACGATGACCAGGCCACCGGTGACTAGCTCAGCCACCTCGTCCAGGAACGCCTCGGTCCGCTCGGCAGTGTCGACGATGATGATGGCAAGCGGCAGGTCCTCGCTGAGCGACAGCAGCCGGCTGGTATGGATCCGGGAGGCCGCGCCAAACCCCTCGATGCCACGGAAGACGCTCGCGCCAGCCAGGCCGCGCTGGTGCGCCCGGTGCACGATCTCGGCGTACAGCGGCTTGTGGCGATACCGGTCGGACTCGCCGATGAAGATCGTGATTCGCCTGGCAGCGCCTTGCAGTCTCATCGGGCTGGTCTCGGTTGCGACAGTCTCGTCTGCGACAGCCTCATTCGGCACCTCGCTCGCGCCGCTCGGTGATCCGTGCGGGCAGCCGGGCCGCTGCCCTGGCGGCCTTCATCCCGCACCATACCGCCACCAGGGCGGCCAGGATGCTGGTCAGTGCGTAAGCGTCGGCTAGCGCCGCAGCATGACCAGTCAGCAGGGTCATCACGCCGCCCGCGTAGGTCGAGAACGTTGTGTAGCCGCCGATCAGCCCCACGGCCAGGAGCGGGCGCAGGAACCGCCGGGGCGGCCAGACCTCGAGCAGGTAGACCATCAGCAACCCGAGGCAGAAACAGCCGGAGACGTTCACGGCAAAGATCGCCCACGGAAAGCCGTGATCGGCTGGGAAGGCCGCCGAGAGCAGGTACCGCGCCACGCTACCGATGCTGCCGCCAGCCGCTATTGCCGCAAGGTCAGCCGCGCCAGGCCCGGAGGCGTGATGCGGCCGCCGGATCGGCGACTTGCCCTTGAGCATCGAATCGGTATCCGGCAACAGTCTCCTCAGTCACGTCTCCGCGAGCGTCCCGTGCGCCGCAACTGGGCGGCGACTGACGATCTGCTGTGAAAAGAGTAGACAGGCGTGCAGCCTGGCGCGGAACCGCATCCAGCGTGCTACCGTGAATGAAATCCGACTGAATCGATGGGATTAATAGGATGACTATTCAGGCGGCACGCCAGGTCAGCACATCCGCGCGCAGCATGCGGCGGGCCGGGCCAGGTTTCGAGGGGGAGCCTGGCACCGGCGGCGCGGGTACTGCCAGGCTCAGCCAGGACACGCTCAGCCCAGAGGCAATCAGCCCGGGCGGGCTCAGCCGAGGGACACTGAGCCCAGCCAGGCTTGGCGAGCTCGTCTGCGAGATCGCCGCCGGGCAGAGCTGGCGGCCGATTGTGCGCTTCTCCGCTGAGCGCCGCTGGTACCGTCGTCTCGTGCTCGCCGACGACCATGAGATCTGGCTGCTGAGCTGGCTGCCCGGCCAGCACACCGGCTTCCACGACCACGGCGAGGCGCGCGGCGCGTTCGCCGTAGCTGACGGCGAGCTGCGCGAGACGCTGGCGCAGCCTGGCAGGAACCGCGTGCGGAACCGGTGTGCCTCGGCCGGCTCGGTAACCACGTTCGGCGCCCGGCATCTGCACGACGTGAGCAACATTGCGACCGTCCCCGCGGTCAGCGTGCACGCGTACTCGCCGCCGCTGACAGCGATGCGCCGGTATGAGATGACCGCAGCGGGCCTCGCGCTGGCAGGCACTGACCGTGCGGAGCTCGACTGGTGAGCCGGCCATCCGGAGCGCTGACCATCGACGCGGTCCTGGCTGCTGCCCGGTCGCGGCTGACCAGGCTCAGCCCGGCGCAAGCACAGCGCGCCGTGAACTCAGGCGCGCTGCTGGTCGATATCAGGCCGCAGGCGCAGCGCGAGGCCGAAGGCGAGATCCCCGGCGCAACCATCATCGAGCGCAACGTGCTCGAGTGGCGCTTCGACCCGGCCTCCACGGCTCGCCTGCCAGTCGCGAGCTACGACCTGCAGGTCATCGTCTTCTGCTCGGAGGGCTACACCTCGAGCCTGGCCGCCGCCAGCTTGCTCGACCTCGGCGTGCACCGAGCTACCGATCTCGAGGGCGGGTTCCGCGCCTGGGAGGCGGCCGGGCTGCCAGTCGCGCCGGCCGCTAGCTCCGGCCTTCACATCAGCGACAGCTGAACCGGCCCTGACTTCTCCGGTTCACGCGGACTGGCCGGTCCCGCCCGCCCGCTCGCGGCCTTCGTGCCCCGGATGACATTCACACCGGGAACGCGCCGTGCCCCGGCCGGTGTTGTCCGTCCCACGCCGTGCTTGCGGGCAAGCTCGGCCACCTGCTCGGCGATCTGCCGCTGATAGCGCGCCGGGGCATAGGCACGGCTTCCGTACAGGTCACGGTAGGCATCCACCAGCTCCGGGTGATTGGCGCTTAGCCAGCGCAGGAACCACTCCCTGGCGCCGGGCCGCAGGTGCAGCACGATCGGGCTGACGTGCGCTGCCCCGGCGTTCGCGATCTTGCGCACGGCGTCGTCGAGCTGACCGGGGGAGTCCGACAGGAACGGGACGACCGGTCCCATCAGCACCCCGCACCGAAGACCTCGCTCGCAGAGCGCCGCGCATGCCGCCAGTCGCCGGTCCGGGCTTGGAGTGCCTGGCTCGATAGATCGAGAAAGAGATTTATCGACAATTCCTACGGAGACATTGAGTCCCACCTCGGTCACTGACGCCGCCGTGGCGAGCAGGTCGACGTCCCGAAGTATCAGCGTGCCCTTGGTAAGGATCGAGAACGGGTTCGCAGCTTCGGTCAGGGCGGCGATGATGCCGGGCATCAGCCGGTACCGGCCCTCGGCGCGCTGGTAGCAGTCGACGTTAGTGCCCATCGCGATGTGCTCGCCGGTCCAGCGCGCCGACTTCAGTTCCCGCCGCAGCAGTTCCACTGCGTTGACCTTCACCACGATCTGGGTGTCGAAGTCGTGCCCGGCGTCTAGGTCAAGATAGGTATGCGTGTTGCGGGCGAAGCAGTACACGCAGGCGTGACTGCAGCCGCGGTACGGGTTGATCGTCCACCGGAATGGCACCCGCGACGCCTCGGGAACCTTGCTGATCAGGCTACGGGCGTGTACCTCGTGGAAGGTGATGCCGCGAAAGCCTGGTGTGTCGAAGGTCCGGGTGACGACAATGTCGCGGCTGAACAGCGCCTGCTGCCCCCCTGTGACTGCCGGCTGAGCGCCGGCCGCGCGAGCGCCGCTGCCCGCGGTCCCGGCCCCGGCGGGACTAGCCGTGGCGGTGCTAGCTGTGGCGGTGCTAGCCGTGGCGGTGCTAGCTGTGGCGGGCGTCTCGGCATCCGCAGTACTGGCGTGGACTGCACGCGCGGGCGAGTCGTCAGCGATCCTGAGCGAGTCCCAGCGCATGAGGGCGAGCATAGAATAGTTTTTCGACTCGATCAAATATGTTTTCGAGTGCATGCCCAGACCAGGGCATTACGGATCACCCGGCCGGCCTCGCTCGGCCTGCGGCCACATCTCGACCTGACCGTAAGCTGACTTCCTCTTGCCCACCGCAAAGGCCTGGTAAAGAATCGGGTGAAGGGGTGGCTAGCGATAGCTGCCCGCGGCATACCAATGTCGGCCGGAGGTGGCGCTGTGGCCTTGTCGATGGAAGAGCAGCGCATGCTTGACGAGATGGAGCGGCAGCTAGCCATTGACGACCCAAAGCTAGCTTCGCGCTTCAATACCTTCGGTCAGCAGCGGATGCCAAGAGCTTTCGCGTCCCAGCGTGTCAAGACCATTGTGGGCTTGCTGGCGCTGGCACTCATCGCCGCGGTCACGGTCATGATGTTCGTGCTGAGCCCGTACGGCGTCCACCACGGGATCACCTCGCACACGACGCCGGCGACGAAATCTCACGTGACTAATCACAGGGCGCCGGCGAGTAGCTAGGTCTGAGCAGGCTCCGTCCGGGCGGTCAGGCCCGCTGACTCAGGACTCCCGCCAGAGCTGGAGCAGGTACTGCTCCATACCCTCAAGCTGCTTACGAGCCTGCTGGAAGTCGTCGCTCAGCGGGTCAGCGTATTGCTGGTACAGCTCGCCATAGCTCTTTACCGCAGCCGCCCTGTTCCTGGTGTAGATCCGCACCCCGTAGTCGCCGACGCCGCCGGACAGCCGGAGCGCGTCGACTGCCCGGGAGCCCGCCGCGCCCGTATCGATGCTCAGCCGACCGCGCAAGTACAGGACGCACTTGGCCTCATCCTCATACCCGTCGCTGAACGGTGGCGGCGCGTCGTCCCACTCCTCCACGGTGAGCTGGACGCCCAGGTGTTCTTGCGCGCAGGAGACGATGAGCTGATCGCGGCCGGTGCTTATCAGCGAGTCGACGGGAGGCACCGGGGCGCCGGGAGTGTCGATGTCCGCGATCGGGTCCTGGACCCGGAACATCAGCCGATCCGGGAAGACCGGGATCTCAAGCCGAAGCAGCCTGCGACTCACTGGCCCCCCTCTGGGCGATGGCACTCCGCCGGCCGCAGGTTCGAGACCTACAGCGATGCGGTCCTGCAGTTTATCTGGTTCCATGCCGTTTCCTGTCCTACAGGATGCTCCGAAGCAAGGCCACTTGCGTACTCAATCGGCCAGAAACACTTGGTTTGACGCTGATCTATCGCAGGTTACCGTTCTGCCGGGCTATCCTCCGGCCTTGACATCCTCCCCCGACTGAGGGCGGGGGATTTCAACTACGACGCTAGGAGCGCGTGTTGAGGTTCGCGGTTCATCGGCCCGGCCAGCGCCAGGCCTCCCCGCGCAGTCACGGCATGCCCTGCCGCGATGTTCCTTGCCGCGTTCACGTCAGCGTTGCAGACATATCCGCAGGCGGTACACAGGAAGTCAGCTTGGCTCTTGCGAGATTCCCTGTCTACGTGCCCGCACGCCGAGCAACGCTGGCTGGTGTACGCGGGAGTAATCTTCTCGACCCGGCCTGGGGCCTTGTCTTCCAGCCGCCGGGCGAACAGCCCCCAGCCCTGCTGAAGAACCGACCGGTTCAGCCCGGCCTTGGCGGCGACGTTCCGGCCAGGAGCGTCTCTCGTGCCCCTGGCCGAGCGTGTCATGTTCGGTATCTTCAGGTCTTCGATCCGGATCAGGTCGTAGCGCCTGGCGATGCCAGTCGACGCCTTCTCGGCCCAGTCTTTGCGGGCGTCAGCGTTCCTGGCCTGCACCCGTGCCAGCTGCGCCCTGATCCGCTTGCGGCGGCTACTGCCACGCTTAGAGCGAGACAACTTGCGTTGCAGCCTGGCCACCGGCCGGGCTGCAGGGGCCTGGTACGCCGTGCCGTCCGACAGCGCGAGGGTCACCGCCACGCCCCGGTCAATGCCTACCACTTCGCCGTTTCCCGGCCCTGGTACGGGCTCTGGGACTGCCGCGAACGCGACGTGCCACCGGCTGGCCTGATCACGGTTGACGCGGTAAGACTTGACGCCTTCTGGCACCGGACGCGACCAGCGGAACCGCACCCATCCCGCCTTGGGCACCCAGATCTGCGCGGTGGTGCGGTTCAGCCTCCGGACATGTCCTGGCTTCACCGCAACGATCCGGAACCCCTCGTCGCGACCGGCTTTCCGCCACGTCGGCTTTCGGTGCGTGCCCGCGAAGAAGTTCGTCATCGCCTGCCCGAAGTCGCGCAGGGCTTGCTGCTGCACCATCTGCGACCCGGCCGCCAGCCACTCGTGCTCGGCACGTGCTTCGGTCAGCTGCCGGGCTTGCGCCACCCAGCCCGGCGCGGTCCCGCGGCCGGCTGCACCGTACCAGGACTGCTGCTCGACTGCCAGGTTCCATACGTACCGGGCATGCGCGCAATGCTCCCGCAGCACAGCTTCTTGCGCCGCGGAAGGCGTCAGACGGTACCTGGACACGCGCGAAGCCTATTCAGAGCTACTGACAAAGGGAGGGAGCGGCGTTTCCTCCCCGGCCCGAAGTCCGGGGCTTCCACGCCGCGATATCGATGACACATGCCGCCGCGACAGGCCAGTCAATTACGCACCGCTATATACAAGCCGGCGCTCTGCGCATGCACATCGCGGAAGCCGGCCAGGGCCCGCTGGTGCTGCTGCTGCACGGCTTCCCGGAGAGCTGGTACTCGTGGCGCCATCAGCTGACCGCGCTCGCCGCAGCCGGCTATCACGCGGTGGCACCCGATCAGCGCGGCTACTGCGCCACCGGCCAGCCGCCCGGAGCCGGCGGAGAGGCTGGCATCGGGGAGTACACGATCTTGCACCTGACCGGTGACGTGATCGCGCTGATGGATGCGCTCGGCGCGGATCAGGCCGTCGTCGCCGGACATGACTGGGGCGCGCCAGTCGCCTGGCACGCCGCGCTGTTCAGGCCGGACCGGATCCGCGGCGTCATCGGGCTGAGTGTTGCCTACCGGCCCCGCGGCAGCGCGCCGCCCATCGCGACGCTCCGCAGCCTGGTGGGCGAGAGCTTCTACATGGTGTACTTCCAGCGACCCGGCGTTGCCGACGCCGAGCTCAGCCAGGATCCGGCGGTGAGCTTCCGCAAGATCCTTTACAGCATCTCCGGCGACGGGCCTGGCATGCGCCCCATCCCGGCCGGCGGCGGCTTCCTGGACACGGCCGTCGATCCCGCCGAGCTTCCCGCCTGGCTCAGCCAGCAGGACATCGACGCCTACGTCACGCAGTACGCGGCGGCTGGCTTCACTGGACCGCTGAACTGGTACCGCAACCTGGATCGCAACTGGGAGCTGACCGGGGCATGGCAGCACGCGCCGATCGGCGTGCCGGCTCTGTTCCTGGCCGGCGCCAAGGATCCCGTGCTGAGCTTCATCAGCCCCGACGACATCGGCGCGGTGCTGCCGAGGCTGACCAGGTCGGTGATCCTGCCAGGCTGCGGGCACTGGACTCAGCAGGAGCGTCCCGCCGAAGTCAGTGCGGAGATGATCAGCTTCCTGCAAGGCCTGGCCTAACGCGCCCGGGGATGGCGCGGGTCTCGGCTGGCGTCGGGCTCGAGTCGACCACACGAACTGTCGACCCCACCTCACGCCGCCCGACCCTGCGCCGTGGATCGCGGCAGCCGCCGAGAGACCGCCCCGTCATGACGGCGCGAACGCGTCGGGAGGCGGCGCCGGGGACAGCTCCGCCCGGCCGTCCGTGATCGGCCTGGCCCCTGCGACGAACCTGTCCAGGTCGTCGCCGTCCAGCATGCGGCCAGGGAACGGGTCGGCTGCCACGCGCCTCGCCAGTTCCGGGGTTGCCAGCTTCCGGTCCGAAGCCGCGAGCACGATGTTGCCGAACCGGCGGCCGCGCAGCACTGCCGCGTCCGCGATCAGGCAGGAGCAGCCGAAAATGGCACGCGCCGACGCGGTCCTGGACCTGGTATGCGCCAGCGGCGGGCCGTCGCCGATGTTGACGGCGAACATTCCGGCAGGCGTCAGCGCACGGCGGGCAGCTGCGGCGAACTCGGTAGATGTCAGGTGCGCCGGCGTGCGTGCCCCGGCGAAAATGTCGGCGATCACGACGTCGAAAGACGCGGCAGGCAGTCCCTCCAGCACTGCGCGGGCGTCGCCGATGCGGACCCTGATCCGCCCGGCACGGCCGCCGGCGCGGCGGCTCGGCTGGCGAAGCGGCAGCCGTTCCCGGACCAGATCCATCATCTCGGCGTCGGAGTCGACGGCAAGCTGGCTGGATCCGGGCCGGGTGGCCGCGACGTACCGGGCCAGGCTCAGCGCGCCGCCGCCCAGGTGGAGTACCCGCAGCGGCAGGCCGGCCGGCCCAGCAAGGTCGAGCAGGTGGCCAAGGCGCCGCACGTACTCGAAATCGAGGTACAGCGGATCATCGAGGTCGACATAGGACTGCGGCGTGCTGCCCACCAGGAGCGTCCACGCCCTGGGCCGATCCGGATCAGCGAGCAGTTCGACCGCGTCGGGTCGGCCAAGCCGGCGAACCGCGGGCGGGTTGCCGTCGTCGCGGTCTGACATAACGTCCATTGTCTACTGGCGCGGGCCATGCAATTGCAGCCCGCCCGGCGGGGCCTGTCACGGCGACGCGTACCGGAACCGCTAGTCGGCCGGGAGGATTTCCGCCGAGTCGGTGAGCCGCAGCTTGCGCCTGGCTCGCTGATAGAAGGTTGTGCGGCCGAACCGGACCACGGACGCCGCTCCCGGCCGCGGCCGCAGTTCGATCAGATCGCCATGGGTGGCCCGGGCGGCGAGCTGGCCGTCCACCTCGATGGCGAGGTCCCCGCTGGCCGGCAGGACCTCCAGAGCGAGGCTGTCGTCTAGCGAGAGCACCAGGCCGCGGTTGTAGGCCGAATGCGGTGCGGCAGGCGTGACCACCAGGGCCTCAACCGACGGGCTCACTATTGGGCCGCCGGCCGAGAAGCTATAGGCAGTCGAGCCTGCCGGAGTGGCCACGACAACAGCGTCCGCCGCGTAACTGACGAACGGCTGCCCGCCCGCCAGCACGGACAACTTCGCTGTCGCGTGACCGGGGAAGCGGACCACGGCGATGTCATTGAAAGCAGTCATTCGCTGGTCGCCCAGGACGGCGTCGACGGCAAGCCGCGGCTCGATCGCGTACTCCATCACGTCGACCGCGGACAGCGCAGCGGACAGGCCCGACACGTCGACTTCGGCAAGGAAGCCCAGCTTGCCCAGGTTCACCCCGAGCACCGGCGCCCCGTGCCCGTCGGACAGCCGCATGGCGCGGAGCATGGTGCCATCGCCGCCAAGGCTCACCAGAAGGTCGGAGCGCTGCCCGAGCTCGGCCTCAGGAACGCTGACGGCCGCGCAGTTGAGCCGGGCGATCTCCGTTTCGATGCCCAGTACCTGGATGCCCCGGCGCGCAGCCCACCCGAGCACGGCGGCCACCGCCTCGGCCGAGTCGCGCTTGGGGTGCAGCACCATGCCTACAACATGCATCTGGTCCGTAACCCTAGTCCCTCTCACAGTGATCTTGTTACTGATGGAGATACTGAGCGCTAGCCCCCTGAGAGTTCTCATCGATCATCGGAGCCGGCATGAAAGCGGTGCGGTTCGACGAGTACGGCGAGCTCGACGTACTCAAGGTTATCGAGGTGCCCACCCCGGAGCCGGGACCCGGCCAGGTGCTGGTGGAGGTCAAGGCGGCGGGAATCAATCCGGGTGAGGCCAAGATCCGCGCCGGACTGCTGCACGACCGGTTCCCCGCGAGGTTCCCGTCAGGGGAAGGCAGCGATCTGGCGGGCACAGTCACGGCGATGGGACGCGGCGTGGTCGGATTTGCCGGCGACCAGGAAGTCATCGGCTATACCGACAACCGGGCCAGCCACGCGCAGTATGTGGTGGTGGAGGCGGGCAACCTGACGCCAAAACCCGCCGAGGTCCCGTGGGAAGTCGCCGGCGCGTTGTTCGTGGCTGGTGCCACTGCCTATGCGGCCGTCAAGGCGGTAAGCCTGGCCGCCGGCGACACTGTGGTCGTGGCCGGCGCTACCGGCGGCGTCGGCTCGATCGCGGTCCAGCTGGCGCGGCTTGCCGGCGCCACCGTGATCGGGATCGCGAGCCGGGCGCACCGTGACTGGCTAGAGCGCTACGGCGTTATCCCCGTCGAGTACGGCGACGGGGTAGCAGACCGGATCAGGCAAGCCGCTGATCACGTCGATGCCTTCATCGACGCCGCCGGGAATGACTACGTGCGGATCGCGCTGGACCTGGGCGTAGCGCCCGCGCGCGTTGACACGATCGTCAACTTTGCTGCGGTGGCGGAGCTTGGCGTGCAGGCGCAGGGCAGTGCCGCCGGGGCGAGCGCCGCCGTGCTCGCGGATCTTGCCGGGCTGATTGCCGCGGATATGCTCGAGGTGCCGATAGCGGCCAGCTTTTCGCTAGCCGAGGTGGCCGAGGCCTACCGCATGCTCGAGCGCGGCAGCATTCTCGGGAAAATCGTTCTCATCCCGTAAGGCCCGCGCGCTCGCGGGCCTCCTGCCACAGGTGCCCGTACTGCCGGGCCGCTTGGCTGCGCGGCGAGAACGCAGTGACGGGCGCACGTCGCACTGACATCTGCTCGATCACCGACAGCGCTGGGATGACTGTCGCTGCGAAGTCCGGGCGCTGCGCCGGCAACTCCGTGGCGATCTGCGTGTGCAGCCGCTTGCGCCGGTCGATCATCGAGAAGAACGCCAGGACATCCGGCCGGTGCCCGTTGAAGCCGCCGATGAACTCGGTGAGCTGATCGAGTGTGCGAACCGACAGCGTTGTCGGGATCAGCGGCACCAGCAGCAGGTCAGCGGCGTGCAACACGCTCTCGGACAGCAGCGAGATGCTGGGCGGGCAGTCGAGGAAGACCGCGTCGTACTCGTCCTTGAGTGGCGTGAGCAGTGCGGCCAGGCGCCGGGCTGGCCGCTTGGCTGCGTCGAGCAGCAGGTCGAGGTTGCGGTAGGTGAAGTCGGCCGGCAACAGGTCAAGCCCGTCGAAGTCGGTGCCTTTGATCGCGGAGTCGATTGACTTCGTGCCCTTTATCAGGGCCTTGCCGCCACCCTTGACGCGCGGTTTGATGCGGAACATGTAACTCGCCGCGCCTTGCGGGTCCAGGTCCCAGAGCAGCACCCGGTACCCGTCCCTGGCGGCGAGGTAGCCGAGGTTGACGGCGGTGGCCGTCTTGCCGACCCCGCCCTTGATGTTGTAGGTAGCGAAGATCTTCACGCGCCCGCCGTCCGCGTCAGCCCATCGGCCCGGGTAAGCACCGCCAGCCTGGCCTGGCTGGCCGGGCTGGCGAAGGCAGCAAACCGGCCGTCGAACTCGTGCCTGGCCTCGCGCTGCGCGATAGCCAGGCCGGCCGCGATCTCTCCCATCGCCAGCAGCGTCTCGGCGGGGACGCTGCGATCAGCTAGCAACTGGCCGGCAAACGCCCGGATCTCGGCCCGCTGCACCTCGGTATCCTGGAATGCACCGAGGCAATCCTGCAACGCCTTGAGCTCCCTGACTGCCTGCCAGCGCTGCGCGGGATCGTGAAGCGATCCGAACATCTCGACTAGGTAGCGCAACACCTTGCAGCGCTTGCGCAGCTCGTGCAGGCTCTCGGGCGGCGAGGCCGCGCTGATCTGCTGGCCCGTCTGCACCGCCTTGCGCTGGGCCGCGCTGATCCTGGCCGCTGCCAGCTGCGCCACGGTCGGGCGCTTGCGCATCGGCCGGACGTCCTCGAGCGCCGCGCGCCAGCTTGTGGTCAGCCGAGCAAACCGGGCCGACCGAAGGCCGGCCGCCAGCCGGCGGTACTGCGCGGCACGCGACCGCATCAGATAGTCGTGAAACGGGCACAGATCGGCCGGTGACGCTGCGACCAGCCCGGCCGTCATGCGGGCGTAGCCCAGCAGGTAGACGTCCAGATCCCTGGTGGGCGTAGTGAGATCGCCCAGCCAGCGGAACTCGGCCCTGAAGTCGCTGGCAAGCCCGGCTGGAAGCGCGCGACCGCAGAGCTTGATCGCCGATCGGGTCCGGCGCACCGCTATGCGCAGATCGTGCAAGAACTCGGTGTCGATATCCCTGATGGTGCCGGGGACGTTCGCCTCGAGGGCGTCCAGTTGCGCCGTCAGGATCGTCGCGAGAGCCGCGGCGGCCGGCATCGACGGACTGAGTTGTACCGCGGTGGCCTTGCCTGGCAGGTCGCCCGCTCGCAGGCCGGCCGCGGCCAGAGCGGCCTCCAGCGCCGACCCGCGCGCCGCGCTGATGCGCGGCACCCTGGTGATGGCCTCGCCTATGCGGTCGGTGACTGCGCCGTAGCCGCGCACCGGGGTCAGCGTCAGCCTGGCTGGCGCGTCCGCGCGCGCCGGGAACGTTACTGACATGCGGTCGATATCCAGCCTGGCCACAGTCTTCGCGTCGTCGTTCAGCGCCCGCAGCTGGGTCACCTTGCTGCCAGCGCGGACGACGGGGCACAGCGCCCGGATGCCGGCCACTGGCTCGACCAGTTCGCGCAACGGACCGGCGGGCAGCGCGCTGACCAAGCTGGGCCAGCGTGGCTCGTGGCCGGCAGCAAGCGTTTCGCTAGCCAGCAGGTCGCCGTCCCGGCCGGTCAGCGACAGCTCGGTCCGGCCGCGGCAGGCCGCCTGCTCGAGCGTCAGCCCGGCCCGGTACAACCGCCAGTCGAACGTGTCGAGCCAGCTTCGGCGGCTAGCCCGCGTCCGGCCGCCGTCTGCCCAGGCCAGATCCTGGCTGACGGCGCCGGCCATGACTGCAAGCAGATCCGGGTCGCGGGGCGCTTCGCCGTCGAGCACGAACTCGCGCATGCTTCCCCCACTTGCCGTCAACGTCGGATCTGTGCGCCGACCAGAATCATGAGAGAATAATGCCTAATTAGACATCTGGCGTTAATCTTCCGTTAACTATTCTAGCCAGCCGCCACCGGACGGACTAGTTCTGCACTTTCGCCGGAAAGTCAGGCCTGGCGGTGTGTGCGGTAGCGTGGCTGCGGTGAGCTGGTCTGACGCGGCTTCGCTGGCGACCGGTGCTGGCACGCTAGTGCTTGCCGTCGCCACGTTCGCATCCGTACGGTCGGCGAACCGCGCTGCGCGGGTCGCCGAGCAGGCACTGCTGGTTAACATGCGGCCGCTCCTTGTGGCCTCCCGCATGGACGACACAAGGCAGAAGATCTTCTTCCAGGAAGGCCGCTACATGCTGCTGGAAGGCGGCCGCGGTGGCGCCGACTTCGAGAACGGTGTCGTGTACCTGGGCATTTCGCTCCGCAATGCGGGCCCGGGCATCGCGGTGCTGCACGGGTGGCGCTTCCTGACCGGAGTTGAGATCAACCCGCCGCGGCCCGAGCTGGAGACCTTCCGCCACCAGGGCCGCGACATCCTGATCGCCCCCGGCGACATCGGGTTCTGGCAGGGCGCCTTCCGGGACAGCGGCGACCCGCAGTACGACGAGGCCGTTACTGCTATCAACAAGACCGATGACGATGAGGTCGTCCTGGGCATCGACCTGCTCTACGGCGACAACGACGGCGGCCAGCGCGTGATCAGCCGGATGATGTTGCGCGGTTACAAGCGGGACCAGGACGGGGAAAGGCACTGGATCGCGTCGGTCGTGCGGCACTGGAACGTGGACCGGCCGGATCCGCGGTAGAAGACCTCAGGCGGCGGCGAGCGCCCTGAGCAGGCGTGCCCTCGTCACCTGGAGGCGGTGGTAGGCGACAACGAGGAAGCGGTCGAGCACCGCGTACCCGAATTCCGGGTCGTCATGGCAGGCTGCCCGGACCTTGGCCGCATCGAACTCGAATGCCTGCATGGGCTGAGTGGTCACGCCGCCGTACCGGAACTGGTACGGCGGCTCAAGCCAGCTCAGACCGACCACATCGCCACGGCCTAGTTTCTCGATCACGACGCGGCCCGCGCCTGGCACGAGCGCGTCGAGCGCAACCTGGCCGGCATCGATGATCCAGAAACAGCGGGCGGGCATTTCCTCGTCGAAGAGCCGGGACTGGGCCGGCAGGCTGATGTGCCGCGACAACGACGCAAGGCGCTCCAGATACGCCGGCTCCAGACCGCGCAGGAATGACTCGGCCCCGATGATGGACACCTGCTCTGTCATGGCCGCCTCCTCCGTCATGCCTGCCTTAGCTGACTCTTCCTCCCTTGAGGAGACCGCGATGCCACGCCAGCCACCAGGGCTCAAGGCCCTGCCATGACCGGGTCGTCGGTCCCGGCTGACATCAACGTCGGCCGGCACTGGCCTGCCAGGCATGGCCTGGGCGATGATGATGCTGGCGGTGCGCGGCGCGCCGGGCGGGGACCGCCCGGCCAGACAGGACGGACGGAAATGCTGCAGCTATTCGGGTTCGACCGGATCGGCGTCGTGGTGGGCGATATCTATTTCGTCGACCCGGCGCCGGAGAAGGGCCAGGAAGGCGCCGAGCACGGTGTCCGGCTTGAGGTCCGTATGCTGGAGCCCGGCGACCTTACCGGCTCGATCTACGCGTCTCGCCCCATCCGGATCGCCGAGCCCGTCTGGCGGGCGGACCTGCTGGAAAGCGTCGACGGCACGCCGGGCAGCCTGAACAGGGCACACCATCATCCGCACATGCGCGACTGGGAGCCCCGCAAGCGGGTCTTCGATCGCGCGCTGTCGAGCGACCCGGTCGGGTGGCTCGGCTCCATGCTGTCCGATCTCGAGGGCCTGCTTGAGCAGGCTGGAATCGAGATCGACGAGTCCCTCGCGGCAGATGCCGACAAGCTGCGCGGCGCGGTGCCAGATGTCCAGCGCGCGGTCAGCAGCATGCTGGATCAGGTCAAGGCCGGACAGCTTGGCGCTGCCCCCGAGGCAGGCGACCTGACGAGCGTGCGGGACAGCTGGCTATAGCGCCGCCGCTGGCAGCCGGGCGGCCGCCCGCGAATGAGCAGATCCAGACGTAAGCAGATGAGCTCGACTGACATTGCACCGCACTTCGAGCGCTGGGTAGGCCAGACGTCGAACCTGGACCGGTGCACCCGGTGCGGGCGGCCGCGTTCGGTACACGGCCCCGACTGGAGCTGCCCGTCCGGCCGCCCGCACCGTACAGCTTCCGCGGCTCTGATCGCAGGCATCCTGTTAGCTGTGGCAGGCGTCGCGCTGCGTCTCGCGTCGGCCATGGCCAGCCATCAGGTACCTGCGGCGCTGTTCCTGGCCGGGGTGATCCTGGCGATGACTGGCTTCAGCATGCTCGGCCCGCCGAACGAGCATCCGGACAACTAGCACCGACGCGAGCGAGGCTAGCGGCATCCTGTCCATCTGCCCGGCGCCATCGGCAGCTGCAGCGACATCAGCTCCCAGCGCCGCTGGATCACCAAAGTGGCTTATGACCAGGCAGAATCTGAGCGCCGGATAGACTCCAAAGGATGGCGGCATTGCCGCGAGCCGACCAGGACCGGATCGCGGAGGAGCAGGCGGCGCTGCGGCGGGTGGCGACGCTGGTTGCCCGCGCGGTGCCTCCGGCAGAGGTATTCTCCGCGATCACCGAGGAAGCCGGGCGGCTGCTGGGCGCCGATTACACGACGATGGCCCGGTATGACCCGGACGGCACGAGAACGGTGGTCGCCGCGTGGAGCAGCACCGGCCCGGCCTTCCCGGTCGGCACCCGGGCAAGGCTCGGCGGGCGGAACGTGTCCACGATGGTGTTCCAGACGGGGCGGACGGCGCGGATCGACGACTATTCCAACGCCTCGGGCCCGGCTGCCGACGATGCCCACCGGTTCGGGTTCCGCGCGGTTGTCGGCGTGCCGGTGAGTGTCGAAGCGCGGCTGTGGGGCGTGATGTTCGTGGGCTCCACCGGGGAGGAGCCGCTGCCGGCGGGCACTGAGGAGCGGTTGGCCGGGTTCACTGAGCTGGCCGCCACCGCGGTCGCTAACGCGCAGGCCCGGCTGGAGTTGCGCGGATTCGCCGAAGAGCAGGCCGCGCTGCGGCGCGTGGCAACGCTGGTCGCTCGGCCAGCGCCACCCGAGGAAGTGTTCACGGCGGTCACTGAGGAAGCCGGGCGGCTGCTAAGCGCCAACTACGCGACGATGGCACGGTATGACCCGGACGACACCAGAACGGTGGTCGCCGCGTGGAGCAGCAGCGGCGCTGCCTTCCCCGTCGGCAACCGGGCAAGGCTCGGCGGGCAGAACGTGTCGACGCGGGTGTCCAAGACGGGGCGGGCAGCGCGCATCGACGATTACGCCAGCGCCTCGGGCCCGATCGGCGAGCTCGCCCGCGAGTTCGGGTTCCGCGCAGCGGTCGGCGTACCGGTCAACGTCGAAGGCCGCTTGTGGGGCAACATGATCGTGGATTCTCGCGCGGAGCCGCTGCCCCCTGGCACCGAGACACAGCTGGCCGGGTTCACCGAACTGGCCGCGACCGCGATCGCCAATGCGCAGGCGCGCATGGAACTGCGCAGGTTCGGCAAGGAGCAGGCGGCACTGCGGCAGGTTGCCACGCTGGTCGCTCAGGCGGCGCCGCCGGCACAGGTGCTCACGGCGATCACTGAGGAAGCCGGGCGCCTGCTACGCACCGATTTCGCGACGATGGACCGGTACGACGCCGATGGCACGATAACGGTAGTTGCCGCGTGGAACCGCACCGATGCCGCCTTTCACGTCGGCACCCAGGAAAGGCTCGGCGGGCAGAACTTGTGCACGCTGGTGTTTCAGACCGCCCGGGTGGCGCGGATCGACGACTACGTCGGCGCCTCGGGCTCGATCGCCGAGGCCGCCCGCGAGATCGGCGTCCGCGCGGCGGTCGGCGTGCCGGTCAGCGTCGAAGGGCGGCTGTGGGGGGTCATGGTCGCGGGATCCATGCGGGGGCCGATGCCGGCCGGCACCGAGGCGCGGCTATCCGGGTTCACCGAGCTAGCCGCCACCGCCATCGCCAACGCCGAAGCCCAGGCGGCCCTGACCGCCTCGAGGGCCCGGATCGTGGCCACCGCTGATGCCACTCGCCGGCGCATCGAGCGAAACCTGCACGACGGTGCCCAGCAGCGGCTGGTCTCCCTCGCCCTGGAGCTGCGCGCCGCCGAGGCAACCGCACCCCCCGGGGGAGACGAACACGTGCACCAACTGGACGAAGTAGCCGCCGGCATGGACGACGTTCTGGAAGAACTGCGCGAGATCGCCCGCGGCCTGCACCCCGCCATCCTGGCTGATGGCGGCCTTGGCCCAGCCCTGAAGACAGTAGCCCGCCGCTCTGCCGTCCCGGTCCACCTCGACGTCCAGGTAGAGGAAAGGCTGGCCGAGTCAGTAGAGATCGCTGCCTACTACACGGTGTGCGAGGCCCTGACCAACGCGACCAAGCATGCGCACGCCACTGCCGTCGAGATCGTGATGGCAGAACGTGAGGGCGTCCTGCACGTGCGGGTCCGTGACGACGGGCTCGGCGGCGCGGACTTCAGCCACGGCTCCGGGCTGGTCGGGCTCAAAGACCGGGTGGAAGCAACCGGCGGGTACCTCCGGCTGCATAGTCCGCCAGGGGCAGGCACCACCCTCGAGATCGATCTGCCCCTCCACGACCCTGCTAGGCCGGGCGGATTGCTGCGCCGAGATGGAGCCGCCGAAGCCAGCGACGGATGACAGGCATCACCTGGGGACGATGAGTTGTCACGCCGCGCCGGCCGGGCCGGGCTCGATGCCGTGCTCGCGCAGCACCGTCCTGAGGCGATCCACTTCTGCGCGCAACTCGGCCACTTCTGCGGCGAGCGGCAACCGTTCTGTCCACTCCCGCGCCGTGGCGTCCCGGTCGATCAGCAGCTCAGTCTCGGTGTCGCTGAGTTCCTCAGCTCGCTTGAAGTCCTTGGCGTCAATCGCGGCTTCCTTGTCCCGGCGCAGTCCGGCGATGACCTGATCGAGCTCGGTCGTGTCCGGCTTCATGCCAGTCCAGCGCTCGACAGCTGCAAGCCGCGCGGCGAGCGCGTCGAGCCGCCGGGTGGTCTCGCTCTCAGGGCCGAGGCGCAGCTCCGTTCCCGCCCGTGTCCCGAGCCTGCTCGCTGAGCGCCGCGGCGCCATCTCGATCACCCGCTGCCGTACCGCACCGGGCTGCGCGCCCAGCCCGGCCAGGGTGCGGGCGGCGACGCTCGTGTCGTTATGGATCACCCCGAGCAAGATGTGCTCAGTGCCGATGTAGTCGCAGCCAAGCTGCAACGCCTCCCGCAGTGCCAGCTCGAGCGACCGCTTCGCGGGCGGGGTGAACGGGACGTGGCCGGCTTGGCCCGGGCCGCGCCCGGCCGTCGCAGCCACCGCCTCCCTGGCTGACTCCAGGGTGATCCCGAGGGAGGTCAGCGCGCTGGCGGCGACGCCGCTGCCGTCGCGCAGCATCCCCAGCAGCAGGTGCTCAGTGCCGATATAACTGTGGCCGAGTTCCCTGGCCTCGTCCTGAGCCAGCACGACGGCCCGGCGCGCCCTGTCGGTGAAGCGCTCGAACATGGTGCACCTGCCCTTCGCCTTAGAGCATCGGCACGACCAGCCGCCGCAGTCAAGCTGGCCGAACTTCCTTCGAGCGATTGCGACGGCGCGGACACCTCGCCGGTCTGGCGAATGTCGCCGCATCTCGGCACACTGGACGATGTGTACGACTTCGACGTGCTGGTCATCGGCTCAGGGCCGGGCGGGCAGAAGGCCGCGATCGCCGCCGCCAAGCTCGACCGCCGGGTCGCGATAGTCGAACGGCCCGACATGCTCGGCGGCGTGTGCCTGAACACCGGCACGATTCCGTCGAAGACGTTGCGCGAGGCGGTGCTCTACCTGACCGGGCTCGATCAGCGCGAGATGTACGGCCAGAGCTACCGGGTCAAGGACGAGATCACCATCGGGGACCTGACTGCCCGGACTAAGCACGTGGTCAGCCGCGAGAACGACGTCGTGCGCAGCCAGCTCACCCGCAACCGCGTGACAGTCCTGACCGGGACGGGGCGCTTCACCAGCGCGACGACGGTGGAGGTGGCAAACGGCAGCGGCCGCAGCCGTGAGTACAGTGCCGAGAAGATCATCATCGCGACCGGCACTAAGCCAGCCCGGCCGGCCACCGTGGAGTTCGACGAACGGACGATCATCGACTCCGACGGCATCCTGCAGCTCGACCGGGTACCGCGATCGATGGTTGTGGCCGGCGCGGGGGTGATCGGCATCGAGTACGCCTCGATGTTCGCTGCCCTCGGAACCAAGGTGACGGTCGTCGAGCAGCGTGACCGGATGCTGGAGTTCTGCGACCTCGAGGTCGTCGAGGCGCTCAAATACCACCTGCGCGACCTGGCGGTGACCTTCCGGTTCGGCGAGACGGTATCTGCCGTTGAACGGCACCCGGACGGAGCGATCGCGGCGCTGGCAAGCGGGAAGCGCATCCCCGCAGACACGGTCATGTACTCGGCCGGCCGTCAGGGCATGACCGACAACCTCGGCCTACCTGCCGCCGGGCTGTCGGCGGACGCGCGCGGCCGGATCGCGGTCGATGAGTTCTTCCGCACCGCTGTTCCGTCGATCTATGCGGTCGGTGACGTCATCGGCTTCCCGGCGCTGGCGGCCACCTCAATGGAGCAGGGCCGCCAGGCGGCACACCATGCCTGCGGCGAGGCGCAGCACCAGGTGAGCCAGCTTCAGCCCATCGGGATCTACAGCCTCCCGGAGATCAGCTTCATCGGGCAGACCGAGGATCAGCTCACCCGCGACTGCGTCCCGTTTGAAGTCGGCGTGTCCAGGTACCGCGAGCTAGCCCGCGGCCAGATCATCGGTGACTCCTATGGCGTGCTCAAGCTCCTTGTGTCGCCAGCGGACCGAACCCTGCTCGGCGTGCACGTCTTCGGGACCGGCGCCACCGAACTGGTGCATATCGGCCAGGCAGTCATGGGCTGCGGCGGCACCGTCGACTACCTCGTGGATGCCGTGTTCAACTATCCGACGCTCGCGGAGTCCTACAAGGTCGCGGCGCTGGACGCGACGAACAAGATGCGGCAGATCGAACGCTTCTCCGCCTAGCCGCGGCCTCGCGCGGCTCAGCCGCAGCCGCACGCGCCGCCGCAGCAGCCACCACCGCCTCCGCCGGTCCGCGGCGCGGCGGACTCTCCGGCCCGGCCGCCCACGGCGACCGTAGACAGCAGCTTGACCGTGTCGTCATGGCCTGCCGGGCACGTGGCGGGCGCCGACGACTCGCTCATCGGGCGGGACTGCTCAAAGGTGTCGCCGCAAGCGCGGCAGCGGTACTCATATCGCGGCACGGATCGATACTACCGGCCAGTGGTGCCGTCGGCGAGCGCTGATCCTGCGGGGCGAGGCGGGTGGTTCGCCGGGCCACCTATCCGCACCCCAAAAGGTTTGGTGACTTCCGGCGGTTGATTTGTCGCTTATGTGGTCACCGAACCTTTAGGGTGTCGGCGAAGACCCGAGACCAGGGATCCGGCTACCCGCGACGGTCAGTCGGCGATCGGTGACGGCTGCCCGGCGGGCGCTGGCATGGCCACGTCCTCGACCGCGGTCGCGACAGGGTCGGCGTAGTAGAACTGCTTGCCGCGCATGAAAGAGATGAGCGCGCCGAGCACCGACATCGCGATCGCGGCGCTGAACACAATGACCAGGCCGTGATGGAACGGCCCCGATATCAGGTTCGGGAAGAACTGCTTACCGGTGAGGATCGCGGCGTTTCGTGCGGGCAGCCTGGCCAGAGCGCCGGTCGGCGCCAGCATGCTCTTGATCGGGTTGTAGCCGAGCAGTGCGGAGAACAGGGTGCTGACCGGCGGGAGGCTGGCGACGTGCGCGGCCGCGCTAGCGGCCACGCCTTGCGCCCGCAGGCCGGCGCTGAGGGTCTTCGACAAGGTCGCGGCCAGCCCGGCGATCATCAGCGAGAAGAAGAACCCGATAGACAGTGACATGCCGGAGTTCATGAAGACCGACCGCATGCCGGAGGCAGCCCCGCGGTGCTGAGCAGGGACGCTGCTCATGATCGACGAGGTGTTCGGCGAGGCGAACAGGCCGGAGCCGAGGCCGTTGACGAAAATGATCGAGGCGAAGACGGGGTACGGGAAGTTGATCGGCAGCAGCATCAGCCCGGTGAATCCGCACGCAGCGACGAGGAGCCCGGCGGTCGCAAACGGCCTTGCGCCGAAGCGGTCGGACAGGTAGCCCGAGATCGGCCCGGCAATGAGGAACCCGGCGGTCAGCGGCAGCATGTAAATACCCGCCCACAGCGGGGTGACGGTGTAGTCGTAGCCGTGCAGCGGCAGCCAGATTCCCGCCAGCCAGATCACCAGCATGAACTGCAGGCCGCCGCGTGCCATAGAGCTCATCAGGCTGGCCGCGTTGCCAGCCGCGAACGCGCGGATCTTGAACAGGCTCATCTGGAACATCGGATCGGCGATCTTGGTCTCGACGATGCCGAAGATGATCAGCACAGCCGCGCCGCCTATCAGGCCGGTGAGCACCAGGGGACTGGTCCAGCCGGTGGTGTGGCCGCCGTAGGGCTGGATGCCATAGGTAATCGCTGCGAGCAGGCTGGTAGCGCCGACAGCGAACAGGATGTTCCCTACCCAGTCGACCCTGGCCCTCCTGGTGGCGGCGATCTCCCTCAGGCTCCGGTAAGCCCAGACGGTGCCGAATACCCCGATGGGCACATTGACCCAGAACACCGCACGCCAGTCCCAGGCGGCCAGCAGCCCGCCGAGCAGCAGGCCGATGAACTGGCCGGAGATCCCGGCGATCTGGTTGATGCCAAGCGCCATGCCGCGCTGCCTCGCCGGGAACGCGTCGGTCAGGATCGCCGCCGAGTTAGCCATCAGCATGGCCCCGCCGAATGCCTGCACGACCCGCCAGAGGATTAGCCACAGCGCCGCGTGCCCGCCGGTGAACGGGTCCAGGGACAGGGCGATCGAGGCCAGCGTGAAGACAACGAACCCGAGGTTGTAGATCTTCACCCGGCCGAACATGTCGCCGAGCCGGCCCAGCGTCACCACCAGCACCGCCTGCACGAGCAGGTAGCCCATGATCATCCACAGCACGTAGGTGATGTTGCCGGGCGCCAGCGGGCTGAGGTGGATGCCGCGGAAGATCGCAGGCATCGCGA
Source organism: Streptosporangiaceae bacterium (assembly GCA_036488155.1). Classification (GTDB taxonomy): domain Bacteria; phylum Actinomycetota; class Actinomycetes; order Streptosporangiales; family Streptosporangiaceae; genus JAJYUU01. Next base: position 273 of record DASXIA010000098.1, on the reverse strand, counting down.
TGATCACGATGGAGCCGTCGATCGTCGCCATCGTGATGCTGAGCGTCGTATTGGAGAGGGCGATCCACTTGTACCTGTCGGATTGCCCGTCAGATGTCCGCAGTTCCTGTTCCGGCTGCCGTCTCGAAATCACGCCCACGTTTGTCCAGCCTACCTCGGAAAGGTTGCTTGACCACAACTACCTACCCCTGGCGGTGCCCCAGGCAGGCAGGTAAGCAGGCAGCCGGGGCGGAACGAGTCCCGCTAAATGCCCCTGACACGCGCGATCTCCAT
>DASXIA010000067.1:0-9684 GCA_036488155.1 Streptosporangiaceae bacterium | reverse complement strand
GTAGCTGCGGTCGGGGTTCGCCCGGCCGTGTCCTGGCTCACCGGCTCGGGCGTGCGGCTGGACAACGGCGTTGCCGTGGACGCGCAGCTGCGAACTTCTGTTCCGGGCGTCTTCGCGGTAGGCGACTGCGCGTCATTCTGGTCCGGCCGGTATCAGCGGCAACTGCGGTTCGAGCACTGGGACATCGCGCTACACGCACCGGAAGTCGCGGCCGCGAACATTCTTGGCGGGAGCACCGAGTACAACCCCGTTCCCTACTTCTGGTCAGAGCAGTTCGGCCGGATGGTGCAGTACGTGGGCTGGCACGGCGCGGCCGAGCGGCTGATCTGGAGGGGCGACCCGGCCGGGGCCAAGTGGGCCGCCTGCTGGCTTGCCGGCGACAGGCTGGTCGCGACGCTGACCGTCGGGGTGCCCAGGGACCTGCTCCAGGCACGGAGGCTAATCGAAGCAGGCAGCCCGGTGGATCCGGACAGACTGGCGGATCCGGGCATTGCGCTGCGGGATGGCGCCGTGACCGGCTGATACGCAGTCGTTGCCAGACAGCGGGCAGCGGTTGGCCGCACGATTACCGTGTGCGCCGGACTTGATACCGATGGAGGGGGTTTCGGCAGTCCCAGGATGTGGGAAGCTGCAGACGTGGCACAGATCGACCCTTCAACCGACGCGAACGTCGGTGCCTGGCTATCAGTTCCGGACGTCGCCGAGCGACTCGGCATAGCGGTAAGCCGGGTCAAGCAACTCCTGCGCGATCGCAAGCTGCTTGCGGTGCAGCGCCCGAACGGCGAGTTCGCCATCCCGGCCGGGTTCCTTGACGGAGACCAGGTCATCCACGGCCTCGGCGGCACGCTGACCCTGCTTTTCGACTGCGGGTTCTCTGACACCGAGGCGCTGAGCTGGCTCTTCACGGCGGATGACACACTTCCCGGCACCCCCGTCCAGGCGCTGGCCGAGCACCGGCGCACCGAGGTGAACAGGCGGGCCCAGGCGCTAGCCTTCTGAGCGTGTCGCAGCGCTCGGAGGAACTGGAATCTAGGCTCGCCGCGTCGAGGCTCTACTTGTGCACGGACGCCAGAGAGCGGCAGGGTGACCTGGCCCGCTTCCTTGACGACGTGCTGAGTTCCGGCGTGGACATCGTGCAGCTCCGGCAGAAGGGCCTGGAGGCTGGCCAGGAGCTGCGCTATCTGGAGGTGTTCAGGCGAGCGTGCGCTGCCCACGGCGCACTGCTGGCGGTCAACGACCGGGCCGATGTCGCCTACGCGTGCGGCGCCGACGTGCTTCACCTGGGCCAGGATGACCTTCCAGCCGGGATCGCCCGGACGATACTCGGGCCCGGACTGCTCATCGGGCTGTCCTCCCATGCAGAGACCGAGACTGCCGCAGCCGCCGCCGAGCCCGCCGCCGATTACTTCTGCACCGGGCCGGTCTGGCCGACGCCGACTAAGCCCGGCCGCCCGGCGCCCGGTCTGGACCTCGTCCGCTACGCGGCGGCACTGCGGACCGCGCGTCCCTGGTTCGCCATCGGCGGCATCGACGAAGGCAACCTCGACCAGGTGCTCGAGGCTGGCGCTGCACGGATAGTTGTCGTGCGGGCCATTACCGACGCTGACGATCCCGGCGCCGCCGCCGCGCGGCTGGCTGCCCGGCTGAGGTGACCGGGGCCCCGCTGCCAGTCCCGGACGGCGGGGCACCACCCGTGAGCGGGGCGACATTAACCGGACGGGCCGGCGATGGGCCGTACGCAGCTGCGCAGTACTGCGCGTTCCCGGCATTGTCGGCTGGTCTCAGGCCGGTCATGGCCGCCTGGCGGTCATTCCTCCCGCTCGGTGGCCTTGATCGCGAGCGCCGCGAGCGCCGATTTCGCCTCGTCCGTGATGGGCGCGCCGTCGAGCGCTGTGACAGCCTCCTTGACGTTTGCCGCGATGAGCGCCTCGCATTCGTCGACAGCGCCCGTGTCGGTGAGCACCTCATTGACGGCTGCCGCGCCGGCCGGCGTGAGTGCCCGGTCGCCGACATGCTCATCCAGCAGACGGGCCTGGCTCGTGCTGGCGCGCTCCCTGGCCAGAGCCATCAGGACAGTCCGCTTGCCCTCGGAGATGTCGCCGGTGGCTGGCTTGCCGGTCCTGGCCGGGTCGCCGAGTACGCCGAGGAGGTCATCACGCAACTGGAACGCGATGCCCAGCGGGATCCCGTACTCGGTGCACACGGCCGTCACGGCGTCACCCGCCGCTGCCGAGCTAGCCGCTAGCAGGGCGCCGAGCTGCAGCGGGCGCTGGATCGTGTACTTCGCCGTCTTGAAGATGATCACTCGCATCGCTTCCGCGACCGTGGTACTCCGCTTCGCCTGGCTGAGAATGTCCAGGTACTGGCCAGCGGCAACCTCGGTCTGCATCGCGTCCAGCGCGCGCTGGCCGCGCCGCAGCACATCTGCGGGGAAGCCGCTGGCCTGGTACATCTCATCTGTCCAGGACAGCAGCATGTCGCCGATGAGGATCGCGGCTCCGGTCCCGAACTGCTCGGCTGCTCCGGGATTCGTGGCGGCTATGCGGGCGCTGAACTGACGGTGCACGGCCGGGCGGCCCCGCCTGGTGTCGCTAGCGTCCATCACGTCGTCGTGGATGAGCGCGCTGGCCTGGAGCAGCTCAAGCGACGCAGCCGCGGTGTAGATCGCCGGGCAGTCCGCACCGCCCGCGGCCCGCCAGCCCCAGTAGCAGAACGCCGGCCGGAGCCGCTTGCCGCCGGCCAGCAGTTCTTCCATCGCCTGCAGGCAGGGCAGCAAGTCGTCGCCGATCGCTGTCAGCACGGCACGCTGGCGGGCCATGAAGGTGTCCAGGGCGCTCGCTACTCCGTGCCTGATCTGCTCAAGGCGCGCCGGGCCGGGAGCGGCCGGGTCAGTTGCCATGTTCCTGCACAGTAGACCTCGTACCGGCGCCTGGGTGCAGCGCAGGGGCCGTGGTTCCCGATAACCTGCCAGCATGCCCGTTGGTCCTGCTCCGGCAATCCGCGACTTGCTTGCCGCTGGCCGGCAGTCCTTCTCCTTCGAGTTCATGCCGCCGAAGACCGAGGCAGAAGAGCAGCGGCTCTGGCTGTCGATCCGCCAGCTTGAGCCGCTTCGGCCGACATTTGTCTCGGTCACCTACGGCGCGGGCGGCTCAACCAGGGACCGCACGGTGCGGGTGACTGGCCGGATCGCTGCCGAAACCACGCTGACGCCGGTCGGCCACCTGACCGCTGTCAACCACTCGGTTGCCGAGTTGCGGCACGTCATCGGCTCGTACGCGGACGTCGGCGTCCGCAACATGCTGGCGCTGCGCGGCGATCCGCCAGGGGACCCGGCGGCTGAGTGGCTGGCGCACCCGGCGGGACTGGAGCATGCCGACGAGCTTGTCAGGCTCATCCGTGCATCGGGTGATTTCTGTGTTGGGGTCGCCGCGTTCCCTGAGCAGCACCCGAGGTCGCCCGACTGGGATACCGATGTCAAGTTTTTCGTCCGCAAGGTCCGCGCGGGCGCTGATTTCGCGATCACGCAGATGTTCTTCTTCCCCGAGGACTACCTGCGCCTCCGGGACGAAGTCGCGGCTACGGGCTGCGATGTGCCCATCATTCCGGGCATCATGCCGATCATCAGCGTGCCGGGCATCGAGCGGGCAGTGCTGTTGTCGGGCTGCAAGTTCCCGGAAGGGCTGGCAGCCGAGCTGCACGCGCACGCCGATGACAAAGCGGCCGTCCGCAAGATCGGCGTGGAGTTCGCCGCCGCCATGTGCGAGCGCCTCCTCGCCGAGGGCGTGCCTGGCCTGCATTTCTACACGCTGAATGGATCCAGGGCTACCAGGGAGATCTACCAGGTGCTGGGCCTCGGCCCGGCTGCGCCGGCCTGACTGGCGGCCGGGGCCTGCCCGGCGAGCGGCAGCGCGGCGCCCATGACGGCGTAAGCAGGGCCGCCGCCGGGGAACAGGAAATCGGTCAGCAGGTCCGAGAACCCGAGGCTGTAGTAAAGCTTGCGGGCAGGAGTCTGCGCATCACGGGTCGATAGCACGGCGGTCTGCTCGCTACGCCCTGCGGTCAGCGCCAGCACCATCCGGCGCCCGATGCCACGGGCCTGGAATTCGGGGTGCACATGGACCTCGGCGATCTCCATGACGGAGTCGAGCCACTCTGACGCGACCGCAGTGCCAGAGCCAGCGGCGATTGCCGCGCGCACGACGTCGTGCCACCACTGTCCGCCCACACCGTGGAAGCCGTAGGTAAAGGCGACGATGTGAGCCGGATCGCCGCTGCTGACCGCGAGGGCGCGGAAGCCCGGGTTGCGTGCGTGCCGTTCCATGATCGCGTGCCTGGTCGGCAGTTCGCCCGGCTCGGCACCCATTGCGGCGGCGTAGATGCCCAGGAACTCGCTGACGGTGCTCAGGAAATCGGTCCGGCTCAGTTCGAGGATGTCCGCCGCTTCCGACACGAGCCAAGCGTAGCTGGCCGGCCTGGTTGCGTGGCCGGGTCGGGCCTCGGGCGGCTGGGCCGAAACTGAGCTGGCTTGGCCGAGGCGGCGGGGTTGCGGCAGCTATCTGCGCGCCGGATGTGCTGGACCACTACAGACCGCGGGTTTTGTCAGACCCTCGATGTAACTTCGAACGCAGATGCAGCAGCTGGACACGGCCGCGAATGTGTGTTCGAATTGCTGCTGTGCGAATGTGCAGCCGGGCCCCCTCGGTTGCTCGTCCGGCCGGGCGTGGTGTGGGGAAGCGCCCCGCCCGGCCGGACACCGCTGAGAAGGAGTTGCGATGAGCGCGATCGCTGCGGTGAGGCCGGCTCGGCACGGACAGCCGGGCCGGGTGGCTCCGTCCGCCCTGGCGCTGATGGAGTCTGCCAGGCACGGCCTTGCGGCCGCTGAGGACGAACGGACTGCTGCCGCTCGCTACGTCTCCGCACACCTGGCCGCGTTGCGAGCGGCGGCCGCTGTGGTCACTGCGAGGGCAGAACCACCAGCGGGCCGGCGCAAGCGGCCGCAGAGCGTGTGGGAGCTACTGCCCAAGGTCGAGCCAGCGCTCCGTGAGTGGTCGGCGTTCTTCGCTGCCGGGGCCGCTAAGCGGGCCGCGGCGGAGGCTGGCCTGCCGCGCGCAGTATCCCCTCGCGAAGCAGATGAACTGCTGCGAGATGCCGGAACCTTCGTGGCGCTGGCCGAGGGTGCGCTCGGCATCCCGGCCCAGCAGCCATTGCTGCCACTACAGCCGGCCGGGTGAGGTCAAGCTGACCGTGTGGCGGGCTGGCGTCAGAAAGTGTCGAGCGCCCCTCGGGCGTCGGAGTCGAGGATTCCCCAGCTGATGAGTTCTTCAGTGAGGTCGGCCGGGGTCTTGTCGTAGATGACGGCCAGGGAGCGCAGGTCCTCCTGGCGGATCGACAGCACGCGGCCGTTGTAGTCTCCGCGCTGGCTCTGAATCGTGGCAACGTACCGCGACAGCGGCCCGGCCTTGTCTTTCGGCAGCGTCGCCATCCGCTCTAGGTCAATGACAAGCTTCGGCGCTGGCGCAATCAGCGTGGGCAGCACGTCCCCCGGCAGCAGCTCCGACACCGGCACGCCGTAGAACTCGGCGAGTTCAGCAAGCTTCTGAACCGTCACGGACCGGTCGCCGCGCTCATATGAGCCAACCACGACGGCCTTCCACCGGCCCCTGGACTTCTCCTCAACACCGTGCAGCGAGAGTCCCTGCTGAGTCCGGATAGCGCGCAGCCGCGCGCCGAGGGTCTTGGCGTAATCAGATGCCATAGTTACGGCCCCCTGGCCTGTAGTAGCTAAAAGTAACGGTTACGGACAGTGACGGTAGGCGGGTCAGGGCGCACGGTCAAGCCGATTGCCAAAAACCGGTTCAAGTTACGCGGGCCGCCGCATCCCCGGTCGACTCCGGCACTGCCCTCGTCAAGCAGCACCGGAGGCACGAAAACGCCGGCAGCGTAACGGTTTCCGGGTCGCGAACGAGCTCAGCAACCTCTGGCGTGTGCCGGAAATAGATTATTAAAGAGTTATCTTGTGAGCGATATCACAGAGAGCAAGGATCTCGAATCGGTCACGTTCTGTAATTGCTATGGACGGCAACGGTGACGCACTGGTACAAGCTCTCGGGCTGAGTTACCGCCGCCCGTCGCGCGGTGACGCAGTGGGTCCCACCGCACCGGCTGAGTTGCGGCCGCTGGCCGCGCCGTGGCGCGCTGACCCGACGTCCTTGTTTGGCCCCCGGCAGCTGGTGGCGTCGTGCGCACAGGCAGGTCGGCAGGCTGATGTTGATCTGCCATAGGGCTTCGCGCATTCGTCCTCGGCGTCGCGCGGGGTTTGCCGGCCGTCCTGGCTCACCAGACCAGACACGGGGCCTTGCTTCCTGAGCTAGTGCGCCGCGCCTGGTACGGTTGTGCGGACAGACGTCCTTTAAGCCCCGTCCTGTGAGGCGGGAAAGGGGGTCCTTTTGATGCATGCGATTAACCCCGGCGGCGCGGACGCGCCCGTACCGGACAGCGCCGGACCGGACGGTGCCGGAACTGGCAGCGCACGGGCCAGATCTGGCCAGGCGCGAACTGTCCCGCCCGCTGGCAGTAAGACAGTACTCGGGCCGGATGAGATCAGCCGGGCCCTCACCAGGGTGGCTCACGAGATCCTCGAGCGGACGAACGGCGCCGCTGACGTCATCCTGATGGGTATCCCGACCAGGGGAGTGCCGCTGGCCCGGCGGCTGGCGTCGAAGCTCAGCCAAGTCGAGGGGCGCCCGGCACCGGCCGGATCTCTGGATGTCACCATGTACCGCGATGACCTGCGGCTGCGCCCGGCCAGGAGGCTCGGTCATACCGCAGTTCCGCCCGCCGGCATCGATGGCAAGATCGTCATCCTGGTCGACGATGTGCTCTACTCAGGCCGGACCGTGCGGGCAGCTCTGGATGCGCTTGGTGACATCGGCAGGCCGCGGGCAGTGCAACTGGCCGTGCTGGTCGACCGTGGGCACCGCGAGTTGCCCATCCGCGCCGACTATGTGGGCAAAAACCTGCCGACGTCGCAGCGCGAGGTAGTTCAGGTGCTGCTGACCGAGACCGACGGGCAGGACGCGGTGGTGCTCGGCAACGGCCGGGCCATCGAGCCCGATGCTGCGCAGCCGAATGCCGGGCAGTTGAGTCCACCACGGGCGAGTCCACCACGGGCGAGTCCGCCACAGGCGAGTCCGCCACAGGCTGGCGCGTCCGGTCCTGGCAGCACACCCGGCGACGGCATGACTACGGAGGCCGCGCGATGAACCGCCATCTGATCTCCGCAGCGGACCTGAGCCACGACGACGCGCTGCTGATCCTTGATACCGCCGAGGAACTGGCCCAACTGGCCGAGCGGCCGATTCGCAAGTTGCCGACGCTGCGCGGCAGGACCGTGGTGAACCTTTTCTATGAGGACTCCACCCGGACGCGAATCTCCTTCGAGGCGGCGGCCAAGCGGCTGTCAGCCGACGTGATCAACTTCTCAGCCAAGGGGTCCAGCGTCGCCAAAGGGGAGAGCCTGAAGGACACCGCGCTCACCCTGGAGGCGATGGGCGCCGACGCAGTCGTGATCCGGCACCAGGCGTCAGGGGCGCCGCACCGCCTGGCCGGCTGGGTGCGGGGGAGTGTCGTCAACGCCGGTGACGGAACGCACGAGCACCCGACCCAGGCCCTGCTGGACGCGTTCACAATGCGGCGCCGTCTTGGCCGGCTAGACGGGCTGCGCGTCGCGATCGTCGGCGACGTGCTGCACAGCCGCGTAGCCCGGTCGAACGTGCTGCTGCTGCGCACGCTCGGCGCGGACGTCACGCTGGTAGCGCCGCCCACGCTGCTTCCGGTCGCGGTGTCGGCCTGGCCTTGCGAAGTTTCCTACGACCTCCCGGCCGTGCTGCCGAAGACCGACGTGGTGATGATGCTCCGGGTCCAGGCCGAGCGGATGACCGCCGCCTACTTCCCGACGGTGCGCGAGTACAGCAGAAGGTACGGGCTGGATGCCGCCCGGATGGCCCTGCTGCCCGACCACGCGATCGTGATGCACCCTGGCCCGATGAACAGGGGCGTTGAGATCGCCGCCGAAGTGGCCGACTCGGCTCGCTCGACCATCGTCGAGCAGGTGGCCAACGGAGTCAGCGTCCGGATGGCCGTTCTGTACCTGCTGCTCGGCGGAGCCGACTTGGGTGATGCCGAGGCCGGCGCCGCCCAGGCCGGCGGCGGACTGGCAGGTGCAGGCTGGCTGAGCAGCGAGGCATCGGAGGTGGCCCAGTGACTGCCAACAGAGTGACGGGTAACCAGCTAAGCAGCAGCCAGACATGGCTGATCAAGGGCGTGCAGCCGGCCGGCGGTCCGCCTGTTGACTTGATCCTGGCCGGCGGACGGATCACCGAGACTGGCGAGGGACTGACCGCGCGAGGCGCCCAGGTGCTCGACGGCACCGGCCTCCTTGCGTTGCCTGGCCTCGTCGACCTGCACACTCATCTGCGCGAGCCTGGCCGGGAAGATGCAGAGACGGTGCGGACCGGAACGGAGGCCGCGGCGCTGGGCGGCTTCACAGCAGTGCACGCGATGGCCAACACCGAACCTGCTGCCGACACGGCCGGCGTAGTCGAGCAGATCTGGCGCCTCGGCCGGCAGGCTGGCCTGTGCGACGTGCGGCCGGTCGGCGCCGTCACCGCAGGGCTGGAAGGCAGCCGGCTCGCTGAACTCGGCGCGATGGCGGACTCGGCAGCGCAGGTGCGGATCTTTTCCGACGACGGGCATTGCGTGTCTGACGCGATGCTGATGCGCAGGGCGCTGGAGTACGTCAAGGCGTTCGGCGGAATTGTCGCCCAGCACGCGCAAGAGCCGCGGCTGACCGACGGCGCGCAGGTCAACGAGGGCGAGATGTCCGGCTTGCTCGGCCTCACCGGCTGGCCAGCAGTTGCCGAGGAGGCGATCATCGCCAGGGACTGCCTGCTGGCTGCGCATGTCGGCTCGGCATTGCACGTCTGCCACGTGTCTACGGCAGGGTCGGTCGAAATCATCCGCTGGGCCAAGTCCAAGGGCTGGCGGGTGACGGCCGAGGTTACCCCGCACCACCTGTTGCTGACCGACGAGCTCACGGCTAGCTACGACCCGGTCTACAAGGTCAACCCGCCGCTGCGCACGCGCGCCGACGTCGACGCGCTGCGCGCCGGTCTCGCCGACGGCACCATCGACTGCGTCGCCACTGACCACGCGCCGCATGCAGTCGAGGACAAGGAAACAGAGTGGCAGGCGGCCGCCTTCGGGATGACCGGCCTGGAGACCGCGCTGCGGGTCGTACACGCGGCGATGGTCGACACCGGCCTGCTTGACTGGGCCGGGGTAGCCGACCGGATGTCCGCCCGGCCAGCAGCGATCGGCCAGCTTGACGGCAGCGTTACAACCGGCGGTGGAGCAAACACCGGTGCTGCAGACACCGGCGCCGCAAGCGCCAGTGCCGCAAGCACCAGGGGTGCGCCATCGCCGTTCGCGCTGCTGCACGGCCGCCCGCTCGAGCCCGGCTCCCCGGCGAACCTGGTCCTCTACGACCCGGCCGCGCGCAGCGTCGTCGATCCGGGTCAGCACGCCTCTCGTAGCCGCAACACCCCGTTCCGCGGGATGGAGCTGCCCGGCCAGGTGATCGCCACGTTCCTGCGTGGCGAGCCCACCGTGCTGGACGGGAAACTG
>DASXIA010000063.1:0-13514 GCA_036488155.1 Streptosporangiaceae bacterium | reverse complement strand
CCTGCTGCGGCTGCGATTCGCCAACGCCGTCGACGGGTACGCGTACGGTTCGCAGCTGTGGGTGACGCACAACGGCGGGTCAAGCTGGCACCGCGTCGGGCAGGTTCCCGGTTACATCACCGACCTCGAGGCCTCGGCAGGCAAGGTGTATGCCTCGAACACAGTGACAAGGTCCGGCAAGCAAGAGATTTATTCGAGCCCTGCCGGCAGTGATTCGTAGAAGCCTGTCAAGGGCCTGCCCAAGGCTGCCGGATCCGGCGGGCTCGGCGAGATTACCCTGCACGGTAAGGCCGGATGGGTGATCCTCGGCGGGCGGCTGTATGCGACGCAAAATGGATCGCGCTGGACGAAGGAAGGCTTCGCCTGCCGGGCCGGGTACGGCATCGCGAGCGTTGGTGCCTACAGCGCCAAGCAGATCACCCTGCTCTGTGCCGGTGATGCAGGGTTGGGATCCACCCGAAAGGTGCTGTACGCCTCAAGCGACGGCGGCGCTCAGTTCACCAAGGCCGGCTCGCCGCCGCGGGGCGGAGACGGCGGGCTGCTCGCCGACCCCACTCCCAGGCACGTGTTGGTCGCCTCCGCATCCGGCGCGACCTTTATTTACGCCAGCACGGACGGCGGCCGCCACTGGCGTACCGCCAAGAGCCTTGATGACGGCGGGCTGGGGTGGAATGACTTCGGCTTCACCACTGCGACTCAGGGGGTGGCGGTCGAGGGCACCTCGGCGTTCGGCACCACTCACCTGTGGCTGACCAGGAACGCGGGCCGCACCTGGCAGACAGTGAAGTTCTAGCCGGTCAGGGCAACCGTCGCGCCAGCCGGATCGACAAGCCGGTGACGGCCGTCGGCTGCCGGGAACTTCGCGAGCTGCCCGCGCACGCGTGCCTGCGGGCCAGCCGGCCCACAGAGCACAGTGCCATCGGCGTTGCTTGCGATCAGTTCGTCACCAACCCGCAGCAGGACGGCGCCATCCCGGCCGGCCGACAACGCCGTGCGCCCAGCCGCCAAGCCTTCGAGCACTGCGGCCGGGTTGGCGTCCTCGGCTTCCACCCAGGTCGTCGGCGAGCCGGGCGGCGCATCCGACCCCGGCCGGTGCCAGTCGCTGCCGCCAACCGGGATGGCGGCCGGAGCCCAGATCTGCCACCAGCTGAGCGGCAATGTCCACCTCAGGTCGAGCCAGCTCCAGTGCCATACCTCCAGTAGCGGCGGACGCCGCTTCATCGGAGCGGTCCAGCTGAGTTCACCGCCGAAGGGGTGGTTCACTGACAACAGGCCTCCGGCCCGCTCGCACGCTTCCAGCCAGTCGTCCGGCGGCGTGCGGAAGTCGATCCAGCCCACTTCGCCGAACGCATTCGCGTGCCCGGATTCGGTCGTAACCTCCTGGCCCGGCAGCAGCGTGACAGCATGCGCGGCGGCTGCGGCTGGCAGTTCGGCGTGATGGCTCACCGTGTTGTGGTCGGTGACCGCGATGAAGTCCAGCCCCCGCCCGGCCGCGAACCTCGCCAGTTCCGAAACGGTCATCACGCCATCTGAGTGAACCGTATGAGTATGCAGGTCGCCGGCCAGCCACCGGTGGCCCGGCAGCGCGGGCAGCACGCGCTGGGCTGGCCGGTCGTCCAGCGGCGGCATGCCCTCGGGCGGATCGTCTGGTGACAGCTCGCCCGGCGTGGTGGACACCTCGATCGTCACCCGGTAGCCGGCGCCCTCCGGCGGCAGCCGGTGCAGGCCGATCATCACCTGCCAGTGGCCGCCTTCGGGCTCACCCGGAAGGTAGCCGGGCGTAGCAGCATCAGCGGAGATCACAAAGGACCTGCGCACGCTCCCAGACCAGCCGCGGAATCCGCCGCTGCCCAGACAGCCGAGATCCAGGATCGCGCCGGACCGCTCGTAATCGAGCTCGACTCGCAGCCCGTACGCGCCATGCGGGACCTCGAACGGCAAGTAATGCCAGGGAGAGCCGAACCGGTCCTCTAACGTCCACCGCCCCGAGTGCCGTGTGATGACCATGCGCTCATCTGATCAGATCGGCAGCGGCGAGGCGAGCGGTGGGCTTGACCCAGCGAATTCAACGTCCGTAGAATTCAACGCACGTTGACATTACGCCGAGAGCCGGAGGCCGGCCATGTGGGCGATGATCGTCAAGGAATTCCGGCAGATGCGACGAGACCGACGCACGCTGGCAATGATGATCGTGCTGCCGGTCCTGCTGCTTGTCGTGCTCGGTTATGCCGCAAGCTTCAATGTCTCGTCCATCCCGGTCGCAGTGGCCGGCCCGCAGTCTGCCGCTCTGGCCAGCGAGCTGCCCGCCATCCCGTGTGGCTCGGGTTGCTCATTCACCTTGGTCAGTTCGGATCCGACGGCCGGCCGGAGCTGGGCCCAGGATCAGTTGCGCGATGGTCATGCTGCCGTCGCCATCGTGGCCGGCGGCGAAGCCCCGATCGTGCTGATCGATGGCAGCCAGATCTTCACCGCCCAGGCCACGCTCGCGGCCCTGGCGAAGCTGCATGTCGCGGCTGCTGGCAGCGCGATGTCCAGGCCGCAGGTGACGATCTTGTATAACCCGAAGCTCAAGACGTCGGACGTGATGATTCCGGGGCTGGCCGGGGTCGTGCTGGTGTTCATTGGCACCATCATCACCAGCCTGGGCGTGGTCAGGGAGCGTCAGTCGGGGACGCTCGAGCAACTAGCGGTGATGCCGCTGCGCCCGCGGGACGTGTTCCTTGGCAAGATCGTGCCGTACTTCGTCGTGGCCGCGGTTGACTTGGCGATCGTGCTGGCCGTCGGGATCGCAGTCTTCGGTGTGCCGTTCCGTGGCTCCCCGCTAGCGTTCGCGCTCGGCGCGCTGCTGTTCGTCTTCGTGACGCTCGGGCTCGGCGTACTGATCAGCACCGTGTCGCAGAATCAGGGCCAGGCGATTCAGCTGGCCATGATGACAACAATGCTGCCGCAGGTTTTGCTGTCCGGCTTGGTCTTTCCGCTGTCCTCGATAGCAGCTGGCGTTCGCTGGATCGCTTACCTGCTGCCGCTCACCTATTTCAATGAGATTGCCCGTGGCGTAATGCTTCGGGCTGAACCAATCGGCCCGCTGTGGCAGCCGTTCGTGCTCCTCGCGGTACTCGGGCTGGTGATCGTCACGCTGGCGATCCTGCGGTTCCGCAGCTACCTCGCGCCCGCGCCGCACGGACGAAGGCTGCTGCGCAAGTCCGCGAAGCTTGCCATCGCCCAAGACCAGGCAGGATCAGCGTGATCGGCATGATTACCGGATCGGGCGGGCCGGGCGAGCCCGCGCCCGGCCAGTCGTGGGGAGCCTCTGCTGTTCGGCTCAGCTATCACGGCATGCTCGCGCTCGACGGCGTGTCCGTCGCCGTAGCTGCGGGCCACGTCACTGCAGTCGTCGGCGGGGACGGCGCTGGCAAGACATCGCTGCTGCGGTGCCTGGCGGGCGTGCTGACGCCGGATTCGGGGGAGGTGCGCAGGCCCGCTAAGTCGCGGATCGGGTTCCTGCCCGCCAGTTCCGGCATCTACCCGGACCTGACCGTCGCGGAGAACCTTGCCTTCCGCGCCGCGGGTTACGGCTTGCGTGCCGACATCGCGGCGCGCCGTGCAACTGAACTGACCGAGCAAGCGGGCCTCGCAGCCGCGCGCGACCGCCTCGCCGCGAAGCTCTCCGGCGGAATGCGGCAGAAGCTCGGCGTGATCGCCGCGCTACTGCACCGCCCTGAACTGCTGATACTCGACGAGCCAGGCACTGGCGTCGATCCGGTCAGCCGGACCGGATTGTGGTGGCTGATCGCGTCCGCAGCTGCTGACGGTGCTGCGGTGATCCTCGCCACGACCTACCTGGATGATGCACAGCGCGCAGCGGAGATCCTGGTACTCGATGCCGGCCGGCCGCTCTCGTCTGGCACGCCGGATCAGATCGTCCTGGACATGCCTGGCTCGGTCCGCGCGGTGAGTGGCCGTCCGCGCGGCACAGCCGCCGATCGCGCCTGGCGTCGTGGTGCCGGATGGCGGGTCTGGAGCCCGCCTGGCATCGGCGGCGCGGACGATCCTGGCGCGCCCGGCACTCTGGCTAAGCCTGACCTGCAGGACGCGGTGATCGCAGCTGCGCTCGCCCGCCAGCTGCCGGCACTACCGCACGTCCCTGCGCCGCCCGCGGATACGACGGCCAGCCAACCGGAACAGCAGGCTTCGGAACAGCAGGCTCCGGAACGGCAGACCACAGAACAGCAGACCCTGGTGCGGCAAACCGCGGTGCCGGGTTACCACACGCCGCGGCGGCGAGCCGGACCGCTCGTCGAGAGCATCGAGGTCACCTGCCGCTTCGGCAGTGTCACGGCTGTCAGGGACGTCAGTATCGCAGTCCAGCCGGGCGAGATCGTCGGCCTGCTGGGCGCGAACGGCGCGGGCAAGACAACGCTGATCCGCATGCTGCTCGGCCTGATCCCGGCGGCTGCTGGCCAGGTCCGGCTGCTCGGAGCGGCGCCCAGCCGCGTGACCAGGCGCCGGATCGGCTACGTTCCGCAGGGCCTCGGCCTGTACGACGACCTGACCGCGGCCGAGAACATGGCGTTTGCCGCCGCGGTGTTCGGCGGCAGAAGCACGAGCTTTGGCGCGCAGGATGACCTGCCCGGTACGCTCAGCCGCGCTGCGTTGCCGGTCGGCCAGTTGCCGCTGGGCCTCCAGCGTCGTGTCGCGTTCGCACAGGCACTTGCGCACCGGCCGGATGTGCTGATCCTGGACGAGCCGACTTCAGGCGTGGACCCGCTCGGCCGGGCCAGGCTCTGGCAGACCATCGCGGCCGCAGCCGAGGCAGGCGCCGGCGCCCTGGTCTCTACGCACTACATGGAAGAAGCGCAGGAGTGCGACAGGCTGGTCATCATGGCCGACGGCATCGTGGTCGCGGCCGGCACCGCTCAGCAGATCATCGGCGACGCCGAGGTTACCGTGGCCGAGCCGGACGACTGGGCGACCGCGTTCGGCTTGCTCGAGCGCGCGGGCCTGCCGGTTTCGCTGGCCGGCCGCACCCTGCGGATACCGGGCGCAAGCCCGGAGGAGGTACGGCGCGTGCTGCCGGCTGGCTACCACGTTCACACTGAGGCGGGGACTTTGGAAGAGCGCTTCTTCGAGCTCCTCAGGCCCCGCAGCCAGGACCGGGTGCCAAAGTGACGACGCCAGCCCACCGGACGCGCTCACGGACCGGCCGCCGGTCCGGCGACAGCGGAAGCAAAGTGGCGATACTGGAGGCGGCCAGGGTCCAGTTCGCCGAGTGCGGATACCACGGCGCCACGATCCGCGCGATCGCCGCGAGAGCCGGCGTCGACCCGGCACTCGTGCATCACTTCTACGGCACCAAGGAGCGGTTGTTCGCCGCGGCGATGGAGCTGCCGGTCACTCCCAGTGAGGCCATCACGGCAGCGCTGGCGAAGCGCGAGCCGGGCAGCTCACTGGGCACGCACATGGTGCGCTCCGCGCTCGCGTTGTGGGAAAGCCCGGGTATGCGCGGCTCGCTTCAGGCGATGCTGCGGTCCGCGCTGACGAGTGAGCAGGCGGCGGCTACGCTGCGCGACTTCATGGCCGAAGCGATTCTCGGTCCGCTGGCAAGCGTCGCGGAAGGCACGAGCCCTGATCGCACCTCGTACCGCGCCGCGCTCATTGCCACCCAGATGCTCGGCCTGGCTGTCGGCCGTTATGTGCTGGGATTCGGCCCGGTGGCGGAGGCAAGCCCGGACGAGCTTGCGATAGCCATCGGTCCCGTCATTGATCGTTACCTGACCGGTGACATTAGCTAGGCGGGGAGCGCGCACTACCATCCGCAGGATGGACCCGATTCTTGGCGACTGCTCGCTGGCGAAGCTCCGCGCTCGCACAAGTCACAAATGGCGGACCTACGCTCCGGACGTCCTGCCCGCATTCGTCGCCGAGATGGATTTTGACCCGGCGGAGCAGATAAAGGACGCGATCAGGGCGGCAGTGGCCGCCGGCGACCTCGGTTACCCGCACAAGGGTGACCTGGGCGAGGCCTTCGCCTGTTTCGCGGGCGGCCGGCTGGACTGGTCGCCGGACCCGGGCCTGGTATATGCCATCCCGGACGTGATGACCGGCATCACCGAGGTCATCCAGGCACTTGTCAGGCCGGGCGGCGGTGTCGCGATCAACCCGCCGGTCTACTCGCCGTTCTTCTTCCGCATTCAGCTAGCCGGCCGGCGGATTGTCGAAGCGCCGCTGGCGGTCGCCCCTGACGGCAGCTACGACCTCGACCTGCACGCGCTCGACCATGCGCTGGGCCTGCCGGGGACGGGTGCGTACCTGCTCTGCAACCCGCACAACCCGGTTGGCCGGGTATGGTCACGCGAACAGCTGACCGCGATCGCCGAGCTAACCGACCGGCGGGGCGTGCCACTACTGGTCGACGAGATCCACGCGCCGCTGGTACTGGCAGGGGCGCGGCACGTGCCGTTCCACACCATCGATCATCCTGCTGCCCGCCGGGCCATTGTCTTCACCTCGGCGTCGAAGGGGTGGAACATCCCCGGTCTCAAATGCGGCATCGCCGTAGCCGGCGACCGCGAAGGGGCCGCGATCCTGACACAGCGCTGGGATGCGCTGCTCGCCAGCCACCTTGGCGTGCATGCGTCCATCGCGGCACTGCGCGGGGCTTGGCCATGGCTGGACACAGCCGTCGCGCAGATCGACCAGAACGCCAAGCTGCTCGCCGTCCTGCTAGCCGAACAGCTGCCGGGGGTCAGGTACCAGCGCCCGCAAGCCAGCTTCCTGGCCTGGCTGGACTGCCGCGACCTCGGGCTTGGTCATGACCCGGCCGCGGCGTTCCTGACCGCTGGCCGGGTAGCGCTCAGCCCCGGAGCGGACTTCGGCGTGCAGGGGAACGGCTTTGCCCGCCTGAACGTCGGCACTTCGCTTGAACTAGTCACCGAGGCAGTTCGCCGCATGGCAGCCGCCGTGGCCGTGCACCGAGACGCTCAGGGCTGAGTCAGGCGCGGATCGCCACCTGTGTTACCGCCGGGAGCGCTACCCCCAGGCGCTCCGCTGTGCCCGTGCGGGTGTCCACGGCGACGAGCTTGCCGCCGGCCGCGGCGACGAATAGCCAGCGACTGTCGGGCGACCACACCATCAACTGGTCGCTGAGGTGGTCGCTGGGCGCGAGGTTGCTGCCGGGCATGCCCAGCACGATCTTGAGGTTACGGTCGGTGCCGGACCGCAGGTTGATCAGGTGGACAGTGAGCCGCGCGTCACGATCGCTTTCAGCCACCGCGGCGGTGCGGTTATCTGGTGCTATCACGCCGGTCGGCGGCCAGGAGAACTCGTAAGGGTAGCCCGCAGCAGGACCGGGAAGGATCCGGCGGGCGCCGTCGGCGATATCCACGACCTCGTTCCGGCAGTGCCGGTACAGCGGGTCGCAGTCGAGAACGAGCCAGCTTGCGCGGCCGACGGCGAGCACCGTGCCAGGCACTGGCCGGTCCCAGCCCGGCCCGGCATCGTAGACGCTGAAGCTTCCGGTGGTGACCAGCACATACCCGCGACCGTCGGAGACCGCGGTTGCCGGCAGCTGCGGACCTCCCGGCGGGAACCGGATCGTCGGTCCTGCCCGGCGGCCCGTCAGCGTGACCAGGGACAGGGCCGGCGACGCAGGCGAACCGGAACTGACCCACGCAGCCTGCGAGGGTGCCGGGCCAGGAATGAGCGGACCGTCACCTGCCAGCGGCCCGGTCAGCGGCCGCGCCTGGCCGCCATCGGGCACGACGTATCCGGGCACGAGATCGGTGGACCGGATTACCGCCTGGTGCGCGCCGATCACGAAGGCCGCGTTCGGGTTCGCGGACTCCAGTTGCGGCACATGCGTCACCGAGATCTTGCCCTGGGCTAGCTGGAGCCGCAGCAGGTCGTCAGGTCCCCTGGCGAACAACTGCCAGCCGGCGGTCACGCCGAGCAGCGGGTGACCAGCCACCACGATCACCATGGGCGGCGGTGGCGGAAGCCTCGCGGCATGCCGCGGGTGCTGACCAGTGCCGCGCAGGGCAACCGCGACGATGGCGGCAAGGACCAGGCACGCCAGGGCAATGCGGGGCAGCCGACGTCCGCCGGATGAACGACCGCTGCCAAACTGCACGACCTCGTCGTACTTGCCGTCGCCAGATTGATCCTTGTCCTGGCCAGAGCCAGCAGCAAGTGCGGGGGGCACGGTTCATCATGACCGTCGCCGCCCCTCCGGCGCCAGCAGCGAACGGCACTGGTCCGCGCGGCACCGCGCCGCGCCGGGCCGCGCGAGCCGAATTCGGAGCCACTGGCAGCCGCCGGAGGTTGTCCACTCCTCGTGATGAGCCGGTTTCGGACGAGCCGTTGCGGACAAGACCCTTCACGACGAGACGGGACACACCTGGTCAGGCGCCTTGTTACGTGCGAATGTTGAACCGAGTCCCTCGCCCTTAGCAGTTGGAGGGGTCATTTATGGGCCGGGATGTCCCGTCCATCACTGTTAGCCAGCAAGATCGCCGAGCGTACCGGGAGAAGGTTCGCCAATGCCTTGATGTTTT
Source organism: Streptosporangiaceae bacterium (assembly GCA_036488155.1). Taxonomy (GTDB): domain Bacteria; phylum Actinomycetota; class Actinomycetes; order Streptosporangiales; family Streptosporangiaceae; genus JAJYUU01. Next base: position 4,962 of record DASXIA010000063.1, on the reverse strand, counting down.
CGCCCGGATGCTGCGCGAGTCCAGGTTTGACACTGAGCCAAGGCAGGTCGGCCTGGAGATTGAGCTGAACCTGGTCGACGCCGACGGCAAGCCGACTATGACCAACACCGCAGCGCTGGCAGCTATCGGCGATCCCAGTTTTGCCACCGAGCTTGGCCGGTTCAACCTGGAGATCAACGTGCCGCCCAGGCAACTGGCCGGCGACGGGCTCAGCGCCCTCGAGCGCGACGTGAGCGGCAAGCTCGCGCATGCTGCTGCCCGGACGCTGCGAACGGGCAGCCGCCTGGTCATGGTGGGCATCTTGCCCACGTTGCGCCCGGCTGACGTTACCGACGAGGCGATGTCGGCTAACCCGCGGTACCGGTTGCTAAACGAGCAGATGATCGCTGCCCGCGGTGAAGACATGCGGATCTGCATCGACGGGCCGGAGCGGTTGCTGACGCACGTCGACACGATCATGCCCGAGGCCGCCTGCACAAGCGTCCAGTGCCATTTGCAGGTGAGCCCGGAGGCGTTCGGAAGTTACTGGAACGCGGCCCAGGCGGTGGCAGGCATCCAGGTGGCACTCGCGGCAAACTCGCCGTACCTGTTCGGCCGTGAACTCTGGCGGGAGACCAGGATCCCGCTCTTCGAGCAAGTCACCGACACCCGGCCGGAGGAGCTTCAGCAGCAGGGCGTCCGGCCGCGGGTTTGGTTCGGCGAGCGGTGGATTACTTCGGTCTTTGATCTATTCGAGGAGAACATCAGGTATTTTCCGGCGCTGCTGCCGCTACGCGAGGACGAGGACCCGGAGGCCGCCCTCGACAGCGGGGAAGCGCCGCACCTTTCCGAGCTGACCCTGCACAACGGCACGGTCTACCGGTGGAACCGGCCGGTTTACGCGGTCCACGACGGCCGGCCTCACCTGCGGGTGGAGAACAGGGTGCTGCCAGCAGGGCCCACGGTCGCCGACGTTATCGCCAACGCCGCGTTCTACTACGGCCTGGTGCGGGCGCTGGCAGAGACCGAGCGGCCGGTATGGACGCAGATGTCGTTCGCGGCTGCAGCCGACAACCTGGTCGAGGCGTCCCGGCACGGGATCGAAGCCAGGGTCTACTGGCCAGGGATAGGCGAGGCACCGGTCGCCGAGCTCACGCTGCGGCGGCTGCTTCCGCAGGCCTCCGAGGGCCTGCGACAGTGGGGCGTCGACTCGGCTGACGCCGACCGGATGCTCGGGATTATCGAGCAGCGCTGTCTCACCGGCCGGACCGGTGCGACATGGCAGGTCGAGACCGTGCACCGGCTTGAACGCGGCCAGGCCGACCGGCGCGGGGCACTGCGCCGGATGACGCAGGAATATATCGAGCGAATGGTCACTAATCGCCCGGCGCATACCTGGCCTGGCCTCTGACGCTCAGTAGCTTTGCGACCCCGGTGAGTGGGCATACCAGACTGGCAGAGGTCCCGGAAACTCTATTTGGGGGTGGGACATGTCGGTCAAGCCGACGGCAACGGAGGCAGGGCCCGGCGCCGGACAGTCGCAACCCGCGCGCCGGCACGCTTGGCCGCAGTTCGGATCACCAGGATCCGGCGGCGGTTCTATGGCCGTTTCGTCGATGGCGCGCAGATACACCGCGGAGCTCATCGGCACCGGGCTGCTGGTCTTCTTCGGCGCAGGCATGGCGACAATCAACTTCGGCTTCCGCGCCTTCGGCAGTAGCGTCGCCGCCGGGATCTTGCTCACGGCCCTGACGTTCGGGCTCGTGCTGCTCGCCCTGGTCGCGCTAATCGGCCCGATATCTGGTTGTCACGTCAATCCGGCAGTGTCACTGGGCTTCTGCCTGGCCCGGCGGATCACCGTCATCGACATGGTGGGTTACTGGATCGCCCAGATGGCCGGCGCCCTGCTTGGCGCCCTGCTGCTGTGGGGGGTCCTGGTCAGCTCACCGTTCTACTCGAGGTCGAGGATCGGCCTCGGCGCCAACGGCTACGGCAGGCTGTCGCTGCTGCACGTCTCGGGCGGCGGCGCCTTCCTGACCGAGGTGGTGGTGACCGCAGCGCTGGTGCTCGTGGTCCTGGGTGCCACCCGGAGGGAGGCGCCTGTTGCAGCGACGGGGGCAGCTATCGGCTTTGCCCTGGCCGTGACCAACTTCCTGGCAATCCCGATCGATGGCGCATCGGTCAACCCGGCCCGAAGCTTCGGCCCGGCCATCGTGGTCGGCGGGCTGCCGCTGAGCCAGCTCTGGCTGTTCCTGGTCGCTCCGCTGGTGGGAGGGATACTCGCTGCGGCCGTGTTCCTTCTGTTCAGCCAGGTCGGCGAGGCGGCGGCGGGCGTCAGGGCACAGCCGGCGATGACGATGGCGGGAGCCGAGGAAGGCGTGCCCGCGGCGGCAGCAGGCCGGGTCGGCACGACCACGACGCCCGAGATGCCACCGGGAACGCAGCGAGTCGTGGGCGGCGGTACGACGCACGGTGCCCAGGCAACGGGCCAGGGACCGGCTCCGGGCCAGCCGCCGCCAGACGCACCCGGTTCGACGCCGCCCGAAGGGAGCCGGTTAAAACAATCGCCGCAACGAGCGGGGGTGGTGAGGTGAGACGATCGGGTAGTGAGTCAAACCGACACCACCGCGCAGGCCCCGCAGTTGCGGCTGGACAGTGCACGCGGTCGCTGGGTCCTAATGGCCACCGTGCTGGGCTCCAGCATGGTGTTGCTGGACTCGACGGTCGTCAACGTGGCGCTGCCGACTATCGGCCGGGAACTGGGCGCCTCGCTGGGAGGGCTGCAGTGGACGGTCACTGCCTACATCCTGACGCTGGCTGCCCTCATCTTGCTCGGCGGTTCGCTGGGGGACCGGGTCGGCCGGCGCAAGATTTTCCTGGCCGGCGTCGTCTGGTTCGCGCTGGCCTCGGCGCTGTGCGGGCTCGCCCCTGACATCGGCGTGCTCATCGGTGCCCGGGTACTGCAGGGCATCGGTGGCGCGCTCCTTACGCCAGGGTCGCTCGCGATCATCCAGGCGACTTTCACTGCTGACGACCGGCCCCGCGCCGTCGGTGCCTGGTCAGGGCTGGGCGGGGTGGCCGCAGCTGTCGGCCCGGTACTCGGCGGCTGGCTGGTGCAGGCAGCCGGCTGGCGGTGGGTGTTCTTGCTGAACCTGCCGCTCGCCGCTGCAGTGATCGCGGTCACGGTACGGCACGTTCCCGAAACCCGGGATTCCTCGGTGCGGGGCGGATTCGACGTGGCGGGCGCGGTGCTCGCGGTGCTGGCGCTTGCCGGCATTACTTATGCGCTCATCGAGGCACCGGAGCGGTCGAGCCGGGCCGGAGTCGTGGCAGCGGCGCTGGTCGGCGTCGCCGCTGCCGTGGGCTTCCTACTGATCGAGCACCGCCGCACCCGCTCGCCGGAGCGAGTGTCGCCGATGCTGCCGCTCGACGTTTTCGCCTCCCGGCAGTTCACGGTGATCAACATCGTCACGTTCCTCGTCTACGGCGCGTTCGGCGGCTTGCTGTTCCTGCTGGTCTTGCAGCTGCAGGTGGTGTCCGGGTTCTCACCGCTGGAGGCCGGCTCCGCGCTGCTGCCGGTGACGGTGCTGATGCTGGCGCTGTCAGCCCGGTCGGGAAGTCTCGCCCAGCGCTTCGGCCCGCGCTGGCCGATGACCATCGGCATCACCGGCCTGGCCGTCGGCATGCTGCTGATGACGCGGATCGGGCTGCATGCCAGCTACCTCGCAGACGTGCTGCCGGCTGTGGTTGTGTACGGCCTCGGCCTCTGCCTTACCGTCGCGCCGCTCACCGCGACCGTGCTGGCGAGCGCGGATGTGCGGCACGCCGGAGTGGCCAGCGGGGTAAACAACGCCGTGGCACGGGCTGCCAGCCTGGTGGCCGTTGCCGCGCTCCCGGTGGCCGTCGGCCTTGGTTCAGCGAGTTACCACCAGCCAGCACGTTTCGATCATGGTTTTGATCTAGCGGCCATCGGGTGCGCGGCGGTGCTGCTGATTGCCGCGATACTTTCGGCGTTCTTCGTTGACAACGATGTACTCCGACCCGAGGGCATGACGGTGGAGCCCGAGGCGCATGTCATCTGCCCGGTCAGCGCGCCCCAGCTCCAGCCAGCCCCACCTCGCTTAGTCAGGCGTCCAGTCCGAGGGTGAAGGTGGGCTTGGGCGAGGTCTCGGGCAGCCGGTGCTCGTCGCTGAGGCGGCGGACTGCGGTGCCGGTGGCCAGGAACTCGGTCGCGTGCTCGCCCCAGACGTGGTTCTTCACCTCGACTGTCACGCCGACGATGCCGGACGACTGCGCCTGCGTTGCCTCAGCCTGCATCCGCTCGAGCGCGAGTTCGCGCGCCTCGTAGACGCCCTGGGTGAACTGGACCATCTCCTGGTTCTGCCCGGCCTGGCGCAGCGACTGCATCACGCCTTGATGCGCAATGTGGTAAACGCACGTGCCGAGCACGAACGCCACCGGGACCGCGCCGGCCGCAAGCAGCCGGAAGAAGTCCTGCGCGGACAGGTCGGAGGTGAATGACCGGCCGTCGGGCGCACGATGGGCGCCGGTGCCGGCCAGGTGACGGACCGCCGTTCCGGTCGCGATGAACTCCAGGCAGCCCTGGCCCCAGGCGTACATCTGCATTCGCAGTTGCACGCCGACGATGCCGTCGGCACCCAGGTGGTCGGCTTCAGACCGCATCCGGGCCATGGCTAGCTCGCGCGCGTTGTACATGGCCTGAGTGAGGACTTGCAGTTCCTGGTTCTGGCTCCAGCGGCCGACCTGCAGGCCGACGTGGTAGATCGACGAGCCGATGACGAAGCCGAGCGGCTCGAATCCTGCCTCGCCAAGCAGCACGTACTCGGAGACCGACAGATCGGACGTGAATACGCCGCCAGGGGTCGCGCCTGCCGTCTGCGCGAGGCGGCTATCGGCGGCCTGCGGCTCCCAGGTCGCTGCGCTCTGGCTGGACTGACTGGAAAACAGCGGCACGGCGCCTCC
>DASXIA010000411.1:0-5154 GCA_036488155.1 Streptosporangiaceae bacterium | reverse complement strand
ACCTCGTTGCCGCTGGCGGTGCTGGATTTCGTCGGGATCGAGCACGGCGAGAGTGCCGCGTCGGCGCTTGCCGGGGCGGTAAGCATCGCCCAGGCCGTGGAGACGGCTGGCTACCGCCGCTACTGGGTCTCTGAACATCACAACATGACAAGCCTGGCGTGCAGTGCGCCTGAACTGCTGATCGCCCATGTCGGCGCCTTCACCTCGAGCATCAGGGTGGGTGCTGCGGGCATCATGCTGCCGAACCATTCGTCGCTCAAAGTCGCCGAGACGTTTCGGACGCTGCTCGCGATGTACCCATCGCGGGTTGACCTGGCGCTCGGCCGGGCCCCTGGCACGGATCCGCTGACCGCCCACGTGCTGCGGCGCGGCATGGTGGCTGACGCGGCTACGGAGTTCCCGGCCCAGGTTGGTGAACTGCTGGCGTTCCTCGGCGATGGCTTCCCCGACGGCCATCCGTATCAGAAGCTCGTCGCAGCGCCGTTGATCGAGGAGCGGCCGGAGCTATTCGTTCTCGGCTCGAGCCCGTACGGACCGCAGTTCGCCGCCGTCAATGGTTTTGCTGCTGTCTTCGCCCACCACATGAGCCCGGAGCTTGCGATTCCGGCGCTGCGGGCCTACCGGCGCCAGTTCACCCCGCGCGAGGAGGGCGCGCAGCCCTACTCCGCGATGTCGGTGCTTGCCTTTGCCAGCGAGGATCCGGACGCAGTGATCGACTTCGAGGCGGCCTGGACACTCACCATCCAGAACATTCGCCGCGGCATCCGGGAACCGTTGCGGCCGGAGGCCGTCAGGGAGCTAGCTAGTTCGCCGGACTTCCGCACCAGCCGCAACGAGGACGGTCGCATGGTGACCGGCGAGCCGAAGGCAGTCGCCGAGCGGCTGCTGGAGCTCAAGCACGAGGCCGAGGTGGACGAGATCGTCGTCGTGACGCCGAGCCTGGACCGCGAGCGCCGGAAGGGAAGTTACGCGGCAATCGCGGACGCCTGGCGCTCGGCCAGCTGACCAGAGCGCACCTTTTGACCGAACCACTCGAGTCTGACGGCTTGCACTAGTGGGTCCTCGGTAGGTTCTAGGTTATGGCTGGCAGTACCAGGATCGTTGTTGTCGGTGGTGGCATCGTGGCCGCAAGCGCGGCCTATCACCTATCGCGCGATGGTGCATCGGTGATCACCGTGGAAGCCGACCTGCCAGGCCCGGCAACACGCGCCGGGGCCGGCATCATCTGCCCGTGGAGCGACGAGGGGGACGAGGCCGGCTATCAGCTTGCCGCTGACGGAGCTCGTTACTACCCCGAACTGCTCGACATGCTGGCCGGGGATGGCGAAGCCGACACGAGCTACGCCAAGGTCGGCACGCTCTGCGTCTCCAATGAAGTCGCGCCGCTGGAGGCCATCAGGGCGTTGCTTCGGTCGCGGCGGTCGGCAGCCCTGAGATCGGCGATGTTAGCCTCGTCGGGCCGGGCGAGCCGAAGCGGGCGTTCCCGCCGCTGGCCGCCGGCTTGCGCGGTTTGTGGATCGGCGGTGGGGCCAGGGTCGACGGCCGTTCGATCCGCGATTCTCTGCTGCGCGCCGCCGAGCGTCATGGTGCGAAGCGGTTGCGCGGCACGGCAGTGCTCGACCTACCGGGCGTAACGGTGGACGGCGAGCGCCTATCGGCGGATGCCGTTGTCGTTGCGGCAGGCGCGTGGACTGCGCAGGTTTGCGCGCCGCTCGGCATCAAGCTGCCTATCGGCCCCCAGCGAGGCCAGATCATCCACGTCAGCCTGCCAGGCGCAGACACCGGCTCGTGGCCGGTCATCTTGCCGCCCGCGGATCCGTACCTGCTCGGATTCCCGGGCGGGCGAGTCGTCTTCGGAGCCACCCGCGAGAACGCTGGCTTCGACTACCGGGCCACCGTCGGCGGCGTCGGCACAATGCTGACAGCTGCTGCCGAGATAGCGCCTGGCCTCGCGGAAGCCACGCTGCTCGAGACGCGGATCGGCTTCCGGCCCGCAACCGCCGATGGCCGACCCCTGCTCGGCACAGTCACCGACGGCGTGATCGTCGCAGCGGGCAATGGTCCGGAGGGATTGACCGCCGGACCGTGGACGGGACGCGCCGCGGCAGCGCTCGCGCTGGGCCAGCAGCCAGCCATGGACATCGCGCCGTTCGATCCGGCGCGATTTGGCTAGGCAACGCTCGTCAGGCTCACTGTCAAGTAGTTACTTGGCGCTCGCGCAGGATGGCGACTCCGTCGCCGTCGAGTTCGTCACAATAGGGCGCGCGGCCGGCCATGGCCATGACCAGTGCCAAGGTGGTGCCGGACACGCGTGGTCCGGCACCTGCGGTGAAGGGGCCGTCGGTGGCCGTCAGCCGCAGGTCGCGGACGCGCTTTCTGGCGAGGACGGGCAGGTCAGAGCCCTGGTAGTAGTCGGCCACGGTGGTCAGGGTGGTGCCGGGATAGTCGCGCTTGATGCCGAGCGGCCGGCGGATGTCCTCTCCATGCACGATGGTTTCGCCGAGCATCGCCACGATCGGAACGGGCGGCTTGGTCGTGCTGGTGATCACCTGGCGGAATCGTGCCAGGGTCTCGGCCGGAGCGGCGCCCATGTGCTCGGCCAGCCGCATGGCGACCTGCCGGTCGAAGTCGAAGCGGCAGCGGAGCACACCCGCCATCCACCGCACCGGGTTGAGGCTGGCCCCGGCGGTCAGGTGCGCGAGCACCTCGCGAACGGTGAATAGGTCACACAGCGACCGGGTAGCCCACCGCTGGTCGGTCAGCTCCGCGAGGTCGGCGGCCAAGGCTGCGCGTTCGGCATGGATCAGCGACCAGGTGCCGGAGGGTCGACGGTTGGTAGTCGGCGGCGTCATACGGGCGATGCTCCTGTGCGGTAGTCGGGCAGGCGAGGATCCGGTCAGCGGCTGACCAGGCCGACGTGGTTTCCGTCGGGATCGGTGAACACGGCGATACGGCTGACGGGCGTGTCGGTCGGGGAAAGGACGCAAGTGGCTCCGAGTTGCTCGGCGCGAGCGAGCGCACTATCGACGTCATCGACCGGGAAGTAGGCGACGAGCCCGGTATACGGACTGTCCGGGCCGGCCTGGCCGATCCCGCCCGACGGCTGGCCGTCGCCGCCGCCGACGAGCGCATAGTTCGCGTCGAGGACGTTGACCGACCACCCGAAAAGATCCTGGTAGAAGCGTTGGGCTCGCGGAGCATCGGGGGTGGAGATGTCGAACCAGGCGGGCCGGTGCGGGTGGTCGGTCGAGTTCATCAGCAGCCTCCTCGGCGCGGTCAAGGACGATCGGTCGTACGCGTTCACGGGTGTGACTGCCGCCGTGGGGCAGAATCGTCGCTCATGGACGAGATTTCTTCCGACCGGCCCACCGGCGGCACCGTCGCGGTGAGTGGACAGAGCACTCAGGACGCTGACCTGACCCGCGCCCGGGACGGGGACGACGCCGCGTTCACCCGCCTGGTGACGCCGTTGCGCCGGGAGATGCACGCCCACTGCTACCAGATGCTCGGTTCGGTTCACGATGCCGACGACGCGGTGCAGGAGGCGTTGGTGCGCGCCTGGCGGGGGCTGCCGCGGTTCGAGGGCCGCAGCACCCTGCGAACATGGCTATACACCGTGGCCACCCGTGTTTGCCTGGATGTGGTCGACGCCCGCCATAAGCGGGCTTTGCCGGTGGACCTGGGTCCGTCTAGCGAACACGCTGTGCTCGACCAGCTTCCCCGCACCGACATCGCCTGGCTCGGTCCCTACCCAGACGCCGGTGTCCCGCACCATCCAGCGGAACCGGCGGCCCGCTACGAGCAGCGCGAAGCAGTTGAGCTGGCGTTCGTTGCCGCATGCCAGCATCTGCCAGGCAACCAGCGGGCGGCGCTGCTGCTGTTCGACGTCCTCGGGTTCACGGCAGCCGAGATCGCCGCCATGATGGACACCTCCACCACCTCGGTGAACTCCGCGCTTGCGCGCGCCCGCCGTGTTCTCGCGAAGAAGCTTCCCGCCCGCTCCCAGCAACGGACGCTGCGCTCCATGGGTGACTCGGCAGCGCGGACGCTGGCGACCGGATTCGCCAGCGCGTTGGAGCGCGGTGATGCCGAGGCCCTGATCGCGCTACTCACCGAGGACGTCACCTGGTCGATGCCGCCATTGCCGCACTGGTACCACGGCATCGACGCCGTCTCCGATTTCGCAGTCCAGGTGCCTATCACCCGTTGCCCGAGCTGGCGATACCAGTTGATCAGCGCGAACGGCCAAGCGGCCATCGCGTTCTACCTCGGCACCGACCCCGCACACCCGCATCACGCGTTTTCGATCACGGTGCTGGACCTGCGTGATGACCGGATCGCCGAGATCACCGCATTCCTCGACCCTGACCTTTTCAGGCTGTTCGGTCTGCCTACCGCGATGGCCTGACCCGCGGAGCACAGTGACTCACATGCCTGGCCTACGCCGCGGCTACGGGTCGGTCAGCTTTCCAGTGCGGCCGGCTGGCGCAGCAGGGCACTGGATGCCATCCGCATACCGAAGCGCGCGTAGTAGGGGGCAAGTTCTGCGTCACAGACAAGATCTACGGAGTAGAACCGCTCAGTGCCGTCCAGGAGGCGGCGCATCAGCTCGCTGCCTATGCCCTGGCCTTGGTACTCGGGCAGGACCTCCAGCCAGGGGATATAGGCGGTGAGTACGCCGTCGCTAAGCATGTTTACAAAGCCCACTACGCGCCCGTCTTCACTTTCGATAGCTACCACCGACCGGTAGCTTTCGCGCAGCACGGCCAGGTGCTGACGCAGCGAGGGCCGCTGCGGCCAGCCGACGAAGAATCCGTGGAGCATGTCCTCGTGGACATTGGTCAAATCGTCGGTGTACCGGATCACGTGGGCATGCCTGCTCTCAGAGTCCGTTGATCATCGCATCGCATCCACCGCCGCGAGAGTCTAGTCGTTCATGCCATGTTCAGGCGGCCGTCGGTGGTGCGTGACTATGAAGAGTTTTGGTGCCATCGGGGCTGACGGCGGTGGTGGTGCCGTCAGGGTGCAGGGTGAACTGCCAGCCCCACCTGTGTATCGCCATCAAATGGTGGAAACGGCATTATGCCGAGCTTCGGATTATGCCGATGTGGGGGCAGGAGCTGCTGGTGGTGGCCTTGCGAGTGGCGGGAAGGT
>DASXIA010000409.1:0-10417 GCA_036488155.1 Streptosporangiaceae bacterium | reverse complement strand
GCACGTAATAGGTGGGGTAGTAGGGCACCTCCCACACCAGGAGCGGGCCCGTGGTGTCGGCTACCAGTTGCCCTGCCAGCAGGATGCGCACCCGCTTGCGACTGTGCTCGACTCTGATCTCGTTCTGCGCGGTCATCATTGCCTCCTGGATAACGCCTCTCCATTGGCAACAGCACCGGGTGGCCGTGCCGATGTTCCCGAGAATCGACTCCGGGTAGCGTCTTCAGTATGCGACTTGGCGTGCTCGACGTCGGATCAAACACCGTGCACCTGCTGGTAGTCGATGCGCACCAAGGCGGCCGGCCATTGCCGGCGTTCTCGCACAAGGCCGAGATCCGCCTCGGCGAGAATATGGACGCGGCTAACCGGCTCAGCGAGGAGTGCGCCCAGCAGCTGCGCGACTTCGTCCAGGAATCGTTGCAGATCGCCGAGGACAAGGGCGTGCACAAGACGCTGGCGTTCGCCACATCGGCAGTCCGGGACGCGGCCAACGGCGATGAGTTGCTAGCCCAGATCGAGGCCGAGACCGGCGTCAGCATCAAGGTGCTGCCCGGTCCCGATGAGGCCAGGTTGACCTTCCTCGCCGCCCGCCGCTGGTTCGGCTGGTCAGCGGGCCGGCTACTGATGCTCGACATCGGCGGCGGGTCGCTGGAGATCGCATCCGGGCACGACGAGGAACCTGACTACGCCGTCTCGCTGCCGCTGGGGGCAGGCCGGCTGACCAGGGACTGGCTGCCGGGTGATCCGCCGTCCGCCGGCGAGCTGCGGAAGCTGCGCAGGCACGTGCGGGCAGAGATCGCCACGATTGCCGGAATGCTGCTGCGGGACGGGCCCCCGAATCACGCTGTTGCGACGTCCAAGACGTTCCGCCAGCTGGCAAGGACTGCCGGGGCGGCACCGTCCAGCGATGGTCTGTACGTCAGACGCGTGCTTAAGCACACGGACGTCACCGCCCTCGCGGAACGGCTCCCGCAGCTTACGGTGGCCGAGCGAGCTGATCTGCCCGGCGTGTCGGCCGGCCGGGCGCACCAGCTCGCGGCCGGTGCGGTCGTCGCGGATGCCGCGATGGACCTGCTAAGCCTGCCAGTGCTGGAACTCTGCCCGTGGGCGCTGCGAGAGGGCGTCATCCTGCGCCAGCTCGACATGCTCCCGGACTAGGCAGTCACCGCGCGCTTAGGTCCCGATGGCCTTAAAGCCGTCGGCAGTGGTGTCATCGACGTTTGCCGGGGCCAGCCGATGCTGGTTACTGCCGGACGCCTGAGTAGTACGGGCAGGTGTCCCACTCGCCGTACTAGGACCGCGCTCACCCAGGCCTGCGGGAACGGGCGCTGCCTGGTGGCCGGGCGCTCCATGACCTGGCAGTGCCGGACCTGGCAGTGCTGGACCTGGCATCGGGTGACCGGATGCGACCGGACCCGGCGCCGGGTGTGCGGACGCAAGCTGACCTGGGCGCTGCGCCGTCGAGAGCCCGGACCGTCCGTCCGGCTGGCCGTTGCCGCCTGCGTGCCTGCCCTCCAGCGGGCCGCCAGGCCGTCCGTTACCGGGCGCAGAGCCAGGCCGACTGCCGGGCGCGGCCTCACTGCCCGCGGTGCCGGCCACGATCCTGGCCACTTCGTCCTCCAGCGAACCCCGGTCGGCTTCGCCGGCAACCAGCGACGTCACCACGTCGCGGATCTCGGTGAGCCGCCGCATCGACTCGGTGTGCCGCGACATCAACAGGTTCAGCCGCCGCTCTGCGCCGTCGTGGATGGCAGTAGCGCGGGCGGTCGCCTCGTCGAGTTGCTGCTTAGCCTGGCTCTTAGCGGTCGCGAGAGCTGTCTCGGCTTGCTTGGTCGCGTCCGCCAGCACGTGCTGGGCCTCCGCGTTCGCGGCCTTGCGGGCGCTCTCCGCCTCTGCTTTCGCGCTCGCCACCGTGGTGTCGGCCTGCTCCTGCGCGGCGCTCAGCATGCGCTCGGCCTGCTCTTGGGCCTCTGCGCGGTTCTTGTCGGTCTCTGCCTTGGCGTCGGTGCGCAGCTTGTCGGTGTCGGCCTTGGCATTGGCCTGGAGGTGGGCGATCTCCTCTTCGGCTTTGGCGCGCTGTGACTTTGCTTCATCGTCAGCGAGCTTCAGGATCTGGCCTATCCGCTCGCTGATCTCCTCGTGCGGTGGCCTGCCGTTGGACCGCGCGGCGGACAGTTCCAGCTTCAGGTGTTCTAGCTCGTCGAGGGCTTGTGAGAGCCGGTCCTCAAGGTCACGCCGACCGTCTTGGTGGGCGCGCACTTCGAGCCGCAACTGAGCGATCGCCTCATCGACCTGCAGGCGGCTGTAGCCGCGCCGTTCGAGCGCGAACTGGCCTTCGTATCCGAGGTCGGAAAGGTGGCCCTGCTCGCTCATCGTCTCACCCACCAGGTATTCCGGGCAGTCATGCCGGACCCGAATTGCCCAGGCCGGGGCGGTCGCGGAGAACTGCTGTAGCTGCGCTATGCCACGCCCGCCGGGGCAGCTTTGTGTAGCTAGGCCACCAGACGAGCACAACAAGCAGAGATGTCGCGGTTGACTCTGTCCCTACCGCTCGCTAACCGCAACCGAAACGATCTTTTGTCTCCATTTATCTTGTTTGACGAGCCGCTGGTGGTGGCACGGAAAAAGCCGACAGCTAATCTGCCGAGAGGCAAGATGACGTCCGCGGCGCCGGGTGCCGCTGGGGCTCCAAGGTAGAGGGGTCAGGCCACGGTGGAGCGAGGAATTTGATCGGGTCGCTGGGCGACGCTAGCCCGGTTATTCATCCGCAGGCGTGGGTCGCGCCGGGTGCTGTCGTGGTCGGGCGGGTGACGCTGGGCCGGGCGGCGTCGGTGTGGTACGGCTCTGTGCTCCGCGCAGATACCGACGAGATCGTGGTCGGCGCGGATGTCAACATTCAGGATCTGTGCTGCCTGCACGTCGATCCGGGCGAGCCCGTCACACTTGAAGATCGCGTCAGCCTCGGCCATCGTGCCACTGTCCATGGCGCGCACGTCGAGACCGGCGCGCTTATCGGTATCGGCGCGATCGTGCTCGGCCGCGCACGCATCGGTGCAGGCTCACTGGTCGCGGCAGGTGCAGTTGTACCTCCCGGCACCATCGTGCCCGCGGGCGTCCTAGCGGCGGGCGTGCCATGCCGGATCCTGCGGGAACTGACCGACTCCGACCGCGAGACGTTCGCCGGGACAGCCGGGCGCTACGTGGAGCGCGCCGCCGTGCACCGGACGGTGAACTGGACCGTGCCGGGCTAGGCCGGAAGCTTGCAAGCGGGTCAATCCGAACTGCGTGGCGCAGGACAGGCGATGCGGGGCGGGTGGTGCTGGAAATGGTCCAGATGGGTCATGCGCGCGGGCAGCCCCCGCCGCTAGCCTGAGTTACAGGCTTTTCCCGGATTGATCCGGCACCCGGAGGTGGGGCGTATGCGCGGCGACGTCGACCTCCGTGTTCCCGACCTGGTAGCGCTCGAAGAGATCGAGCTTTACGCAGAAGTGCTCAGCGCGGTCGCGATCGCCGACCGGCCGCTGACAACCGAGGAGATCGACGAAGTCCTCGGGTTGCGCCATCGTGCCGCCGCCGAAGCCAACCTCTGCTGATCCGCCTTCCAGGCGTTAGCTGGCGCCAGCTCTGGAGAACATCACGTCGGTGTCCCAATGGGTGAAGCCGAGTGACTCATAGAGCCCGATAGCCGCGATGTTGGTTTCGTCGACATACAGCATGACCTGGGCCAGGCCGCGGTTACGCAGGTAACGCAGGCCGATCAGGGTCAGCGCGCGGCCGAGTCCGGTGCCGCGCGCGGCCTGGTCGACGCCGACTACGTAGACCTCGCCGATGGCCTCGTGCCCATGCCGGGCCGCGCTCGCCCCGGTCGCGCCAGCAACGGGCGGACTGGCGTTGGCGCGTGCCGGGTGAGCCGACTCCTCGTTCCCGCCGTGGATCTTCGTCCAGTGAAAGCCGACGAGGCTGCGGTCGCGCTCAGCCAGAAAGAACCCGTCCGGATCGAACCACGGCTCCCGCTCGCGCATGTCGAGGTCGGTCCTGGTCCATGCGCCCTGTTCCGGGTGCCGGGAGAAGGCCCGGCGGTTCAGGCTGACCCAGGCGTCCTCGTCCTGGCCTGGCTTGAAAGTTCGCACCGTGATGCCGTCCGCGAGCTGCGGCCTGCCGATCCGGGTCTGCAGTGACCTGCGCATCTGCCACAGGGCCCGGGACCGGGTAAAGCCCGCGGCCGCTGCTAGCCGGGCCGCGGCCGGCAAGTCGCCATGCGCCCACAGCCGGAGCTCGGCGTCGCCAGCCTCAGCGGTCAGGGCCTCGATGAGCCTGAGCCCAAGTCCGTGCCGTCGCCTGGCCGGGTCGATAACCATCTCGCCCGCCGGTCCCTCGACCGGGTCGGTCGGGTCCAGATGGGCATAACCGGCCAGCTCGCCGTTGTGCCAGAGCAGCACGTTGCGCGCTCGCGGGTCTCCGCCATACCGCAAGTGGAGCATCACGTGCTCGGACAACGGGCTGACGCCGTCTTCCTCGGCGGCGTGCCGCACCAGGTCCAGGACTGCCGCAGCCTGCTCCCCGGGCAGCGGACCACTGACGCGGATCTCGTCGCCCGCCGGGCTATCTGCTGGCATGCGCTTCAGCTCGCTGAGGAGGAGCGGACCCGGGCCGTGCGGTCTCGGCTGTGCCTGGATCAGGCTGGCTGGCGCCGCCCGGGTCGACGGCGCCGTTATCTCCGGCCCCGTCCTGGCCAGCACTGTCCTGGCCAGCACTGTCCTGGTCAGGCACTTCCGGGCTGGCGGCGGCCCCCTTGACCGGGACGAACCGGTACCCGACATTACGCACGGTGCCGATGAGCGCCTCGTTCTCCGCGCCCAGCTTCGCCCTCAACCGCCGCACATGAACGTCGACGGTGCGAGTGCCGCCGAAATAGTCGTAACCCCAGACCTCCTGGAGAAGCTGCGCCCTGGTGAACACCCGGCCCGGATGCTGCGCCAGGAACTTCAGCAACTCGAATTCCTTGAAGGTCAGGTCTAGCGACCGGCCGTGTATCCGGGCGGAATAGGTGGACTCGTTCACGACCAGCCCACCGGAGTTAATCTCGTCCGGCACCTGCGACGCCGACTGAGTCCGCCGCCCGATCGCCAGGCGCAGCCGCGCCTCGACCTCGGCTGGACCCGCGGTGTGCAGCAGCAGGTCGTCCGCGCCCCAGTCGGCTGACACCGCGGCCCAGCCGCCGTCGGTGACGATGGCGATGACCGGTATCGAATTCCCCGACGAATCCAGCGCCATCAGCACGCGCCTCGCCTGAACCAGGTCGCGGCGGGCATCGACCAGGATGGCGTCGGGCGCTGGGCTGGTGGTCGCCTGCTCGGCGGCCGCCGGAGCGACGCGGACTCCGTGCGCGAGCAGCCCGAGCGAAGGCAGGATGTCGGCGGGCGGCTCGCGCCCGTTGGTCAGCAGCAAGACGTTGCTCAAACTGCCGCCACCTCCGGACCCCGGCGCCAGGCGCCGGCCTGAGAACCCTAACCGTGTACCGCGTGTCCACCCAGGTCGTCATCGTCCGGTGCCGCTATGAGCGAGGATAGCTGACATGGCCATCGTCACCATGCGCTACTGGGCAGCAGCGAAGGATGCCGCGGGCGTTGCAGAGCAGCAGCTGACTGCCGATACGCTGGCAACCGCCCTGTCCGCGGCGGCCAGGATTAACGGCGGAGCCCAGCTCAGAGCCGTCCTGGACCGGTCCTCGTTCCTGATCGACGGGAGCCCGGTCGGTCGGCGAGCCGCGGACTCGGTCGTGCTGGCCGACGGAAACGTGATCGAGGTGCTGCCCCCGTTTGCCGGCGGCTGACGAGACGCTCGGCGGCGCCCGTCTGGGGTGAGACGGCGCCGCGGCCGGACGAAACGGAACGGAGTTGAACCGCCGGGCAGGGCGGTACGTGGTAACTGACATGGGAGGCCTTGGAAGCGCTGGAGCCAGGAACCCGGGGCGGACGCCGTCCGACGAGGACTTGGTTCGGGCGCTCTATGCGGAGCACGCTGCGCCGCTGTTGCGTTACGCCGTTCACTTGATGAACGGCGACCGGCAGCGTGCAGAGGACATCGT
Source organism: Streptosporangiaceae bacterium (assembly GCA_036488155.1). Classification (GTDB taxonomy): domain Bacteria; phylum Actinomycetota; class Actinomycetes; order Streptosporangiales; family Streptosporangiaceae; genus JAJYUU01. Next base: position 4,329 of record DASXIA010000409.1, on the reverse strand, counting down.
TCAGGAGACGCTGCTGCGTGCCTGGCAGCATCCGGAAGCGATCGCCGGGCGCCCGGCCAGGCCGTGGCTTTTCGCGGTAGCACGGAACCTCGCAATCGACTCATACCGGTCACGCAAGGCCAGGCCGCATGAGGTGGGCGACGCAGGTCTGGAAGTGCTGCCATCGCCCGACGACCCGGAGCGTGCACTTGAATCCTGGGCAGTTGCAGACGCGCTGACTGCCTTGCGGCCCGAACATCGCCGGGTCCTGCTGGAAACTTATTATCGCGGCAAATCGGTTGCAGAGGCAGCAGCAACGCTCGGAATCCCGGCAGGGACGGTTAAGTCCCGGACTTTCTACGCCCTCCGGGCGCTCCGCTTGGCACTGGAAGAAAGGGGACTGGCGCCATGAACACCGGCGGCATCAGCGGCCCCGCGTGCCGTGAGATACGGCAGTTGCTGGGCGTCTACGTAGTAGGTGCCATTGACCCGGCCGAGCGTGCTCTGGTCGAAGAGCACCTTGCCGAGTGCCAGTCGTGCCGCGATGAGCTCGCCGGGATGGCTGGCCTCCCCGCCATGCTCAGCCGGGTTCCGGCTGCCGACGTCGAGCGACTCAGCTTGCTGAGCCTGCCGGAGGCCATGCAGCCGCCGGATGAGCTGCTGAACTCGCTGATCAGGAAGGTGTCGGCCAAGCGCCAGACCCGGATGTGGCGGAATGTTGCCGCAGTTGCCGCTGCGGCAGTGATCGCGGCCGGCGGCGCCACCACTGTGTCGCAGCTGACTAGGCCGGCAGTAGCGGAGCAGGATTGGGCTCACGCCGCCAGCCCGGCCGGTCACATCGCTGCTCTCGTCGACTACTCGCCGGTCAGCTGGGGCACGGCCATGCGGGTCCAGGTCAGCGGCCTTAAGCCGGGCACCGTCTGCCAGTTCTGGGTGGTGAGCAAGAACGGGACCTCGCAGTATGCGGGCGCGTGGACAGTGGCCGGCAACTTCGGCCCTGGTTACGGCGAGAAGGCCTGGTACCCGGCGTCCTCGGTGATGTCCGCTGATTCGGTGCGCGGCTTCCAGATCACGTCCGGTGGCAAGGTGCTGCTGAATATCCCTGCCACCTAAGCCGGGAATGCGGACAGGCGACGCGGCGCTGTAAGCGGCCATGACAGCCGGAACGGTGGCCCTTCTTGCGGCTCTCGCCGTCGCCATGATCGCGGGCGGTGTCTGGCGGCGCACAAATGGGCGGATGCGCAACGCGGTGCCGATGGCCGGTCTGGTGGCGAATGGCCAAGCAGCGGCCCGTCCGGTGGCGCCCGGCCAGGCTCTGCCGGTCGTAACGTTCGACGCGGGTGCTGCGAGGCCGGCGGCGGCGGTACTCGCCAACGGTGGGGATGCCAGGGTGCAGCTCACCGAGGACACCGTCGGCCACCCGCTTGGCGATCGGGCGACGCTGCTGCAGTTCTCCACCGCGTTCTGCGCGCCGTGCCGCGCCACTCGCCGGATCCTTGCCGATGTAGCCGGGCTCGCTGAGGGCGTGGCGCATGTGGAGATCGATGCCGAATCCCGGCTCGACCTGGTCCGGCAGCTGAACGTGCTGCGCACGCCGACTGTTCTCGTGCTCGCGGGCGACGGGACGATCGTGCGGCGCGCTAGCGGACAGCCTCGCAAACCCGACGTGATCGCGGCACTCGGGGCAGCGGTGGATTACAATTCCTATATATATGATCGGGATAGCTGATAGTGACAGGAGCAGCCGTCCCGCATAACATCGGCTACGTGCCTGCACCGACGTCCAGCCGGAGTTGGGTCCCTAGCCACCACCGGACCGTATTGACCAAGCGCCGCGCCGTTGATTTCTGCCGCGTGGCTACCGCCATCTGTCCGGCCTGACAATTCACCGGCGCGCTTGCAGGCAGCCTGACCGACCCGCCGCCCGCCCACGGGCGAGTCACTGCGATGCGTGACGCGGCGTTCCCGGCCTGAAGGGCAGCTACAGCCGGAGATCGCGAGCCGGCAGGCCCTCCGGGCAGCGTGCATGAGCATGAGCGGGCGGATTCCAGGAAAGATAGGCGGCCACGTCCCGGCCAGCGGGCCGTGTCGACGGCAGCCAGATCCAAGGGGAGCCCAAATCAAAGGGGAGCACCGCCGATGGAAATAGACCCGCGCGGACCGCGGTTCGGCGCTGTCATCACCATGGTGATGTTCGCCGCAGTCTTGATTACCGGCAACATCTGGGTGCTCGCCGTGCAGGCAGTTGCCTTCGCCGCGGGCGCGCTGCTCGGGCTGCGCCGGTCACCGTACGGGCTGCTTTACAAGTGGCTGGTCCGGCCGCGGATGGGCCCGCCACGGGAGCTCGAGGCCGAGGCGCCTCCTAGGTTCGCTCAGGCTGTCGGCCTGGGCATCGCGGTCATCGGCATCATCGGGTACGCCACCGGCACGACAGCGCTGGGCATGGCGGCCGCGGCTGCCGGACTGGTTGCCGCGGTCCTGAACGGCGTGTTCGGGCTCTGCCTAGGGTGCGAGATGTACCTGCTCATCCGCCGGGCCAGGGCGGCCACAACCAGGGGCGATACACAAGAACCACGGGCCACAACAGCATCGTGAGCAGGCCGCAGGCTTGCTGCGCAGCCAGCCGGGGCTTCGCAATTCCCGGCAATACGCAAAAGGAGAGGATCTCAGCATGAGCCGTTCCGACGTCCTGGTGGACGCCGACTGGGTCGAGGCGCACCGCGACGACCCCGGTGTCGTCCTGGTCGAGGTCGACGAGGACACCAGCGCTTACGACAAGGGCCACATCCGCGGCGCCATCAAGATCGATTGGAAGAAGGACCTGCAAGACCCGGTCCGCCGTGACTTCGTTGACCGGGCTGGCTTCGAAGCGCTGCTGTCTGAGCGCGGTATCTCCAATGACGACACCGTGATCCTGTACGGCGGCAACAACAACTGGTTCGCGGCCTACGCCTACTGGTACTTCAAGCTGTACGGTCACCAGGACGTCAAGCTGCTCGATGGTGGCAGGAAGAAGTGGGAGCTGGATTCCCGCGAGCTCGTCACCGAGGTTCCGCAGCGGGCTGCCACCAGCTATAAGGCGCAGGAGCAGGACTCGGAGATCCGTGCCTTCAGGGACGAGGTCGTGGCCGCCATCGGCAACAAGAACCTGATCGACGTGCGGTCTCCGGACGAGTTCGCCGGCCGCCTGCTGGCTCCCGCGCACCTCCCGCAGGAGCAGGCGCAGCGTGGCGGGCACGTGCCAACGGCGAGGAACGTGCCGTGGTCGAAGGCAGCCGAGGACGACGGGACGTTCAAGTCCGATGACGCGCTGCGAGAGCTGTACAGCGGGGCCGGGGTGGACTTCGGCACCGACACCATCGCCTACTGCCGGATCGGCGAGCGATCCGCGCACACCTGGTTCGTCATGCACGAACTGCTTGGCCAGGCGAACGTGAAGAACTATGACGGGTCGTGGACCGAGTACGGCTCCCTGGTCGGCGTCCCGATCGAGCTCGGGGACGGATCATGAGCGGCGATACGCAGGCGACGACAGCGGCCGGCCAGGCGGTGGCGGCCGGGTGCGGCGCGCCGGCCGGCGGTGCGCCGGTCTCCAGCGCCGGCAATCAGGCGATCGTGCAGGGCAAGGTGACGAAGGACGGTGCGGCGGTTCCGGTCGGGTATGCCCGGCTCCTCAACGCCGACGGCGAATTCGTCGCTGAGGTGCCGCTCGGCGATGACGGCGGGTTCCGGTTCTTCGCGGCACCCGGTGACTGGACCTTGCGGGTGCTCGCTCCCGGCGGGATCTCCGCTGACCTGGGCGTGAGCGCGGCGACCGGCGAGATAAGCGAATTCGAGGTGGCGGTCTAGCCGGGTATTTAATCGGCTCGGCAAGCGGCGGGGCAGTGCGACCGGGGACAGAACCGGACGCACTGCCCCAATTGTTCTCCTACCTGCCATCCGGATGTTGCCCGCTTGGCTACCCGCAGTTCAACATTCGTTAACTTAAGCCGCCTAAAAAGGGACCCGTCAGCCGTCAGATTGCCGGCTGACGGTCACCGAACGTCAGGGGCGAGGCGGCAGGATGTCAACTCAGGCTGATCCAGCTCAGTCCGGCGATGCGAACGGCATCCCCGCGAGCCAGTCGGCAGTCCCTGAGTCTCCCATTCCGGCGATGGCCGGGGCTGGCAGGGCAACGATCGCCCAGACGGTTGCGGCGGACCTCAGCTCGCCGCCAGCCGGCGACGTGGTGATCTCCACCCGGGACCTGACGCTCAGCTTCGGCCAGCGAGCGATCCTGTCGGATGTCACTACCGATGTTCGCCGCGGCGTCGTGACTGCTCTCATCGGGCCGACCGGCTCCGGCAAGAC
>DASXIA010000386.1:0-2897 GCA_036488155.1 Streptosporangiaceae bacterium | reverse complement strand
CCATGGCCGAAGCTGCCCTAGCTGAGAACAATGGCCGCACGAGATACCTATAACCTGCCGTCCTCGCCGACATCCCAGTTCTCCATTGGAGGAGCTACATGGAGTTATGACCAGATTAGGCGACATGAGAAAAATCCTCCTCCTCCCTGCCGACTCGGCGCCTCTTTCCGCGGTTGAGTGGGCGGCGGTCACTAAGCGCAGATCTGCCAGTTCGGGGCTGCTACCGCGGGACTAGATGCGAGCCTGGATGTCCGCGGCGAAAGCGGTCGGCTGTGTACCGGTCGGTGTGCTCGGCTGGACGGGGTGAGTGGTGTCATCACGTTATCGCCGGAACGCCAGGGGGCTTGCTGGCGTGCTCTGTTTGAGCCTGGGGTCAGGCTCACTCGCCGGCGGGATTGTGGGCCGCGTGCACCGTGATGACCGTCGTCCTGAGGTGGAGACCGGCGCGCCGCAGGTGGCTGCGCCGACGTAGGCTCTGCAGACGTGGAGCCTGGGCTGAGGTTCGCCGACTTGCTGAGGCAGCTGCGGACCGAGGCGCGGCTGACGCAGGAGGAGCTGGCCGAGCGGGCGGGGCTGAGCCCGCGGTCAGTCAGCGACCTGGAACGGGGCATCAATCGGACTGCGCGCAAGGATAGTGCCCTGATGCTGGCCAGTGCGCTCAAGCTGACCGGCCCGGTGCAGGAGGCATTCGTCGCTGCCGCCCGCGGCCGGGCCGAGCCGGCGCGGGTGCTGGCGGTCAGGAGCGAGGCCGCGCCGGAGTCGTCAGCCGCCGCCGCGGCGCGGACTCTGCCACGTGACATCGGCGGCTTCACCGGCCGCGAACGCGAGCTGGCGGGCCTGGAGAGGTCGCTGGCCACGGTGGTGGGTGGTGGCTTGGTGAGCATCTACGCGATCGACGGGATGGCCGGCATTGGCAAGACGACGTTCGCCGTGCACGCCGCGCACCGGCTCGCCGGGCGCTTCCCTGACGGGCAGTTCTTCCTCCCGCTGCACGCGCACACCGCTGGTCAGTCACCCGTCGACCCGGCCGATGCCCTGGCGAGTCTGTTGATGACGGCGGGGGTGGCCGTTCAGCACATCCCGCCTGGCCTGGAAGCGCGGGCAGCGAAGTGGCGAGACCACGTCGCGGGCAAGAAAATTCTGCTGCTCCTCGACGACGTTGCCGGGCACGAGCAAGTGCGGCCGCTGCTGCCCGGCAGCGCCGCCAGCCTGGTGCTGGTCACCAGCCGACGGCGGCTGACCGCGCTCGAGGACGCCATCGTGATCAGCATCGACACCTTGTCTCCCGATGAGGCGTGGGCGCTGCTCGTCCGGCTCGCTGACCGGGCCGACCTTGAACTGGACGAGGCCGCCGGCCGGGAGATCACCCGGCTGTGCGGGTTCCTGCCGCTGGCGATCGGAATGCTTGCCCGGCGGCTCAGGCATCACCCGGCCAGGACTGCCGCCGAGCTCGCGGCCGAGCTGGCCGCTGCGCGCGATCGGCTGGCGGTCATGCGCGCGGAGAACCTGTCCGTAGCGGCGGCGTTCGATCTGTCCTATCAGGACCTCACGGCGGATCAGCAAAGGCTGTTCCGGCGGCTCGGCCTCACGCTGGGACCAGACATCGACGCGTACGCGGCCGCCGCGCTGGACGACACGAGCCTCGAGGATGCCCGGCGCCAGCTGGACGAGTTCTACGATCATCATCTGCTCACTGAGCCGGCGCCGGGCCGGTACCTGCTGCACGACCTGCTGCGCGAATACGCACGCGCGCTCGTCGCGGCCGACCAGCCGATACAGGCGCGCGCAGCCGTCGAACGGCTGATCAACTTCTACGCTCACGTTGCCGCCGGCGCGTGCCGGCACATCGCGACCTGGACCACAGCCGGCGGACGACTGCCGCCGACCGATCCGCCCGCCAGCGCCCCACAGCTGACCACGTCACAGGAAGCAGCCGACTGGCTGGACGCCGAGCGCCCCAACTTGCATGCGGCGGTCAGCTACGCGGCAGCCGAGGGGATGCCGCTGCACTCGATCGCGATCGCCGCGGCGATGGGCGGTTACCTGCGCGCCCGCGGCCACTGGCAGCAAGCGACGGCCCAGTACCGGACGGCGCTGCGCGCAGCGCGAGCGGCCGGGGACCGGCGCGGTGAGGCCGGCATGCTTGACGAGCTTGGCTTGCTGCAGCAGCTGACCGGGGATTACCCAGACGCGGCAGCCACCTTGACGCAGGCCATCGAGCTGTTCGGCGAGCTGGGTGACAAGCCGGATCAGGCTTATGCGCTCAATCACCTTGGCCTGGTCTACGGGCACACATCCGACTTTCGGGCCACAATCGACTGCCACCAGCAGGCGCTGGAGCTTGCCCTGGCGGCGGGCGACAAGCTGGCTGAGGCAGTCTCGCTGACCGGCCTCGGGATGGGGCTGCTGATGACCGGCGCCTACCCGGCTTCTATCGAGAACTACCAGCAGGCGCTGTCGCTGTTCCGCGGTCTTGGGTCAACGTTCGACGAGGCCGACGCGCTGACTGAGCTTGGTTTCGCGTGGCGGCTGACCGGGGACTATGCCGCCGCCTTGGCGCACGAGCGCGAGGCGCTTGAGTTGTGGCGTCAGCTCGGCGACCGGCTCGGCCAGGCCTGGGCTCTCGACGAACTCGGCAGGGTGCACCAGGAAACCGGGGAGTATTCAGCGGCCGCCGCTTGCCTTGAGGAGGCCCTGGAGTTGCATCGCGACCTGGGCTCGCGGCACGGCGAGATCGTGGCCCTCAACAACCTCGGCGAGCTGGCTACCCGGACGTCGGCACCCGAGAAGGCCAGCGAGATTCACCGCGAGGCGCTGGCCAAGGCGATCGAGCTGGGCGCACCTGCGGAGGAAGCCAGGGCGCTGGCCGGCCTCGGCCGCAGTCAGCTTGCCGGCGA
>DASXIA010000352.1:0-3333 GCA_036488155.1 Streptosporangiaceae bacterium | reverse complement strand
CCTGCGCGCCGACCTAGGTTTGTCGGCATGCCGTAACCATCGTGCCGTGCAGACCCTTATGCACGTTTACTAGGTCAAGAACGCGGGCTCGTAGCGCCAGCTCCCGCTACTAAAGCAGGAGCCAGGCCGCGGGCTCAGGCGCTGACGGGCTGCTTGTGTACCGACGCCTGGTAGATCTGCTCGATCGACGACTCGAGCTGGGCGTGGAATTGCTCGTCGGTCTGGTTTGCCGTCAGCCCTTCGAGGAGCGCGCGTGAGAAGCTGGCGATGAGGGTGGGATCGCGGGCGAGCCGAGCGCAGGCCTCATCACGGCTGTAGCCGCCTGACAAGGCGACGACACGGAGGACACGCGGGTCAGAGGCTAGGTCGCCGTAAAGGCCAGGCCGGGTCGGGATGGTGATTTTCAGCATCACGGTCGCGCTTGGAGGCAGCGCCTCGACGTGCTTGGCGATGGCGTCGTGCAGCAGCGTCTCAGCCTGCTCCTTGCGCGGGCTGGAGATGCTGACCTCGGGTTCGATGATCGGCACCAGCCCTGCGGCCACGATCCGGCTGGCGTAGTCAAACTGCTGGTCGGCGATCGCGGAGATCCCGGCCTCGTCGGCATCGTTGATCACCGACCGCATCTTGGTGCCGAAGATCTGGTGCCGCCGCGCGCGCTCTCGCAGATCATCGAGGGTGTCGATGGGCTTCATGAGCTGCACGCCGTCCTGCTCGGCGGCCAGCCCCTTGTCGACTTTCAGGAACGGGACCACATTCTTCTCATCCCACAGATACCGCGCCGTGGGGATGCCGTTGACGTCCCGTTCCATCGTCTGCTCGAACAAGATCGCCGCGAGAACACGCGAGCCATCGAACGCCGGGCTGGTCACCACACGGACCCGCATGGCGTGGACCAGGTCGAACATCTCGGCGTCGGAGCCGTAGCGGTCCCGCCCGATGCCGTACTCGGCCAGCGCCTTGGGCGTGCTGCCCCCGCTCTGATCAAGGGCAGCGAAAAAGCCGCGGCCGGTCTTGACCTTCTCCGACTGGATTGTGTTCACGTTCCTCATTCTGGCACCAGCCGTGCGGGGTTGGCCCGAGGGGGCGACGAAGGTGATGCGGCGCGGTCACGGCCACCGGAATCCGTCTGTGTCCGGCAATTCCCCTGTCTAGCGATACAGGTTCGGGCGCCCATTCGCCAGGCGCGCACCCGGCATTGGCCTGGCGGCGATGCTCCCCGCCTGCCATCCGGTGTTCCGCTAGCTGCCCGGCAGACGGCTTGCTCAGTCATGCAAGGAGGGATCGGTGAACGGAGTGCCACTGGCGCACAGCAGGCACCGATCAGCGCGCCATGCCTGGCTGTGAATCGTGCTCGCGGCGTAGAAGGGTACTGACATCGCCTCTGCCACGGTTGTGCTTGCCTCACCGAGGCACAGCAGTGCAACGACGGCAACCGGGACCGCACCGAGTCCGTGTAGCTGACCGGAGCACGCCCGGACTGCTGTCCCGGCATTAACAGCGTCATCGGCGATGACCACCCGCCACCCGCCGATCCCGCCCTGCACCGAGGGGAGACGGTACGCCGTTGCCTCTCCCGGCCGGGTCGCAGGAGCGCGATGAGCGGCCAAGAACGCCGTTCCCAGGCGATCCGCGATAGCCTGCGCCAGGAACGCACCGCCCTCCATCGGCCCGCACACCGCGTCGATCTGGTGCCGTCGCAGGCGGTCAGCCAGCCAGCGGACGTGCGGCCGCAGCAGGGCGGGCCTCAGGAACAGGGCGTCAAGGTCCAGCCATACATCGCCGTGATACCCGGTGCCCAGGTCGAAGTGCCCTCGCTGGGGATGAGCAAGGTCGGTCACACCGGAATCCACCACGCCATGGTCGCGGTGCACTTCGGCCGCCGCAAGCCTCGAGCGAATGTTTCCGCGAGAGCCTATTGCGGTGGGCACAAGGCCTTGCACATCGCGGAGCTGCGGCGAGGCTCGCACGGCGCGTATCGAGACCTGCTCACAGTCCCCGCCGAGCCCGTGGCCAGGGCGGCCGTTAGGTGACTACAGGGCGTGAATCCCGGCGATGTCGACGTAGGCAAGCGCAGCGAGCAGCAGGATCAGTGCGGGGTCGACGAGCAGCCGCTCGGGCATGCTGCCCGTCGTGAACGCGAGCGGCCTTGGCCACCATTTGAACCGGTACTTCGAGACCGGTGTGAGCAGCGGGCAGCCTGAGCAGGTGAGCATGTCGCCCGCGCTGTGAGCGGCGCAGCCCGCGACGATAGCCACCGGAATCAGCGTCAGACCGAATCCGTAGAACACCACACCAGCTGCGACCGCAGCGCCGATCAGGTCTGCGGCGTGGTTGCGGCAGACCCGCAGAGCTTCGAGACCGCCGGCGACTATCAGGGTGACGAGGAACCCGAGACCGATCTTCCCGGCAAGGTCGTGCCGGAACGTGCATGCGAGCCACGCAAGCACACCGAAGACTCCGATACCGAGAATCGAGTGTGTGGCATGCCGGTGACCACCCGACAGTTTGCGGATGATCAGCGACGGCACGACGGAGATCAGCCCGAGCGACCGGGCTGAGCAAGACCCGCAACTATCGAGATCGGGGATCAGCGCCGCGCCCGCGGTGCCGATCCCGAGCGCGGCGACGTCGGCCACGCCCAGGTGCAAGACGATGCCCGCCGCGACGCCGGCGCAAGCGCCGCTCAACGCGTGGCTATGACCTAGCATTCGCGGTCCCTAGGGAAATCAGCTGAGCGTCCACGCCGTGCAACCCGGCCGTCGTCAGCGCGAGCTTAGCCTTGGCTTCGCCGACGTGGAGCTAGCAGACGACTTCCTTGATCGTCGGCGTGTTGCCCTGTCAGACCCCACGCTTTGACAGGTAACGCGTCATCGGAAGAACTAGGACCGTCGACCTGGCTGGATATTCCGGGTTGGCCTGCGGGCCGAGCAAGTTGCGCGGGGTCTGGCGCGAGACGAGCCGGGCTCGGGCGGCGGGGACGACGGAGGAGTCGAGCCTGGCGCGCTCGTCCGCCACGAACGGCAGGGTCGGCACGAGGTATGGTCGGCGCGCTCCGCGTCGTGGCCTCAGTCCTGGCAGGGTCGTGACAGACTCCTGGTGGCAACTTCATCAGAGGTCGGCGGGAGCGGTCTTGCGGTGGCTGACGAACTTATAGCGGGGCTTGACACCTCAGTCGCGCACCCGGCGCGGGTCTACGACTACTGGCTCGGCGGCAAGGACAACTTTGCCGCCGACCGGGAAGCGGCTGAGCGGGTGCTGGCAGTGACGCCAGGCCTGCGGCAGCGGGTGCAGGCCAACCGCGCGTTCCTGGCCCGGGCGGTCCGCTACCTCGCC
>DASXIA010000345.1:0-4196 GCA_036488155.1 Streptosporangiaceae bacterium | reverse complement strand
CAGCACCAGCAGCACCATAGTGATCACCTGGATCACGTAGAACGCGACACCTTGGCCGACCCCGGCCCGCACCAGCTGGGCCAGGACGGTGATGTGGGAGGAAGGCGTCACGTCGAACTTGCGGATCAGGACGGCCAGGCCGAGCAGCATCGCGCCCAGGATGATGCCGAGCCACATCTCGGTGTGCTGAGCCCGGCGGACCCGCGGCTGACGGAATTCGGGCACCGCGTTGGCGATCGCCTCGACCCCGGTCAGCGCGGAGCAGCCGGACGCGAACGCCTTGAGGATCAGCAGGATGCCCACGCTCTGCGCCACGCTGGGCAGGTTGTGGACGGGCGGCGCGACCGGATGGGAGCGGATCAGGCCGATCACGATGACGGCCGTCATCGACAGGATGAACGCGATGGTCGGAGCGATGAACAGGCGGGCGGACTCGGCGACGCCCCACAGGTTCGCCGCGGTGATCAGGGCCAGAGCCACGAGGCAGAGCCAGACTCGGGCCCCGTAGAGCACCGGGAAGGCCGAGGTGATGGCCTCGATGCCGGCCGAGACGCCGACGGCCGCGTTGAGGATGTAGTCGACGAACAACGAGGCGGCCGCGACCAGGCTGGCCCGGGTGCCGAGGTGCTGCTTGGCCACGGCGTACGCGCCGCCGCCGCCGGGAAAGGCCTCGATGACCTGGCGGTAGGAGATCACCAGCACGGCCAGCAGCAGCACGATCGCCAGCGTGACCGGCAGGGTGTAGTGCAATGCGGCGACACCCGCAGTGGCCAGCACGATGATAATGGCCTGCGGGCCATAGGCCACCGAGGACAGAGCGTCGAGGGACAGCGCGGCGAGGCCCTCCAGGGCCGTAAGCCGGTGCTTCTCTTCTTCCGGTGACGCCCCGCCGGCAGGTGGCTGAGCAGCAGCGGTTTCTGACGGCGCGGTCATGATGGTTAATACAAACATGCCCGCCTGGCCGGGCCGCGCTAGGACCAGCCGGTTAGCCGCACACCGGGCTCTCCGACACCGCGGCAGGGCGCGGGTCGCACGGGGTTGCTAGTGCTTCATCTCGTAGGCGATGAGGGCGAAAATGGCCAGTACGACGATCACGAGGGCGATCAGCATGGCAATCTTCGCCGGGCTGCGCGCAGGTGCGCTCGCGTCCCAGTCGCCGCCCTGCGAGCCGTCCTCCGCGAACGCCCGGAACTGCGCCGTGCTCCCGGAGATATCGCGCGCTGCCCGGAATTCGCCGGTAGTCATCGGCTTACCGCTGGTCACTGGTTCGTTATGACGCTCCGTCATGGCCACGACTGTAGCCGAACACCGCGGTGGACAACCCCCGAGTTCGCCCCAAATTCGCGAATCAGCCGGTCTAGTCGCGAGCGCTGGGCGGCAGGCGGTCAGGTCTGTGCACGAGCCTCGACAATACGATCACGCTGCGTGTCCGCACGACGAACGACTCGGCGCCGATCTGCTCGACGACCTGCTCGAAATGCCGGATGTCGGCGGCCCGGATGTGCACGAGGGCGTCAGCCTCGCCAGTGACCGTGCTCGCATCGATGACCTCTGGGTACTTGCCGACGGCTGCTGCGATCTCGGCTGGTGACGTGCGACCCCGGCAGAACAGCTCAACGTAGGCCTCCGTGGTCCAGCCCAGCGCGGAGGGATCGACCTGCGCGGCGAAACCGGTAATCGCACCCGAGGACAGCAGGCGGTCGACCCTGCGCTTGACGGCCGGGGCGGAGAGCCCGACCTGCGCGCCCACCTCCGCGTACGTCGCCCGCGCGTCCGCGACGAGCGCGGCCACGATCCGCCGGTCCAGGTCATCGATAGTCATCCGTAGCTTGCCAGGACGCACCATGGCTTGACGCTAGCGCTGCGCGCAGTCGTCGCAGGACTTTCAGGCCAACACCGGCCGGTCAGCCAGCACCAGTCAGACAATCAGCGCAGATCGCAGCTGATCCAGCTCTGCCCGGGTCAGCCCGTGGTCGAGCAGGTAGCCCTCGACAGAGCCGCCGGCGGCTCGTACCCAGCTCAGTACTCCGAGTATGAGCGCGGGCGGGCTGGTCAGCAGCGGCCGCGTCAGGCTGTCGCCGAGACCGGTGCTGGCCTGCAACTGCCCGATCGCCGGGGTACTGTCAGGATCCAGGTACCGCGAGCTCAGCGCGTAATCGGCGGCGATCACTTCGTCTGGAACCCCCAGCACGGCAAGGACCAGCGCGATCACTATGCCAGTTCGGTCCTTGCCAGCGCTGCAGTGCACCAGGGCCGGGAGCGCGTCGGCAGCGCACAGCGCCCTGATCGCTTCCGCTATCGCGTCAGCACCCTCGACGACCATGTAGCGGTAGATCGCTTCCAGCTCCAGCGGCAGCGTCTGGAGGTCACCGCGCAGAATCGAGACGTGTGTCACGCTCGCGCCAAGCCCGTCCAGCATGCTCGGCGCGGCCTGCGTCTCGGGCTGCGTGCGCAGGTCGACGACGGTTCGCAGGTCCAGGCCGGCCAGCACGGCGAGGCCGGCCCGGTCCAGCTGGTGGAGCGCGTCTGACCTGAGCAGCGCTCGCCACCGGACGGAACCACCTGCTGCGACCGGATAATTGCCGACATCACGCAGATTGAGCACCCCAGCCAACTCGATACGCCGTCCGTCAGCGCTGGTCAGCGCCTCAAGCGCCGTTACTGACATCTCCGGCTGATCTGATGATTCCTGGACGTTACTGCTCGCCGCCTCGGCAGGCTGGGTCAAGATGGTGCTCCGTTCGCTTCGTTAGCTCGCTGGCACAGTCTCACAGCTACGTTGCTGGCTAGGCTCGGGCTCCTAGCCATCTGGTGAACGAGACGGCTGGGCACGGCAGGGCTGCCGGGAGGCGAGGCAGCCGTTTCGTGTGGCTGCATCGCTTTCCGGTAGGCCCTGCCGGTAGCCCCCGCCTCTACTGTGACCGGACAGCGAAGGGAAAACCCGATGACACGACTTGGCGGCATGTACGGCCCGGATGCCACGTTCCTTGGCGTCCCGCGCGCCGACCTGGCTGACCCGGCATCGTGGGCCGGTACCGACATCATGATCATCGGCGCTCCCTTCGACGGCGGCACCTCGCACCGGCCCGGCGCCCGGTTCGGCCCGCAGGCCATCCGGTTCACCGACTACCTGCCGCACGACGGATCGAGGCCGCACCTGGCGCTCGGGGTCGACCCGCTGGTCGAGCTCAAGGTCGCTGATGCCGGTGACGTCGAGATGCCGTCCGGCGACACCGAATTGTCACTGCGCCGCCTGGAAGAGGCCGTCCACCGGGCTTGCCAGGGTGGCGCTATCCCGGTCGTGCTCGGCGGTGACCACACCATCGCCCTGCCGGACGCAACCGGTGTCGCCCGCCATGTCGGCTGGGGCCGGGTCTCCATGATCCATTTCGACGCCCATGCCGACACCGGCGACACGCAATTCGGCTCCCTGCACGGGCACGGCACCCCGATGCGCCGCCTGATCGAGTCTGGCGCGGTCCGCGGCGACCGGTTCCTGCAGATCGGCCTGCGCGGCTACTGGCCTGAGCCTGAGACCCTGGACTGGATGGCCGGTCAGCGGATGCGCAGTTACGAGATGGCCGAGGTCGTGTTCCGCGGGCTGGACGAGTGCCTCACCGAGGCGTTCGCGATAGCGACCGACGAGTGCGACGGCGTCTTCCTGTCCGTCGACGTCGACGTCGTCGACCCCGGCATGGCGCCTGGCACCGGCACGCCCGAGCCGGGCGGCCTCACCAGCCGTCAGCTGCTCGACGCCGTCCGCCGCATCGCCATGGAGCTTCCGCTGGCCGGCATCGACGTCGTCGAGGTAGCCCCGCCGTACGACCACGCTGAGGTCACGGCCTTCCTGGCCAACCGGGTGGTGCTTGAGGCACTATCCGGCATCGCCTGGCGGCGGCGCGCACTGGCCGCTGCCCCCGGCCGCCCCGCGCGGAACCCGGCTGACCCGCTGCTCACGGGCCGTGGCAGTCCTCCAAACCCCAATGCTCCCAGTGCGGCAAACCCCAGTTCTGGAAACTCCAGCGCTGGCGACAGCTAATGCACCAAGATCGCGATGACGAAGATCACTGAGTCGTACAGGAAGTGAGCCAGGATCGGCCGGCTGAGCTTGCCGTGTTTCTGGAACGAGCGGGTCAGGAAGTATCCGAGCGGCAGGGTCAGCACGACCCCGAGCCCGTAGTAGACGTGATAGCTGG
>DASXIA010000313.1:0-7654 GCA_036488155.1 Streptosporangiaceae bacterium | reverse complement strand
AGATGACGCAGGCGATGGCGCGGCTGGCTTCCGATCGCGGCTGCGGAGCGGCGCCAGCCCGGATTCTTTAAGAGCCTGGCCGGAAACTCGGGTTGCGTGGTGCCGACCCTGATCCCGTCCAAGGGACAGCAGGCGCCGCCTACTCCGCGTGCAGCGCCGTCGCGGTCCTTGTTGCCGCTGCCCAGGTTGCCGGCAGCAGCGCGCCGGCAACCGCGATCGCGAGTCCGGCGAGTGCCAGTCCTGCCAGTTCCGCAGGCTGGTAGACATTCAGCAGGTTGGCAGGTACGCCCACGTCGGCCGCGTTAGCCATCGCGGGCAGCACAGCCCGGTGCAGGAGCATCCCGGCAGGTACCGCGATCAGGCCTGCCACCAGACCCGTTCCGGCGACCCAGCACACCACCATGGCGATGGTCTGCCGCGGCGTCATCCCGATGGCCTTGAACACCCCGATGTCGTGGACCCGTTCCCTGATGTGCAGAACGACCGTGTTCAAGACGCCGAGGCCCGCCACGATCGCGAGCAGCAGTGTCAGCGTGCCGATCAGTGCGACCATGAGGGCCACTACTTCGGAGTTCCGCTGGTTGGGGAAGACCGCGTAGGCAGACCCGAGCCTGCTGCTCAGCCCTTGGACATAGGCGGCTTCATCGGTGCCGGGCCGCAGCCCGACGTCGTAGACAGCCGGCGTTGCGGCAGGCGCAACAGCCTGCAGCGTCTTCCAGTCGGTGATCAGCTGCAGCCAGTCGTCCTGCGTGCTGAATACCTCACCGACGATGCGCGCGGTGACCTGCCGCCCGCCGCTGACGATGGTCACGTTGTCGCCGACCGCGTCGCCTGTCACCGTCAGGAACCGGGCGGGAACGTCCACTTGATCGGGCCCGGTGTACCAGTGCCCGGCAATCATGTCGTAGCCGGTCCAGTCCGCGTTGCCGCGAAAGGCCGTGATCGTCGCCTGCTCCGTCAGTCCCGCAACTGAGACAGGCTGGCCAGCCTCCGCCACGAAATGCAGCGTTCCCGGCTGTACACGGAGCGCAGCCCCGATGGCGCGCTGCGCATCCGCCGCCGTAGGCTGGCGGGCCGGCCGATGCGGCCCGCCGCCACCGGGTGCGGCCTTAATGTGGACCACTTCGCCGCCAGGGCCAGGCCCTCCTGGCACTAGGACCTGTACCGGCTCGGCCTGCTGGTGCGAGAGGGCCTCGACCACGCCGTTCAGGGACGTGCTCAGACCGACAGCCAGCGTGACGGCCACCGCACCTAGCAGGATCGCGACCATGGTGACCGCAGTGCGCGCCGGCCGGGCGAACGGCGCTGCCAGCCCCATCGTCACCGGCCTGGGCAGCCGCAGCCGTCCGAGCAGCCGGTGCGCAAGGTAGCCGTGGTCTGTGCGCGGCGCGCGCCCGGTCGCGATCGCCTGAACCGCGTTCAGCCGGCCCGCCCGCAGCGCGGGCAGTATCGCCGCGATTCCTACCAAGCAGAGCATCACGGCGGGCACTGCGACGTCCACCCAGACCGGTACGGTCAGCGAACCGATTCCGTATGCGCTCGCGGTCTGGGCAAGGACCGGCCTGGCGATCACGTTTCCCAGCAGGACGCCGCCGAGGCAGCCGGCCAGGGCAGGCACGCTCACCTGTCCGGTGTAAGCGCCAGCGACCTGGGCCGGAGTGAAGCCGATACTCTTCAGGATCCCGATCCGCCGGTACCCGGCCACCACGGCACCGCTGACGACGTTCGTCACGATCAGTACCGACATCACCATGCCGATCACACCGAACGCAAAGAGGAACGGCACGAACGGCGCGATGTTTCTGGATTCGAGGGTCTTAACGGCCAGGTAGGAAAGCGAGCCGGCCACGGTCCCGGCTGGCAGGGCCTTCGTCACCTCCGCCATGTCAGCGCTCAAGTCCGCCGCGCTGCCCGCGCTCCTGAAGCGGTAGAGCATCTGTGCGCTGGCCGGAGTGCCAGCCTGGCGCAACGCCGCGACCTGGCTCGGCACCACCCAGCCGGCTGCCGACCCGGTCACCGAGCTGGCTATACCGACCACGGTCAGCGTTGGCCTGCCAGGCGCGCTGGTGACGGTCAGCACGGTACCCACCGGAATGCCTAGCTGGGGCCCGGATCCGCTGCCATCAAGGACGACCTGGCCAGGCTGAGTAGCCCAGTGACCAGACTGCAGAGTGAGGTCGTCGATTCCGCCGTCTGGCGATGCTCGTCCGGCCAGGGTGATCGGCGGCAGCGGACCGCCGATCAGGCAGGGATTGCGCGGACCCGGGTTGCATCCCGGCTGGCCCGGAACAGTGGCATTAATAGTCGCCTCAGTAAACGGTCCGGCAGCTGCGGTCACATCCGGCAATCGCTTGGTTGCGGCAAGTTCGGCAGTCGTGGCCTTAGCGGAATCAACGGTGGCGACCGCATCCGCGCCGCGCTGGGCGGCGAACGCGTGATCGAACGGCGCATTAGAGTCGACCACGATGGCCAGTGCCAGCACGGACGCGCCGGTGGAAATCAGCAAGACCAGGCCGATCACGATTGTTTGAACGCGGCGCCTGGTCAGGCCGCCGCGCGCGGCTTTGACGACGGGACCGGCGGTCATGGCCGCACCGGACCGGATGCGGCACCCGACGTTATGTCGGCAGCGATCCGCCCGTCGACGAGCTGAAGCGTTCGGCGGGCGTACCGCGCCGCCAGCTCGGGGTTATGGGTAACCAGGACCATGCTCTGACCAGAGGAGTTCAGGTCAAGCAGTAGTTCGCCGATTTCGTCGCCGGTGGCCGTATCCAGCGCGCCGGTCGGCTCGTCGGCGAGCAGCAGAGCCGGGCGGTTCACCAGCGCACGCGCTATCGCCACCCGTTGTCGCTCCCCGCCAGATAGCCGTGCCGGATAAGCGTTGGCGTGTCGCTCGATGCGAAGCGCCGCCAGCAATTCGGCAGCCCTTGCCCTGGCGGCTGCAGTGCGCATGCCCCCGAGCTGAGCGGGGAGCAGGACATTGTCGGCCACAGTCAGGTCGTCGAGCAGGTTGAAGAACTGGAAGATCATGCCGATCTCGCGCCGCCGGAAGCGGGCCACGCCGGTCTCGCTGAGGCGGTCGATCCGCTGGCCGGCCACCGTCACTGCACCGACGGTGGGCCGGTCCAGGCCCGCGATCAGGTTCAGCAAGGTGGACTTGCCGCTACCCGACGGACCCATCACCGCGACCGCCTCGCCGCACGCCACCGTCAGGCTGACGGCATCTACGGCGGGATGACCATCATTCTCGTAGCGCTTCGTTACTTCGCTGAGCTGAATGAGTGTGTCCATGACGGGCAACGTAGGCGCGCCCGCCTGTCGCTGACGTCAGCCCTTGGATGCAATATGCGCCCGCTCGCCGGGCGACTTCCGGCTGTCCGTCATCCTTCCGATGTATGCCCTACGCTTTGCTGCCGACGGCACGTCGGCTGATCTGGGCCACAATGGGCTCATGAGCGAGGCTGCAGCCGTGACTGCCCCGAGCAAACCGCGACAGCTACTGGCGTTCGCCCGGTCGGCGGAGCCTCGCTCCGCGCTCTCCCGGCGCTCGGTCATCAATGACGTTCTGTTCGCGGCAGTCATCGCGGCCGCTTCGCTGAGTGCGGTCATCATCAGCTATCACCAAGGGATCCCGGCGGCTCTTGCCACGTCGGTGCCACTAGCCGCGCGCAGGCGGTTTCCACTGGCTGTGTTCCTGGTCGTGCTGGCTGCTGCGCTCATCGCAAAGGGCCATGCCACCGAGGTCACGTTCCTGGCCATCGTCATCGCCGGGTACTCCGCAGCAGTGCACAGCCGCTTCAGGGGTGCTGCACTTCTGACGCTGACCCCCGCGGGGCTGGTGGCGGCCGCGGTCTTCTGGAAGGCGAGGCCAGCCGATCAGCTCGACTACGCCAGGCCTTTCAGGGAGAGCCTCGTTGGAGGCCAGCTGTTCATAGTGCCCAAGGCAGCCCCGGGGCTAGCGGGCCTTCAGTCCGCAGCAGCCGGGCCATTGCGCGTCGCCGGACTGCTCGTGCTCGTATCTCTGGTCTCGATCGCGATCGTCGGCGCGGTGGTGTATGCGGGTGACCGGATCCGCCGCCTGCAATCCGAGCACGAGGCAGCAACCCGTCGTGCACTGCGGCTCGAACGCACCCGTATCGCCAGCGAACTGCACGACGTGGTCACGCACAACGTCAGCGTGATGATCGTGCAAGCCGGCGCGGCGCGGCAGGTGCTCAGCGAGTCGCCCGATGATGCCAGGACAGCCCTGCTTGCGGTAGAGGCCAGCGGGCGGGCCGCCATGACAGAGCTACGGCATCTGCTTGGCTTGCTCAGCCCGCCGGCAGCGCCAGGCAGTGGAGCGGACGATGACAGCGACTTGGCCGAGGCAGAGCTGCAGCCGCAGCCAGGCCTGGAGCAGCTCCAGCCATTGATCGACCGGGTAACCGCAGCCGGGCTGCCAGTTGACCTTCGGGTCAGCGGAGGACTGCATGACTTGCCGCCAGGTCTGGACCTGGCCGCCTTCCGGGTCGTGCAGGAAGCGCTGACCAATGTGATCAAGCACGCCGGTCAAGCACGGACCAGCGTGCGGCTCGACCTCTGCGAGACCGAACTGGTGGTTGATGTCGCCGACACTGGACGGCCGGCGCCGGCTGGGCGGCGGATCCCGGTACCGCTCGCAGTTCCGTCAGGCGGCGGTCGCGGCCTCATGGGGCTGCGCGAGCGCATCGCGATTTACGGCGGCGAGCTCGATGCGGCACCCCGGCCCGGCGGTGGCTGGCGTGTCCATGCTCGCTTCCCGCTCGAGCCGGCGGAGAACGGCCCTCGCTACCTCGAGCCGACCGGGTCGGCCGGACGCCAGTCATGACCGACGCGACATGACCGATACAGCGCAGTTGATCGACAACACAGCGCCGCCGCCACCCAAGGTCGTCATTGCCGACGATCAGGCGCTAGTCCGCGGCGGCTTCCGGATGATCCTCGGCGCGGCCGGGATTCCGGTCGTGGCGGAAGCAGCCGACGGCGCGCAGGCGGTGGCTGCTGTGCTGAAGCACCGGCCAGACGTCGCGCTGATCGACATCCGGATGCCGGAAATGGACGGGCTGGAGGCCACGCGGCGCATACTCGCCGCTCCGTCGGCTCGCGGCTGCCGGGTCCTGATCCTCACGACTTTCGATCTCGACCAGTACGTCTATGCAGCTCTCACTGCTGGGGCAAGCGGCTTCCTGCTCAAGGACGTCTCTCCCGAGCAGCTAGTGGCCGCCGTGCGGATGGTGCGCACAGGTGACGCGCTTCTGGCGCCATCGATTACCCGCCGGCTGATCCAGCGGTTCGCGCCGGCGGCAGACAGTTCGAAGGCCCACGCCAGCCTGTCTGACCTGACGCCGCGAGAACTGGAAGTGCTCCGGCTACTGGCCCGGGGCCTGAGCAATGCGGAACTCGCCCGCGAGCTAACCGTCAGCGAGGCGACGATCAAGACGCACGTGGCGCGGATCCTGGCCAAGCTAGGGCTACGCGACCGCGTGCAGGCCGTTGTGCTTGCCTACCAGACCGGCCTGGTCGGCCCCAGGGGAGTCCAACCCTGACACAGACGTCCGGCCCGCCCGGTTAGCAGCTCGCCAACGTCAACATTTCATGCAGGCGCTCGAACGTTTCATAGGTTCGGCAACACGCTTCATGGGTTTGTCGCATTTCCGCGTCCGTAATGCCAGATATGTGGTCACCAAACCCATGAAAAGGCGCCCAGTCTTAGCTGCTTCGGCGGCGGGCTGGCTGCGCACTGTAACACTCTGGTCGCTCAACTAACCCATTTTCGCCCGTTCTGCTGAGGTGGCCGGGGAGGCTCCATAACCTGCTGGGGACCGGCGCTTCGAGGGAAGCCCGCGAGACGTTGCTCGAGATCTCGCGCAATTCCCGGTGAGCGCGAACTTCGCGGAAGGGAGCCCTTTGGGCCGCCATCGCAAGCCATCTCGTCTCCAGCTCCCGCAAGGAGCAACCGCCGCCGCGGCGCCCACCCTCGCCGCGGCACTTTGTTTGTCGCCGCAGGCCGCCCCGGTCGCCGACGCAACCACAGCACACACGGCAGTACTGGATGCCGTCAGCCAATTGGCCGGGTCGCCGAACGCACCGGCGCGCGCCGCAACGTCAGCGCCCGAAACGTCAGCGCGGCAGAGCGCCAGTCCGACAGCGCGCCCGACGACAGCAAGCGCGGCCCGGCGCGGATCAGCCGGCGCGCTCCCGGCAACCTACCGAGTCCGGCACGGCGATTCGCTGTCCGTTATCGCCCGGCGGCTGTATCACGACCGGGCCGACTGGCCAGCGCTGTACTGGCGGAACCACCGGCGTATCCACTGGGCGGACGATATCTACGCCGGCCAGGTGCTGCATGTCCCGGCGAAACCCGCGCACGTACCAGCAGCACCTGCAGCCCTGCAGCCGCTGCCAGCGCCTCAGGCTCCGAGGGCGGCAGCGGTTCCGCCGCAGGTAACCGCCGGGCCGGCCGCGGGTTCGGTCACAACTGCGGCCCCCACCGCGACGCCTGGCGGAGCGTTCGGCGCTTGCGTGATCGCGCGCGAGTCTGGCGGCAACCCGCAGATCATGAACGCAACTGGCCATTACGGGCTCTACCAGTTCAGCGAGTCGACCTGGATTGCCTACGGCGGCAGCGCAGCTGACTTCGGCCACGCCAGTGTCGCCGAGCAGAACCGGGTATTCGCCAACGCGCTCGCAGCCGGCGGCGAGTCGAACTGGGCACCATACGACGGCTGCTAACCACGCCGATTCTCATGATCCGGGAGACTTGTGACTGCTCTGACGCGTAGAAGTCTCCCGGATCATGGCGCGGGCCAGCACTGCAGCGGTAACCCAGCCGACCGCGGTCGCCAGCCAGAAGTTCACCAGGCGGAACGCGAGTGCCGCCGACACGGCCCCGACCCGCCCGGCACCGTAGGCAGCGAGCACAACCGCGAGGCTTCCCTCCACGATGCCGAGGCCTCCAGGGACCAGCGGGAACGACCCTGCGACCTGAGCCACCCCGTAAGCCAGCAGCACCCCGTGCCACGGAATCGCGGCGTGCACCGCACGGAAGCCGCAGAGCAGGCAGAGGAAATCAGACCACCAGACGGCCGTCGCGAGGGCGACCATCCCTGCCGTTGACCGGCCGCTTAGCGGGATCTCGCGCATCCGCGCCAGGGTGGCATCGATGCGGGCACCGACGTTTCCGCGCGGGTACCCGGTGACCTTACGGAGCAACCGCATCAGGGCGCCGGCCAGCCGTAGCACAATGTCGCGGCGGATCAGGATAGCGCCCGCGCCGGCCACGATCAGCAAGCCGAGGACGGCGACGCCGGTGCCGGTCATGCTGGTGCTGCCAGCCAGCGCCACCGCCACGCCGAGCAGCAAGATCAGCGACATGCTGATGGCCTGCGCGATCAGGATCGTAAAGATCGTCCAGCCCGCGCTCGCGCCGGTAGCCCCGCTGCGCCGGTAATAGCGGTACCGGTATGCACTGGACACGGCCGGCTCGCCGGGCACCGTGTTCGCGATCGCGTCGTTGGCCAGCGACAGCGCGAACAAGCCCGGCAGCGCCACTTGGCAACCGCTCAGCCGAAGCACCCGCTGCTGCAGCCAGGCGAACGTCAGCAGCGACAGCCCTTCGGCGCCGATCGCGGCGGCC
>DASXIA010000301.1:0-2014 GCA_036488155.1 Streptosporangiaceae bacterium | reverse complement strand
GTGGTGTCGAAGCCGGCCCGTCCGGCCCGGCCCGCGATCTGGTGGAACTCCCGCGCCATGAGCAGCCTGGTCTTGCTGCCGTCGTACTTCGACAACCCGGTGAACAGCACGGTCCTGATCGGCACGTTGATGCCCACACCGAGGGTGTCGGTGCCGCAGATAACTTTCAGCAGGCCGGCCTGCGCCAGGGTCTCCACCAGCCGCCGGTACTTCGGCAGCATTCCGGCATGATGCACGCCGATGCCGTGCCTGACCAGCCGGGACAGCGTCTTGCCGAAGCCAGCCGCGAACCGGAAGTTCCCGATCAGCTCGGCGATCGCGTCCTTCTCTGCCCGGCTGCACACGTTGACGCTCATCAGCGCTTGCGCCTGCTCGATGGCCGCCGCCTGGGTGAAGTGCACGATGTAAATCGGCGCTTCGTGGGTGTCAAGCAGTTCCGCCACGGTCTCGTGCAAGGGCGACATGGCAAACGAAAATGAGAGGGGAACGGGTCTTTCGGCGGAGCTCACGACGGCCGTGGGCCGCCCGGTCCGGCGGGTGAGGTCACGCTCGAACCGGCTGACATCACCAAGCGTCGCGGACATCAGCACGAACTGCGCCCGCGGCAGCTCGAGCAGCGGCACCTGCCAGGCCCAGCCGCGGTCCGGGTCGGCGTAAAAGTGGAACTCGTCCATCACTACCTGGCCCGCGTCGGCGTCGGCGCCGTCCCGCAGCGCGATGTTCGCCAGCACCTCAGCGGTGCAGCAGATGATCGGCGCGGCCGGGTTCACGCTGCCGTCGCCGGTCATCATGCCGACCTCGTCAGGCCCGAAAATGTCGCAGAGCGCAAAGAACTTCTCCGACACCAGCGCCTTGATCGGGGCGGTGTAGAACGTCCGCTCGTCCCGTGCCAGGGCGGTGAAGTGCGCGCCCGTCGCCACAAGGCTCTTGCCGGAACCGGTCGGTGCGGAGAGGATCACGTTCGCGCCAGACACGATCTCGATCAGCGCCTCTTCCTGGTGCGGATACAGGCTGAAGCCCTGCTCCGCCGTCCAGTCGGCAAATGCGTCGAAAACGTCGTCAGGCGCTACTTCTCCTGGCACTGGCCCGTCAGGGAGCCGGTCGGTAAGAGTCATAGTCCGTCCATCGTGTCAGGTTGCCTGCCCTCCCGGACCACGTGGACGGGAGCCTCGCTAGATGTTATGGTCTATTACATTGTAAGGCCCTATAACATTCCGCCGGGCGGGAACAAGGTTCGGCCATGATCGGACGTCAGACTCCTCGCCGTGGCAGGCAGCGCTGGACAGCGGCGGACATGCCGGATCAGTCGGGCCGCACTGCGGTCATCACCGGCGCCAGCAACGGCATCGGACTGGAGATCGCCCGCGTGCTTGCAGGCCGCGGCGCGCACATGGTCTTGGCCTGCCGCGACGTGCGCAGGGGCCGGGCAGCGGCGGACCGCATCGGCGCCGCGCTCGCCGGCGCCGGGTCGAAGCACGGCGGAGTCAGCGCCGACGTGGTCGAACTTGACCTTTCGTCGCTGGCATCCGTGCGGGCCGCCGCGGCTGTGATACGTGGTCGCTACCCGCGGCTTGCCCTGCTGATCAACAATGCCGGAGTCATGGAGGTGCCGTACCAGCGGACGGCAGATGCTTTTGAGCTCACCTTCGCGACCAACCATCTCGGTCACTTCGCGCTGACGGGCCTTCTGCTGGACGCACTGCTCACCGTGCCTGGCTCACGAATAGTGACGATGAGCAGCCAGGGTCATGTCGACGGTGTCATGAACTTCGCTGACCTGCAGTCCGAGCAAAGCTACGACCCGGCTGGCGCGTATCACCAGTCCAAGCTGGCGAATCTGCTGTTCACCTATGAACTGGACCGGCGGCTGCGGTCGGCAGGCGCTGCCACGCTGGCGATTGGCGCCCACCCTGGCGTCGTCTACACCGACTTGTTCAGGCACCGCTCGCCGCTCCAGCAGCTACTGATCAGCCCGCGCGCGAGGCCGATCAACTTCTGGGCTGTGCAGAGCGTG
>DASXIA010000291.1:0-10512 GCA_036488155.1 Streptosporangiaceae bacterium | reverse complement strand
CACGCAGCAGGTAGGCGCGCGAGTCCCCGATGTGCACGAGACACCGTCCGCCACTGCGAGCAGCCGGGCGCTGGCGTAGGCCGAATCCTCGTTGACCTCCCGCTGCAAGCCGATGTCGTACCGGATGACGAGCTGTTCGTTGGTTTCGGACATGGACATGCCCCTTCCGGACAGATATCCAATGAGGAATGCGGCGAGATCTTGCCAGGCCGACGTCTCCGCCTCGACCTGTCGCCAGTACGCAGCCAGGTCCGCTGCGGCCTCGATGCGCGGCATGCTGGAAACGGACCGGATCCGCGCTAGCGGCATGCCCAGCCTGCGCAGCCACGCGACCAGCCTGGCCTGCTCTAGCTGAGCCGGGGCGTAGCGGCGGTATCCGGAGGCCGGGTCCACCTCGGCGGGGCTGAGCAGGCCGAGCTCGTCATACAGGCGGAGGGCCTTCGGGGAAAGCCGGGACGCGCGGGCGAAATCGCCGCTCGTCATCAGCGCCACGTATGCCTCCCTGCGTCCGGCCGTTGCCCGCCGGCAGCAGCATGCGGCCGGCCCCAGGGGCGAGGTCAAGCCGCCGTCTCTGCAGGCTAGCCGGGCCGATACGGGCAGAAAAACGCGTAGCCGTCCAGCAGGTCAGCAAGACTGGCTTCGGCGCTGTGCGCAGCGCTTAGATATGGCACTGGCAGCGACATCGGCCTCGACGAAGGAATCCAGCAGCGATGAAGGTGGCCGCTCTTAAGACCGAACTCATAACCGCCGGCGCTACCACGTTGCTAGCGCTCTTGGAGCGCGTGATCAGTGACCTCGACGAAGGCAGCGTCGTTGCCGTTACGTCCAAGATCGTTTCCCTTTGCGAGGGCAGCGTCGTCCCCTGTGACCAGATCGACAAGGAAGAACTGGTAGTCCGCGAGTCCGACCTTTACCTGCCAGCCAGCCTGAGCAAGTACGGCCATCACTTCACCATCACCAACAACACACTCATCCCGATGGCCGGCGTCGATGAGTCCAATGGTGACGGGCAGTACGTCCTCTGGCCGAAGGACGCCCAAGCCACCGCCAACCAGGTCCGGGGCTGGGCCAAGCAGAAGTTCGGGCTGAGCCAGATCGGCGTCATCATTACTGACAGCACCTGTCACCCTCTCCGCCGCGGCACCAACGGGATCATGCTGGCCTACAGCGGCTTCCGGGCTCTCAACGACTACGTCGGCCGACCGGACTTGTTCGGGCGGCCCTTCACCGTCTCCCAGGCGGATGTGGCGGGCGGCCTAGCGGCGGCGGCCGTGCTGCAGATGGGCGAAGGAACAGAGCAGACCCCGATCGCTATTCTCACCGAACTGCCATTCGTCCACTTTCAAGACCGCGACCCGACTGCCGAGGAACTGGCCGCCGTCATCATCCCCTTGGAAGAGGACCTGTTCGCGCCCTTCCTGACCAGCGTGCAGTGGCGCACAGGATCACGACACCAGGACCCGTAAGCCCGCCCAGTGTGACGGCCCCGTTTCGGCTAGGTTCGTCCCATGGCGATCGCGCGATTCAAGGACCTCTGCGTAGACGCAAACGACCCGGCCAGGCTCGGTGCTTTCTGGGCCGGGGTGCTCGACCGCACGTGGGCGCCGAAGGAGGATGGTTCGGGTCTAGTCTCCGGGCCGACGCCGCAGCACACGATCTGGATTAACCAGGTTCCCGAGCCAGCGTCCGTCAAGCACCGGGTCCACCTGGACATCTACGCGACGCACCTGGCCGACCTGGAGGCGCTGGGCGGAACTGCCGTGGAGCCGCTGCACGGCACGCGGACCTGGACGGTCATGGCCGACCCGGAAGGCGGCGAGTTCTGCGCGTTCCTGCGCGCGGAGATCCCGGCTGAGCGACTGCACGGCCTGGTAGTGGACAGCGCCGACCCGGCAGCGCAGGCCCGGTGGTGGGCTGAGATCTACGGCATCACGGTAACCGACAACGAGCAGTGGTTCACGCTCGAAGGCGTGCCGGGCATGCCGATCCTCACCATGGACTTCGTTCCGGTACCCGAGCCGAAAACGGTGAAGAACCGCGTCCACTGGGACGTCACGGCGCCGGACGTGATGCCGCTCCTCGAGGCTGGCGCCACGGTGCTGCGGGAGCCGGACGAGGAGATCGACTGGCATGTACTCGCGGACCCAGAAGGCAACGAGTTCTGCGTTTTCACGCGCTGAGCGCGCAGAGCTCGGACCCGCTGAGGCGCCGCCGCTAACGCGCTCGTCCCCACGGCATCCTGAACCGACGCGAAACCGGCCTCGTGTGCTCGCCGGGCGAGGCCACAATGCACGCGGTGCGGCCATAGAGGTCCGCCGTAGATGAAACCCGTGTACCCCTGAAGCAGCGTGGCACCGGCCAGAATCCGCTCCCAGGCATCGTCCGGCGTGTCGATCCCGCCTGCCGCTACGAGTACCAGGCGGTCTCCGACCCGAGCCCGCAGCCTCCGCAACACGTGCAGTGCTCGCGGCCGTAGCGGCGGGCCGGACAGGCCGCCAGCCCCGGCGGCCGCGATCTCTGCCGCTGAGCTGGTCAGGTGATCCCTGCTGACTGTCGTGTTAGTCGCGATGATCCCGGCGAGGCCAAGCTCGAGCGCCAAGTCGGCGACTGCGTCGATATCCTCGTCCGCCAGGTCGGGCGCGATCTTTACCAGCAGCGGAATCTTGCAACGGCCGACCGATTGCAAGGCGCCATGCACTGCAGCGATCAGCGCACGCAGTTCACTGACGGCCTGCAGGTCACGCAGGCCCGGCGTATTGGGTGAGCTGACATTGATGACCAGGTAGTCGGCGCCAGGAGCGACCAGCCGCGCGCTGTGCGCGTAATCGACGGCTGCCGCAGACTGCCGTGTGACCTTCGTCTTGCCGATATTGGCACCGACCATCACCCTGCGGCCAGACTCCGGCCTGGACGGAAGCCGCGCCGCAGCCGCTGCGGCACCGTGGTTGTTGAAGCCCATCCGGTTGATCAGCGCCCGGTCGGCGGGCAGCCGGATCAGCCGCGGCTTCGGATTACCGGGCTGCGGCTCCGCCGTCACGGTGCCTACCTCGACGAACGCGAAGCCAAGAGCACCGAGGGCGCGAACGCCGACGGCGTCCTTGTCGAAGCC
Organism: Streptosporangiaceae bacterium; assembly: GCA_036488155.1. Lineage (GTDB taxonomy): Bacteria > Actinomycetota > Actinomycetes > Streptosporangiales > Streptosporangiaceae > JAJYUU01. The sequence goes on along the minus strand of DASXIA010000291.1, from coordinate 7,403 downwards.
CGCCGCCAAACCCAGCGGGCCCGGCAGCTCCCGGCCGAACGCGTGGACCCGAAGGACGGGATCACGTGGTGCTAGCCAGTGCCGGAGTAGCCGCGCACAACTCGGCATCGCGGCGGCGCAGCGGATCAGCGCGAACCCGAGCTGGTGTGCGGCCTCGGCGGGCATTCGCCGGAACACGACGGAGAACAACAGCTTGTACATGGCGTTCCTCACCCATCATCCGCCCCTGCCGACCCTGCCGCGCGACCACGGTCATGCGGCGAGCCGAGGCGACAGCGAACAGCGGCAGACTCTTTTGTGTGCCGCCGCGGCCGCCGTTCAGGAGAGTTCCCGTGAATGCGAGCGGAGAGCAGGCGAAGCGCAACTGACTATCCAGCCCGTACCAGCTGAATCCGCCACGGACGTGACGAACCCCGAGACGGAGAACCGGAGTCCGGGGCCGTCCGGCAGCCAGTGCCCGCTTCCCGGTTGCCCGACCGCGGAGCGGATTAGCATGAGCAGGTGACCCCGGCGGTGAAGCCACGACACACGCTCGGCCGCGATTTCTGGTTCTATTTCGGCGGCCAGCTGATCTCCCAGGTGGGTAGCTCGTTCACCCTCTTCGCTCTGCCGTTACTCGTCTTCAAGCTCACGCACTCTGCCACGAACCTTGCCCTGACGACCGCGTCGAACATCTTGCCCTACCCGCTGTTCGGCCTGGTGCTCGGCGCGATGGTGGACCGGGTCAATCGCAAGCGGATGATGTTGCTCACCGACGTCGCGCGCGGGTGCGTCATTCTGGCACTGCCGCTGCTGGCGCTGTCTGGCACGCTGCACGTCCAAGCTATTTACGGCGTGGCGTTCATTCAGTCCACGCTAGGGATCCTTTTCGACTGCGGTGAGTTCGCGGCGATCCCCAGCCTCGTCGGTCGCGACGACCTAGTCGCTGCCAACGGGCGGATCATGGCTACCAACTCGGCGGGCCAGGTACTCGGGCCGATTCTCGCGGGTGTCCTGGTCACCCTCATGTCGCCGGCCGACCTATTGTTCTTCGACGCAGCCAGCTTCCTCGTCTCGGCGTCGTCGCTGGCTGTCATCAGGCGCAGTTTCAACGCCCCCGATCCGCGTACGCAACCCGGCGTCGGCATATCCGGCCTGCTCGCTGACGTCCGGGCCGGCCTGAAGTACGTCTGGTCTCATCCGGTGCTACGCAGCATCTCGCTCATGATGGCCCTGATCAACTTCGTGAGCGCGACCGAGAACAGCCAGCTCGTCCTGTTCGCCAAGCGCGTGCTCGGCGCCACCGATAGCGAGGTTGCCGTGCTCTTCGGAGCCGGGGCGGCCGGCGTTGTGATCGTTAGCATGGCGGCAGCACCAATTCGCAGGCGACTCACGTTCGCCGTGACCGCGCTCGGCGCCCTGGTTGTCAGCGGGCTTGCCGTGACGGCCATGGCCCTCATCGGCTCCTATCCAGCCGCGCTCGTGCTGTGGGCCATGTCGGCTGGATTCGGCCTGCTGCTCAACATCAATACTGGGGCGCTGCGTCAGGCGATCGTGCCCAGCCACCTGTACGGCCGGATCATCAGCGTCGCCGGCGTGCTGGCGTGGTCAGCCATCCCGCTCGGTGCCCTCGCAGGCGCGGCCGCCATCCAGCTATCCGGAAGCGTGGCCGACGTCTACGCGGTGACCGGGGGCCTCACGGCTCTCATCGCGCTGTCGTTCGCTTTCAGTTCGGTCCGCCATGGCGACCGTTACCTGGCCGAGGCGGCTGCGCGAGCAGATGCGCCAGGAGATGCGACGGTGGCCGCGGCTGACTAACCGCAGTTATGGCGCACCGCAACGACGCCGTGCGTGCGGGGCCGTTTTGGTCATCATGTTGCTGTAGCCGGGTGCAGGTACAGGTCCGTGACGGCAGCAATGTCCGCGCGATCGAGACCCGATGCGGCCGCGTGGTCGTACTGGCGCTTGACAGCTTCAGCTTCGGGCAGTTCAACATTGGCCGCCCGGGCGAGGCTGATCGCGAGGCCTGCATCCTTGGCGCCGAGCACGGTCGTCCACCATCCGTCTTGCGGCCCGGTCAGGACCGCCTCGAAGCGGTTCCTGATGCCCGGTGCAACCATCGGGCTGCTGCCGAGCAAATCGCGCAACTGCTCGTCCGACAGACCCCCGGACCGGCCGACGGCGAATGACTCCGCCAGGGCGGTGATCTGCGAGAGCAGGAGCAGGTTGGTTGCAAGCTTCGCGGTCGTAGCCTGGGACGGCGTTTGGTACCTGTGGATGCTGGTGGACAGCGATGTCATGGCCGTGGCGACGCGGTCAGCGACAATGTCGTCGCCGCCAGCGAGATAGACCGCCTGGCCAGCACGGACGCTGTCGGGACTGCCCTGTACCGGCATGGCGAGGAAGCGGCCGGGGAAAGCCTTCGCTAGTTCGCTGTTGAGCGCGGGCGACACCGTTGAGGTGTTGACGTAGATGACCTCGTCACCGATCGAGGACCGCAGCTCCCCGAGCGCGACGGCTCGGACGGCGTCGTCATTGGCCAGCATGGTGATCACCACCTCCGCGTCACGTACGGCGTCGGTGACGCTCGCCGCTTCCCGGGCGCCGGCGGACACGGCCTGGCCAGCTTTGCCCTTCGACCGGTTCCATACCGTTACGTGGTGACCTCCGTCCAGAAGCCTGACGGCTAGTGCGCTGCCCATTCGTCCCATTCCCAGCACCGCGATGTCCATACCGGCCCCGTTTCGCTCGTTGACGTGGGTGCTCTAGCGCACCGTCGTCCGGCAGCACCGGCATCTTGCCGGTCTCTGCGATAGATCCAGCTTCACCACGCCCCCCACGGCCGACATCATCACTACGGCTAGTTCCAAGGGCTAGCAGGCGTAGTAACTACTGACATAGGCGAGGCTGGCGCCGCCGGTAACGCGGCGGGAACCGGACACGGACGGGCCACAGCCCGCAGATAGACGAACAGTTGCTAGCAGTCGTCACCGAGGAGTAAGACGTCGCCTTTCGACGTGCCAGGGCGCTATGCGATAGATCGGCCGGCATATGAGATCTACGCAGCATCCTCCAGTTAATGAACTGTTGGCCGGCGCCGCCGAGGGGTAGCAATGCACTTTGGAGCGGCGAAGGGGAAGGATTGCCTGCGCTATGAACGGGGCAACCAGGCCGGTCTTCCTTCTCGTCGAAGAGGACCGCGAGGCGCTCGACGCATTGTGGCGAGCGCTGAATCGGAGGCTGGGCGCCGACTATCAGATCGTCGCGGAGACCCAGCCCGAACGCGGCCTGTCCGTTCTTCAGCATCTGCGGGAGCATGACAAGCAGGTCGCGGTCGTCATCGCGGCTCAGCGGATGCAGTACATGGCCGGCGAGAAGTTCCTGGAGCGGGCCCACGAATTGCATCCGCTCGCTGGGCGCGCTCTGATCTGTGCTGCCTTCGACCGCCATGCTGAACAGTCGATATTGCATGCTATGGCGCTCGGGCGAGCCGACATGATCTTGGTGCGGCCATGGGATCCGGCCGATCATAGGCTCTATCCGCGCATCGGCATGCTGCTCGACAGATGGGTCCAGGCGACCGAACAACCGGGTGTCTGTGCGATGCGTGTCGTCATGGAGCCCGGCGCGCCGAACGCTCACCGACTGCGCGATGAGCTCTACCGCAATGCTGTCCCGTTTCAATGGTTCCCGCCGGATTCGCCGCGGGGTCGGCAGCTACTCGAACTGGCTCGTCAGGACGGAACACAGCTGCCAGTATGCGTGTATTTCGACGGGCGCGTTCAAGTCGATCCGTCAGTCCCGGAGATCGCGGAGGCGCTGGGGCTACGAAGCCGGCCTGACGCTCGTCACTATGACATGACGGTGATCGGTGCCGGTCCAGCTGGCCTGTCGGCAGCGCTGTCCAGCGCTTCCGAAGGTCTGCACACCCTGGTCGTGGAGAAGGAGACGGTCGGCGGTCAGGCAGCAACCACCTCCATGATCCGCAACTATCTCGGCTTCCCGTGGGGGGTCAGCGGCAAGGCTCTCATGGAGTGGGTACCGATCCACGCGGTGCAGTTCGGCGCCGAAATGGTATTCGACCGCGCCACGGGACTCAGCGCGCGCGGTCGGCAGCAGTTGATCACGCTGGCGAGCGGTAGCTGGGTGGCCAGCGACGCCGTCGTGATCAGTATTGGCGTGCAGTACCGGCGGCTGAGCGCGCCCGGCGTCGAGGGATTGATCGGCGCCGGCGTGTTCTACGGTGCCTCGCTCAGTGAGGTACCCGCCACCCGCGGCCGCACGGTGTACATCGTCGGCGGCGGCAACTCGGCCGGCCAGGCTGCCGTCTACCTGGCCAGGTACGCCGAGCACGTCACCATCGTCGTCCGCCGTGGTTCACTTTCCGCGACCATGTCTAGCTACTTGATCGACCAGATCGGCGAGCTGCCGAACATCGACATCCGTCCTAACACTGAGGTCGCCCGTGCCGACGGTGCCGGCCGCCTGGAGCAACTGACTCTGTACAACTCGGCAACCGGCCGCACCGAGGACGTCGAAGCGTCCGCATTGTTCATCCTGGCTGGCGCACAGCCACGCACCGACTGGCTGCCTGCCACGCTGGCACGAGACGATGCTGGCTTCCTGCTCACCGGTCCGGACCTCGTCCCGACCGGTGGCCTGCCCGATGGCTGGCCCCTGGCTCGCCCACCGCTGCCGATGGAGACCAGCGCGCCCGCTGTGTTCGCCGCGGGGGACGTCCGCCACGGATCTACGAAGCGGGTGGCTGCGGCCGTCGGCGAAGGCGCCAGCGCCGTTCAGTCCGCGCATCGCCACTTCCAGCAGCTCGCGGACACGCGACAATCTGTCCGTCCGTTCTGAGCGGCGAACGAACGCAATAGTCCGGATAGCCCCGCTCCCGCGCGCATGTGGCTGAGCAGCGTCCACGACGGCTGGCCGCACAATCACCAGAACCAGGTGACAGTCGCTCACCTTAATGGCCAGTAACTTCGGGCGCATCCGATCAGCCAGCCAACCACCGGGACCCCTGCGTTCCCGGGAGTGATCTGCACCAAGGAGGACCAGCGGTGAGCACGACTGCAACACCTGAGCGCTTCACCACGCTGCCAGATGAGGCGGCGCTGCAGGCGACCGTCACGGCCCTGGAGGAGCACGGGTTCAGCGTCGAGGTCGTCGATGATCTCGATGCCGCGCGCCGGGCGGTGCTGGCCCGCATCCCAGACGGCTCGTCAGTGATGACCAACACCTCGGTGACGCTGGCCGAGGCCGGGATCGCGGATGCGATCAACGATGGCGAAGGTCGGTTGAATTCGGCGCGGAACGAGATGTTCGCGCTGGACTTCGCGACCCAAGGGCAGCAGATGAAGGCAATCGGTGGCCAGCCCGACTACGCGCTGGGTAGCGTGCACGCGGTCACCCGGGACGGCACCCTGGTCATCGCCTCGGCGTCGGGCAGTCAGCTGGCCTCCTACGTCTGGGGCGCCGCCAATGTGATCTTCGTGGTCGGCGCGCAGAAGCTCGTGCCCACCCTGGCAGCGGCGCATGAGCGGATCTATCAGCACAGCCTGCCGTTGGAGGACGTCCGGGCGCAGGCCGCTTACGGGCAGCACAGCCAGGTGGGAAAGATTCTCGAGATCCACCAGGAGCTGCCCGGCCGCATCCACGTCGTCCTCGTCCGCCAGCAGGTCGGCTTCTGAACCGCCGAACTCGCCGGATCCGTCCGCAGCACCAGACGGCGGCCCATGACCCGCAGGGACATGCCGGAGGGTTACTGGCTGGCCTGGCGCCGCTGGAGGAGAACGTCGATCACGTCCGGGGTTCGCCCGTCAGCCGCCTGATGCGCTCGAACTGGTCGAACGGCAGGTCGGGCGGAACATACGGTTCGCCTTCCGCCAGTCCCCTGGCTGGCATCCTGTGCACGCCCTCGCCGCGGCGCTGCAGCGCCCGTTCTTGGACATGCACGAGCTGCTGTTCCGCGGGCAAAGGCGCTCGAAGACGGCGACCTGCGCAGGTACGCCATCCGGCTCGGGCTGGATATAGCAGCCTTCGACCGCGACCGCCCCAGCAAGTCAGTGCTGGAACGCATCCGACGCGACGTCGACAGCGGCCTGGCCTCGGGCCAGGTACTCGGCGCGCGCGTGCACGCTGCCAACGAGGTAGTCGGGCGACACGGCCAGCCGCGCCAGCACAGGGTCGCTGCATCGCAGGTGGGCGCGGGCTTGCTGCAGTCACATCGGCGCACTCCTTCTTCTCTTCGGCCGCGTAGGCGCCGACCGGTGCTGCCGCTGTGGTTGCGCTTATCTGTGGCCACGCGGCGGCCGTTGGGTCGGCGTCCACGGTCGGCATGGAAGTTTCGCTTGGTACAACCGCGCCCGTGTCGCCGCCGATGTCGAGTGCGTCGCGCACGTCACGAATGGAGTCAATCTGACGATCAGACGGTCGCGCCATGATCGCACCGGCAGCCGCCACTTCCGAGTTGGCAGGGCTGCGTTGGCTTACAGGTGCCGGTTAGGTGCCCGCGGGGTGGATGCGCAGCAGCTGATCGGCGAACCGCCGTGCTGCCGGACTGGTCTCGCCCACCGAGGGCAGGATCAGGTAAATGTACCTTTCGAGGCGCGCGTCCTCGACTGCGATGAGCCGCAGAACGCTGTCTGGTGCGGTCAGCACCGGGTACTGCAGGCCGACTGGAGCGAAGCCGATACCGACGCCTGCGCTGACCAGCTCGAGGAATAGCTCCCAGTCGCCGACCTCACAGACGACGCGGCGCGGTATGCCTTCGCCGGCGAACGCGGCGTCACTCAGCAGGCGAGCCGTCCACCCTGCGGGTACCTCGACGAACCGCTCGTTGGCGAGTTGTCTCACGTTGACCTCAGCCTGCTCTGCCAGGCGGTGATCAGCACGGCAGACGAGGTGCAGCGGCTCTCGCGCCAGGCGAGTCATCCGGAGGCCCGGGACCTGGCTGACCGCGGGTCCGATCACGCAATCCAGTTCTCCCGTCTCGACCATCGAGATCATCGTCAACGCGGGCGCGTAGTGCAGGCGCAGGTCGATGCCGGGATGATCGCGAGTGAACTCGCCGAGATAGGAAGCGAACGGCACCAGATGCTGAGCAGATAGCGAGACGCCGATGTGCAGTGTGCCGATGAGCACATCACGGGTGTGGTGTACGGCCTCTTCCGCCTGCGCAGCGCTGGTCAAGGTCCGGCGAGCCGGGCCCACCAAAGCCTCACCAGCCGCGGTGAGTCGGACGGGCCTGGTTCCGCGGACGTAGAGGGGCGTACCGAGTTCGCGTTCGAGGGCCTGGAGCGAGTTCGACAGGCCTGACTGCACGATGAGCTCGCGCTTGGCGGCGCGGGTGATGCTGCGTTCCTCGACCAACGCCAGAAAGTGACGTAGCTGTCTGAGTTCCATCGGCCACCGCCTCT
>DASXIA010000262.1:0-4760 GCA_036488155.1 Streptosporangiaceae bacterium | reverse complement strand
CGCCGGCTGTAGCCCTGTGCGGGTCGTGCCCGGCGAACGCGCCATGCAAATCGAAATGCGCCACGTGATACCACACCGTCACCGAGTACGCCATCCCCAGTGCCACCGGCACCCAGGCCTCACCACTCTGCGGGTTGTGGCGCTATTTGCCGATTAACCATAGTTCGCAGTCGTCGGCCAGTGATGCGCCAGGTGCGGGCTCGTGCGCGATGCCGGGGATGTCGCCGAACCGGCGCAACCATCGGGCACGAAGCACCCCGACGTCAGGCATTCAGCCGATCAGTGGGCTGCCTCGTACTGCTGAATAACCTCGGCGCTAATCCGTCCTCGCTCCGAGACATTCAGACCGTTCTCCTTCGCCCAGGCGCGGATTTGCGCACGATCGACCTGCGGTCCGGTCTGCCGTGAAGAGCTGGGACGGCGGCTGCGGCTGATACGGCGGGCTGCCTGGACGTACGGAGCGAAGTCCTTCTCGAGTTTGGCGCGGTTCTTCTCAGTCAGGTCGATCTCATAGCTGACGCCGTCGAAACCGAAGCCGACGCCTTCGGCACCGTCCGAGCCATCCAAATCGTCGCTGACAACTACTTGTACGCTTCTCGCCATGCCAGAAATAATGCGGATGGACCAAGCGGCTGTCAAATCGGCGCTTAGCTGGGTGGCCGTGCGGTGAATGACCAGCCGATGCACTTCGCTGTGACGATCACCTTTTGCGCTTTGGCAGTCGGGCCCTAGCGCAGCAACCTAAACGTGCCAGAGTGGCATGTGGGCAACGCCCGAGAACCCTGCAGCCATTCCCGCGATTTGATTGAAGACTCCCTCGAGCTCTAGGCAAGGAGACAAGCCAAGTATCCGGGCGACGATCTAGTGGCGATCCACTTGCTCCCCGACCCAGTCAGCGAGACCGAAGCCGCCATGGCCCAGCGCGTCGCCGGGCCCCGGCCAGCGGCGCCAGTTGACTGGCCATCGCAGAGGCGCTGGCCAGTACGGTGACCGAAGTCCGCCTTTGCTACGACGATCGTCCTGGCGGCCGTGAGAGGCCCCTCACGACCCAGCGAGAGGCGCGACCGTGAAGAGCCGGCCACTATGACAGTAAAGCCATCCGGCAATGGGAATAAGTCATACATCCAGCTCGACGGGGACCTCGAGCTTCTGGAAGGTAAGCCGCGACCTAGGGGAAAGTAATGCAGAAGGTCGACGTTCGGCTTGAGGATGACCTGACCGGCGGCCCGGCCGACGAGACCGTCCACTTCGGCATTGACGGCAGGGCCTACGAAATCGACTTGAATGCCAAACATGCCGCCAACTTCCGTAACCTGCTGGGCCCCTTCGTCGAGCGAGCCAGGCTGGCTCGTGCACGACGGCCGAGGACCACCGCCAGGACGACTGCCAGCCGCGAGATACGCGCATGGGCGGAGCAGCACGGCTTCGCCGTGGCCGAACATGGTCGCCTGCCCCGGAACGTCATCGAGGAGTACGACAGGGCCTGTGGCGGCGAGCAGCCCCCAGAACACCGAGCGCGGCAGCCTTCTGCCAGGCGCAGGGCCGCCGACCATCCCAGTTCGAAGCCGGACCGCGGCGCTCGCCGGGTCTCGCGGCACCGCACTCCGCGAGCTGGATGACAGAGCGGCAGTTCGCCTGCTCGGTGGAACAAGCGGAGCGGTTGGACAGTTCAGCTTCGCCCTATCGAGACCTGCGGCTGGCAGACAGACTGACTGCCGTCCTAACACTCAAGGGCATCCGCCATTCCGACGCAGCCGAGGGTGGCTAAAAAACCCAGTTCTCGACCAGGCGCCGCCGCTCCCCTCAGAGATCGCCAGCGCTAGCCAATTCGGCATCGGCCCTCGTATCTACCGCGGCAAGCGCAGTTCAATGGTTCTCACTGTCTTTTGGTTCGCGCGCCGAGTAAGTCGCACGACGCCGGGTAGCTGGCGGTGGTGGCTAGAGCGAGAACTGTGGCGGGGTACGCCATCCCTGGCATCGTCGTGTTCTTCTTCTGGGTGGTGGTCGTTATTCTGGTCATCATCTTGCTGGCATTCATCGTGCACTGGGCTGGTGGCGGACTGCTCCGTCTGAGACTCGGGCACTTCGTCCTCAACGTTGGCTTCACCTGATGAGTAGCGACCATCGTCGCGCCCTCTGAACGCCGACGTGCGGGCGCCTCGAAGCTGCGTACCTGCTTGCCAGGCCACCGGCGCTAGAGGTTCGCGGCGGCAGATATCTCGGCCGCACCCGCAGATAGACAGTGATGCCGGCTGAGCCCGCGACCTCACTACGTACCCCCTGCAATGCGCCAGCAACGGCAGAAGCGCACATTCATCCCAGCGTCGGCGCCTTCTAAACATACGGCCCGACCGCCCGTCGGCTCGGCCTGGTCGGAATCGTCAACGGTCCGGAGCGCTCCTTATAAACGCGCGCCTGCTCCGCCGTTCGGCGCGTGTTACCTCCGGGATCACGGTGCCCGCGCGCGATGCCAGATTGATCGGTATGTCTTTCGGCACTTGCAAAGGGGAAGTCTGGGCCTGCTGGGGCGCAGCTTGACAGACCACGGACCTACACCTAGCGTTCCTAGGTATGGATTCCGGAAAGCTCAAAGGCAGTCTCGGCCTGGCGCCTGCTGGCCGTGCTCCATTGCGGGCCGGCTGCAGTGGAGCGCGCGATCATCACTCGGTTCCGGAAGCGCAGCGCGGCGGTCTTCGATTTCCCGGCGGTACCACCTGCCCGGTATATCGCTGGCTGGACACGGCCGGGAGGGGAGCGCGCCGCAAGAGCCACGTTCACCTGGAGACCGCACCCCGGCCGGTGTCTATGGCCCGGCGGGCCGGCGTGTGGCACTCGTTCATCGGGTCGGTCGGCGAGATGAACTGGGGTCTTCAGTGACCAATGGGGGCACATCGAGCCTGCCGCCAGCCGCACTGGCCATCGGCGACCCGCGTCGCCGGGTGATCGGCCGCGCCGTGCTCGGCATGCTGCTAACCTCTGGGCTCTTCGTGGCCTGCGTGTACACGGCGAAGGAAGTCACGGCGCTGAACTTGCACAGCCCATGGGAGGCGGACCCGTACGACGTGGCCACCTCCTTCGTGATCTTTTTCGTTCCGCTGGTCGTCGGCTCCAGCCTGCTACGCCTGCCGCTGTGCCGCCGCAATCAGCCGCTGCACGTCCACCGGGTGCTTGACCTGCTGCGAGCCGGCCGCGTGGCGCTCGCCGCCATCGCGGTCACGCTGGCCTCAGACTGGATCAGTTTCGGCTTGCGGGGAAACCGGTCCGCCTGGACCGGAATCACTGCACTGCTGATAATCGCCCTGGCGCTGCTAACCGCGCTCGCTGCCTGGGCCAGCCTCCGCCTGCGACGGGCCTTCACCGCGGCGGCTGAGCCGGCTGCTGTCAGCACCCTGGAAGCGGCAGATGCTGCGCCTGGACCGGGCGCTGCCGGGCCGGACTGGCTGGCGGACGTGCTCACGGTAGCCGGGCTAGCCTGCGGCCGGCGCGGGCCGCTGGGGGCCGGGTGCGCCTGTGCCGTGCGCTGGCTTGACGAGCGGGCCGCCCCCATGATCCGCAGGCATCCGCTCGCCGCCGCCACGCTGGCCTCGGCGAGTTTCGCAGCCATCATCGCGGCCGGCCAGGCGGTTGGCGAGGGATACAACGGACCGGCCGCCTTGCTGTTCTTCGCCGTGGCAGCGTGCGGCATGTATGCGTTCACCGCCACCGTCGGCTCCTACCTTGGGCTCATCCGCAGCGACCGCCCGGCTCGCGGGACCCGGCGGCGGCTGATCGACTCCGCAGTCCTGGCGTGCGCCACCGTCCCGGTCGCACTCGCCTTCCGTGACGGACTGCTGCGGACTGCGGGCTCGGCCCCGGACGCCACTCTCGCCCGGCTGTCGCTCCTGCTGCTTCTCGCCGCGACTGCAGCGTTCGCGGTGACCTTCACCGCCGAATCGCTCACCCACACCCATGCGAACGAGATCACATAAGCGCCGCCGCCAGAACGCTCATAACCGGATGTTCTGTACGCACGTTGCCCGCGGTGCCGTGGGCCATCGGCACGCGAATAATCGGCGATCTGGCCGCGCGCTGTGTCGGAGATCAGCTCACGCTGAGTGACTTGCGCTGGTCCGCGCCCGTGCGCAAGATCCGCCGATCTGGACGGCTACGGCGGCCTCGGTGATCGCTAGCTGAGCCGTGCAGATCGGGTTGATCCGGGCTGCGTGGGTCTGCGTGCGAAGCCGGCGAGGGCGCTCATGTGTAGGTACCTGACGCCTTGAGCGCACTCGGCTCAGTCCGCGTTGAGTCCGCCAGCCGCGCATTCTGCGTTCGCAGCGTGTCGACCTGAGCGGGTTTTCACCGCGACCTCGTAAAGCGCGTGGCTTCATGGCGTAGAGGAGTGAACCGTCGATCTGTTCCGTGTCAGCTCTGACAAAGCGCAAGCTCCGGCGGCTCAACTCGGCGATTCGCGCCTGCAACTGGCCGTCAGCTCTGCCCACTGCGCGCTGGTGCTGTTGTCGACTTTGTCGCCTCCGGCGCCCTGCTAGCCTGATTGCAGAGGTTTATCATCATGCGCCAGCCTGTAGCCGAGACAGACGGGGCCGGTACGGTTCGCGTTAGGCAGCGAGCTCACCGGCCAGGGCTTGGTGAACATGCGTCGGCACAGCTATACCTTCTCGCCTGGGCCGGGGTATGCAAGCTGCCGGCCTCATGGGCTCGGCGACTCTTCATACTTATCGCGGACGTGTTGTGGTGGCGGCACGGCTCGTCCGTTCAGCGTC
>DASXIA010000261.1:0-5695 GCA_036488155.1 Streptosporangiaceae bacterium | reverse complement strand
CGCCGACCCGCGCCTACGTTGAGCGGCGCAGCAAAGAAGGCCTGTCCAAGAAGGAGATCATCCGCTGCCTGAAGCGTTACGTCGCCCGCGAGGTCTACCGCTACCTGCGCCCGGGCGTTAGCTGATCCTCGATCTCCGGGGGCGGCCTGACCCTCTAATCGGCTGCCGCATCCGTACTGGCCTGCTAACGATTCGCCGGCCGTCCCCGGCCCCCCACGATCGAACCCGCTGGGCGTGACCTCATAAGAGCTTGCCCTCCGACCCGGAGCGGCCCTTCCCTGTCGTGTCCGCAACCAGCAAACCGCCCTACCACCCTCACCACTGCCAGAGATACAACCGGGAAGTCTCACTCAAGCCCTTGACGCAGCATAGGAGCATCGATCTGGCACCACACTATGCTCGAGTCCGAGTCACGCTGGGTGACCGGGCTGGTCGGCGGCCAGCGCGCGAGACCCGCCGTTCGGCGCGGACATCGGCCCGAAGCCGATCAAGGCAAGGACCGTACAGATCTTGACGTTCTGCGCGGGCCTGTGAGCGGGTGGAAGCAGCAGGGCCGCTTTCTGCTGCCGGCGTCGGCCGACGCGGCCATGCGTCGGGTGTACCGCACATGCCGCTTGTAGCGGTGCTCACACAGCCGGTACAGCCATCGGCGTCGAGGTGGATACTGGCCGTGGCAAGGCGGTACACCGTGAGCGTGTCCTGCTGCGCAGGGTAGTGCGTAGACGCTGGTGAGGTGGTGGGCGGATGCAGGCAGTTGTCGGGGACCGGTTGCACGTGCGTGCCAAGATCGTGGGTCATCCGGACCGGACGGGCGAGATCGTCGAGGTCCGCGGAGCGGGCGGGGAGCCGCCCTACCTGGTGCGTTTCGACGACGGTCACACGAGCCTGGTGTTCCCCGGTCCGGACGCGATCATCGAGCATCCGCGCAGGGAAAGGTAAGCAGAGGCCGGCGAAAGGCTGAGCAGCGCCGGCGGACCGGTATGCGCCCAACCTACGCAGAAGATTGCGCGCTTATGGCTCCGGCGGACAATCGCTGTACCGCCGGCGGCGAAAAACTCCGGGCCGGACCCGGCGGATACGACACAGGTTCAGGCCCTGCCCACCTGGCCGCTGCCGTACTTCGCGTGACCACAGGAAGAGCCGCCATTTCCAGCACACTGGCTCATGGCCGCGACGATGACTCAGGCACGGGACTCTTAAGTGTGCAGCGAGACCGGAATCAAGAAGGGTCGCCAAAGGAGCGCTGTCACCCGCTACCTTCCTGCCTCAACGGTGGCTAGCTGCCAGCCGGATGCCGCTGCCGCTCGGGGTCGAGGTCGGCGACGAAGACGCGCTGCAGCATGTGCCAGTCCTGCGGATGAGCCCTGATTCCCGCCTCGAAGAGGCGCGCGACCTCCTGCATCATGGCCGCCGCCTTCTGCTCGGTGTCTCCTTCGGCGGGCACCGGTATCTCTTCATGGATATGCGCGCCCCAGTGATCGCCCTCGAACCACAAGATCACGGGCATCAGCGCAGCGCCGGTCTGCACGGCGAGCGCAGCCGGGCCGCCCATCATGCGGGCCTTCTCGCCGAAGAACTCCACTTCCATGCCCGCGCCGGTGACATCGCGGTCACAGACCAGGCAGACAAGCTTGCCTGCCCGCAGCCGCTGCGCCAGGATGCCGAACGCGCTGCCCGTCCCCCCGCTGGCCGGCAGCACCTCCACGCCGAGGCCCTCGCGGAACGCGACGAACCTGTCGTAGACCGACTCCGGCTTCAGCCGCTCCGCCACGGTGGCAATGGAGCCTGCCCCCCGGGCGATAATCCATGCGCCAGCCAGATCGTAGTTGCCCATGTGCGGCAGCGCGAAGACCACTCCCCGCCCGGCCGCCAGGTACTCCAGCGCGGCCCGGCGATGCCCGGTGTCGCGCATCCCCCCGGCGAGCCGGTCCGCCGGCATCACCGGCAGCCGGAAAGCCTCGAGCCAGTAGCGCGCGTACGAGCCCATCGCCTGCCTGGACAGCGCCCGCAGCTGGCCGCCGGCCGCCTGGTTCCCGATCACCCGGCGCAGGTTGCCCTCCAGCACCCGCACCCCGGGGCCCTGGCGCCGCCACGCGAGATCGGCGAAGAACCTGAAAGCCCTGTGCGCCCACGATTCGGGCAGCCGGCAGACAACCGACCAGCCGAGGCCGTACCCGGCATCGGTCAGCCTGTCCCTCAGCACTGGCATCGATACCCTCCAAGATCGGCGGGCTGCCGCCCTGGCACGGCAACGACCTCGCACGGCGCACGCGAGCACCTGCCGTGCTGAGAACGACAGTCAGCGGCGATCGTCAGCTGCGCGTACCGCCAGGCTGGCATGGCAACCACTGTCCCACCCTTGCCGCACAGCACCGAAGTGCAGCAGTGCTGGCCGCCCGCAGTGACCCTCACCAGCCGCAGCAGTTACCGGCCGGCACCGATGAACTACTACGATCATGATGCAGGCAATTCGCGGCCGATCCTGGTGCGTGCGGGCCCGGCAGCAGCCGTGGCAGGTGGTTGCCGGTAAATGCGGCTTGGTCAGCAGCTGGACGTCCGGCGGACATGCCCTTGGTGCTGACATGTCGTCACGCAGCATGACGGGTGGCGATAGGCGCGGTGAGCTATATCCGCCGATCTGGACGGCCGCAGGCGGCTGCGTCACCCGCTGTTGACCAGCCCAGAGCTGGATGATCGGTGTGCACCGCCTGGGAGATTTTGGCGCAAGCGCAGGCCCGCTTGGGCGAACGGTCATGGCGTTTTGGCGATCCTCGCGGTGAGCTGTCCTACCGGGGCAAGCGCATGTCCCGCGCGGATACACCACCACCACGGCACGCCGTCGATGAGCGTGACGGGCTCGTCGAGGACGGCGGCGAAGTCGTCAGGTAGCGCCACGGGTTCCTCGACATCCGAGGCACGGGCCATGCGATCATCGCCATGGGCGGCGCAGGCCGGCCACTCAATCTGATCCACCTCCTTGATCGTGCCGGAGACCGATGCGGCCGCGTTGAAGAGCAGGCTGGCACCGTCCATCTCGCGGGTTATGCCCCAGGCCTCTGTCCAGGCTGAGCCGTCCGGCAAGGCCGCGAATGCCGCTGTCGGCCACTGCGTGAGGTAGGGCCCGCACCCGGTACCGGCCGCATCCGGTGACGTCCAGGTCCCGCTGCACGATATCCAGCGCGGCCTGGCAGCGCGCCGTGAACTCCTCCTCGGCCGGGCAGGGTCGAAGCTGATCGACGGCAAAGCCTCAGGCATCAGCGCGAGCGCGGCTTTGGGTTTCCCAGGACTGACCGCCGACCCCGGTGATGAGGTCGGCGCGCCCGAGGTCGGCCTGCCCGTAACTGATGTTCGTCGGCGAACTCGCCGCCGTCGTGGAGCCGGGCGAGCTTCGTGACCAGTTGCCCGCCAGCGTCGTCACTTCAGCGAGCACGCTGTCACTGCAGCAACCCTCACCGCCGCTGATGCCTCGCCGATTTGGTTGACGCCATCCAGACGTACTCCGCACACGCAGCCCGGACGACCACAGCCGGGCAAGCGAGTTCGCTGAGTGCGTACTGGTTAATTGGCCCAGCGTCGGGCGTGCCGTGACCATGGCCGCCCCGCGGAGCAGCGGCGAACACGTATTCCCGACTGTCGTCGCCGAACGGCTCTCCGGCGAACCGCCGTAGAGTGCCTCCACCTCTGGGCCCGCGACATCGACGAGTCCGAGCCATTCGTTCTTGGCGGGCCGCAGCTCGGCGGCGCAGTCGGCGTCGCACTACTCGGCACCGTCAATTCGGCTGGGTGACGACCGGGCACACCTTCGCGGCCGCAACCACTCACACCAGCCCGTGTGCCGCGGCCCCGTTCATCCTGTGCGCCCTGATGTGCCTGCTGCGGCCGCGCACGCCAGTGTCCGAGGACGCGCTAAACAGCCCCGACGCTGATAGCACCTCGCTGCCATGGAGGGAAAGGTGGTGTCCAGCGGAGCGATCGTGGTGCCCCTGGACCGCGGTGTCCATGGGCAGATGCACGTGCCCCTCTGGCGTCACCACCGTCCTTGTCAGAGGCAGTCGCTAGCGTCAGGGCTTGGCGGCACTTGTCGGTCTGTCGCAGATGATCAGGGCAGCACCCACTGAGCGGCGCGTCTTTCCAGCGCCGGCACTGCTGAGGAAGAAGAATCGAATCCCGAAGAAGGCTGAGGACAGGTCGTGAAGATAGGACTGCTGGTCTACACGGCGAACAACCGCGACGATAACAGCGCGCGTCGTTATCACATGATCCGGGCGATCGTGCGGCAGGCGGAGTCTGATGGCTTCGATAGCGTCTGGCTGGCTGATCACCTGTTCTATCGCTATCCGGGTGAGCCGACCCGGGGCGTGTGGGAGTGCTGGACGGTGCTGGCGGCGCTGGCCGAGGCGACGCAGCGGGTGGAGATCGGCACGCTGGTGCTGTGCAAGTCCCTGCGTAATCCGGCGGTCCTGGCGAAGATGGCGACGGCCATCGACGAGGTGAGTCAGGGGCGCCTGATTCTGGGTGTCGGCGCGGGCTGGAACGAGCCGGAGTATCGGGCGTTCGGGTTGCCTTTCGATCACCGGGTGGACCGGTTCGAAGAAGCGTTGCAGATCCTCAGGCCGCTGCTGCGCGACGGGCACGTCGATTTCGCCGGGAAGTATTATCAGGCGCCGAACTGCGAGGACCTGCCGCGTGGCCCGCGGGCCGAGGGGCCGCCGTTGCTGGTAGGCAGCGAAGGCCCGCGGATGCTCAGGCTGACCGCGCAGTATGCCGACCTGTGGAACATCGGCTATATGGGCAAGCCCGACACGATGGCCGAGCCGTTCGCCAGAATCGGAGCCGCGTGCCGCGAGGTCGGGCGCGATCCGGCAACTCTGGGCGTTACGGCGCTGATCGGCCTGTGGTTTCCCGACCTGCAGGAGAAGAAGCCGGGTTTCTTCGACAACCCGCTGACAGGCACGGCGCAGGAGATCGCTGCCGCGCTGCAGGGTTATGCAGAACTCGGCGTGCAGCATGTCATGTTTCAGTGCGCGCCGTACACCCCGGAGGCTCGCGAGCGCCTGACCGAGGCGGTCCAGCTTTATCACGGCACGGGCAGCCATTACGGCTCCCGGAACGAGCGGAGCGGTGTGACGCAGGCCAGTTCCCAGGCGGTTCTGCCTTCGGAGTCGCTGCCGTCGACGGGCTGATTACCTGGGGCGCTCCCGGCCGCATTGGACCGTATTCGCCTGGGGCTGGTTGTGACGGGAATGTGGACTGTTTCCGGGTGCGATCTGCATGTGGAATTGTCTGATCACCGGGTGCCGGAGGGCTGGAGGAGGCGCTGCGGGAGGCGGTGCAGAGCGGCCGCTGGGTTACGGGACGCGGCTGCCCGCCACCCAGGCGTCGACGATCGCGCGCGGTTGTACAGCTTCCCGTCCGTGCAGCTCGTAACCGAGCGGCAGGAGATAGTGCAGTGAGACCGCACGCCCGCGCAATGGCGACTGGCAGCCGCCCGCCCGCCGAAATGGGTATTATGCGTGCCGCGTGACCAGCCAAGCATCGGCCAGCTGCGACAAAATAATCGGCGATCGGCGCGCTCCGACGGCGCCTGACGGTGCTATGTCGCAGACCGTCACGCTCGCCGGCCGACGCCTCAGCGCGCGAGTAGCAATGCGAATGCCCGAATGACCATGCACATATCCAACGCCCTCTTCTCGGC